>NZ_JBIVXC010000010.1:0-211858 GCF_044769005.1 Pseudomonas sp. NPDC090755 | reverse complement strand
CAGCGTAGGGCCGTATGCAGGAGCGAGCGGTTTTGCCTACTTTTTCCAAGAAAAAAGTAGGCCGCCGTAAAGGCGGAAGGGGCCAGCAGCGTCACCGCATGGAATGGATAAGCTCGCGCCCCCAACAACCAAAGCCCAAGCCCAAGCCCAAGCCCAAGCCCAAGCCCAAGGATCATCGCCCCCGGAATTCCGTGAAGAACAAAAAAAGGCGCCTGGCGGAATCCCACCAGGCGCCTTTTTCGTTACCACCGAGCGATCAGTCGCGATACAGAATCGCCGAACCCCACGACAGACCAACACCGAAACCACTGATGGCCACACGCTTCCAGCTGCCGTCGAGCATGTGCTTCTCCAGCAGCAGCGGCACGCTGGACGACACGGTATTGCCGGTTTCGAGCATGTCCTTGACGAACTTGTCCTTGACCTGTTTCTCCGGGTCTTCTTCGAAGCGACGAGCCACGGCATCGACAATCGCCGCACTGCCCTGGTGGATGCAAAACGCATCGATATCCGCTGCGGTCAGTTCCGAGGCCTCGAGCAGCTCATGCAGGTGCGCCGGCACCTTGAGCAGGGCGAAGTTGAACACCTGGCGACCGTTCATGAAGAAGTTGCCGTCGGTGACCTTCAGGTGCGCAGCGCCCGAACCGTCGGTGCCGAAGCGTGCCTGCCCCAGCTGCCAGGTGGCGTTCTCGCCCATCCAGGTGGCGGTGGCAGCATCGCCGAACAGCATGGTGGTGTTGCGGTCTTCCGGGTCGACGATCTTCGAGTACGGGTCAGCCGTGATCAGCAGGCCGTTCTTCAGCCCCGCTGCTTCCATGAAGCCCTTGATCGCGTACAGGCCATACACATAGCCCGAGCAGCCCAGCGACACGTCGAAGGCGGCCACACGGGTGGTCAGGCCAAGCTTGTCCTGGACGATGGCCGCCGTATGGGGCAGGCCTTCTTCATCACCGTTCTGGGTGACCACGATCAGCGCATCGATCGATTGCGGATCAAGGTCCGGATTGTTGGCGAACAATGCCTTGGCAGCCTCGACACACAGGTCGGAGGTTTCTTGCTCGTCTGCCTTGCGCGGCAGAAAGGTCGAGCCGATCTTGCCGAAGATGAATTCTTCATCCTTGCCGAATTTCGCGCCCTGGGCATAGTTGTCCAGGCCAGCGGTGGGCACGTAACTCGCGATACTTTTTATGCCAATCATTCTGGCTTCCCAATCAAAACAGCCAAAGACCGCCGCTCGCAGAACTGAGGGCGCCAAAAAACGGGGCAGCACCACCTTGGAGTGGCGCATGGCAGTGTTGTTGCCTGAACCTGCAAATAAAAAACCGGCAACAAATTCTTGCAAATGCCACCGATAGAATACAGGGAAGATGCCCGATTTGACTCATTGGTCACACTCATTTACCGCAAAGTAGGGGTTACCCGCGTGCAACCGGGCATAAAAAAACCCCGGCAGGCAGGCTGCCGACCGGGGTTTTATGCGGTTTGCGTCAGAGCTTGTTGAACAGGCTCAGTTGCGACAAACGGGAAAACGCCATCTGCGACGCCTCGAGCATGGCCTGCTGCAAAGTCAGGGTGATCGCAGCGGTGGACATGTCAGTGTTGCCGATCGCGCTCTGGGTGCTCTTGTTGGCCAGCCCCAGACTGCTGTTCTCCAGGGTCTGGATGTCGAGGGAATTACCCCGGGCGCCGATCGAGCCGCGGGTGATATCAATGCGCTCACGGGCGCTGGCAAGGTTCGCGATGGCCGAGCCCACGGCCTGTTTGAGGGCGAACTCGGATTTCTCGCCGGTTACCGGAGTGTCCAGGGCGGCACGCAGCTGCCCCAGGGTTTCCAGTACGTTCTGGGTCTTGTGGGTATTGGCACTGACCGCGAACTGATCCCCCGCCGCCGGCGTGTTGCCGTCCAGCTGGTAAGTCACCCCGGCCACCGTCAGCGAACTGCCGGTCACCGTACCGGTAGCCAGCGGCTTGCTGTCGGCCGTGTAGGGCTGGGCATACATTTCGTAGTCGGTGGCACTGGTGAACTTGATCACCGCCCCGTCACTGGGGAAACCGCTGCGGTAGGCATCGGCGTCGGTGATGGTGCTGCCGGTGATCTGCGTCAACGACGGATTGCCGGCGCTACGGGTGCTGGTCAGGGTGTCGGGACGCGCTTCAAGCTTGAACACATGCCCGGCCACCGCGGCGTCCGGATCATCACCTTCCTTGAGGTTCACACCGACTTCGAACTCGACACCGCGCAGCGCGATGCGATTGCCACCCTCGGCCTTGGTGTCGAACACGCCATTGGTGGGCGTCTCGCTGGTGATGTCGTTGCCGTTGGCGTCGGTGATGCTGTAGGTGGTGGCGCTGGTAAAGGTCAGGGTGTAAGGCTGGCCCTTGGCAAACCCACCGTTGTTGTAGGTGTTGACCGAGCTCAACAAGCCCTGGGACACATTGACACGGCCATCATCCGTTGCCGGCGCCTGCAGGCTGCTCTGGGTGCGGGACTTGTTGGTGGCCTGGTCGAAAATGCTGAAGCCGGTGTCGTTGGTGGCCAGGTGCAGGGTGTCGGAGATCTGCAGGCTGAGCTGGGTCTGGTCACCATGGTAGCTGTAGGTGCCGTCGCTGTTGCGCACGTAGGGTGGCGACGAGGTCTTGGAGCCACCGAACATGTAGTTGCCATTGGCATCGCGCGAATTGAGCAGGCCGAAGATGTTGGCCTCGATTTCCTTCAACTCGCTGCTGATGGAGGTGCGGTCGGCATCGCTCAGGCTGCCGCCACCGGCACGGATGGCCAGCTCGCTGGCACGCTGCATCGCCTCGTTGATGGTCGAAAGCACGCTCTCTTCCTGCAACAGGGCATTGTTCACCGTGGTGATGTTGGCGTTGTACTGGCCCAGCAAAGCGCTCTGCTGCTGCAGCAGCAACAGCCGCGCGGCGCCGACCGGATCATCCGCCGCCGTCTGGATACGCACGCCCGACGACACTTGCGCCTGGGTCTTGGCCGCGTCGGAGAAGTTCTTCGAGTAGCTGGTGGCGCTGGTCTCATAGAACTGAGCAGTGGAAATACGCACGATCGGCTACTCCTTACAGGGCGTTGATCAAGGTGCTGAAGGTTTCTTGCGCGGTCTTGATGATCTGCGACGACGCGGTGTAGTAGTGCTGGAACTTGACCAGGCCGGCAGCTTCGTCATCCAGGTTGACCCCGGACACCGCGCCACGGCTGGCCTTGGCCGAATCGATCACGGCGCCGCTGGCCTTGGTGTCGATCTGCGCCTGGCTGGCCTTGGCACCCACCCGCTCGACCAGCGAGGCATAGGCCGAGGTAAAGCTGATGCCGCCGCCGGAGCCGGTGCCGACCGTGGATTGGGTCTGCAGGCGAAGCAGGTCCTGGGCATTGCGGTTGTCGGACTTGCCGTCGACGTTGAAGCCCAGGGTGAAGCTGTCGTCACCGGCCGGGCTGCCGCCAATGGTGGTTTCGACCTCGAAGGTACGCGGGTTGCCGCTGCCATCGAGAATCGGTGCCCCCGTCGCATCGCGCATCGGCACGGCGAAGGACAGCTTGTTGTCCTGGCCTGGCACGATGCTGCCGCTGCCGATCTCGGTGCCCTTGGCATCGAACAGCTTGTAGCCCTGGGTGCCGCCGCTGGCGTCACTGAACACCACCCGCACCGGCATCGACTGCTTGATCGAGTCCTGCATCAGCGCAAGGTCGGCGCCGCTGTAGATATCCAGGCGATCGCCCAGGGTCGGCTGGCTGATGGTGCCGGTGCCACCATTGCCGCTGCCGGCGGTGGCGCTGATCGGCCCGGCGAAGGCTAGCTTGTTGGCATCGGTCATCACGGTATTGATGCTGCCCGCCGCCGCGCGGGTGGGAATGACCTTGAACGAGTCACCGGCCGCCAGGCCACTCCCGTTGAGCTTGAGGCTGAAACCGTCGATCACCGGCGCCGGATCGTCGTCCAGGCTGAAGGTACCCATGTCGGTGCCGTCGGAACGGCGCACGGTGTACTGCTTGTCGCTGGTGAACTTGACCTCGTAGTCGTGGGTGGTCAGCGCACCGCTGTTGGCGATGGTGACATCGAGGTTGCCCGAGCCTGCGCTGTTGCCGGAGGCCGCCAGGCTACGCTGGCTGATGGCAGTGGCGCTGTTGATGCTGGAGAACAGGTTGCTGCCGAACTGGCCGTTGGCATCGAGCCCCTGCCCCAGCTGGCTGTTGATGCTGTCGGCGACCACCAGGGCGACGCGCCCCAGTTCATTGATCGACGGGTTGAGCACATCGTTGCGATAACGCAGCAAGCCACCGATCTGGCCACCGGTGACCACCGAGGTGACATCGGAGCTGAAGGTCTGGTAGTTGATGGTCAGGCTGTACTGGCTCTTGTCGCGGGCGCTGGGCCCGACCGATAGGGTGTTGGCGGTGTTGCCGGTCACCAGCGACTGGCCGGTGCCCAGGTACACATCGATACTGCCGCCGCGCTCCTGCACGGTGACACCGACCAGCTCGTTGAGCGAGCGCACCGCTTCGTTGCGCGCATCGATCAGGTTGTTGGGGGTGTTGCCGGTGGACGACAACTGCACGATCTGCTTGTTGTATTCGGCAATGCTGGAGGTCAGCTTGTTGACCTGGCCGCTCAGGGTATCGAGCTGCGAATTGATGCTGTCGCTCTGTTGGCTCATCTGCGAGGAGATGGCGTTGAAGCGGTTGCTCAGGGTCTGCGCCTGGGTCAGCAGCAACTGCCGCGAAGCGACGTCGCCCGGGGTAGCCGACGCGGTCTGCAAGGCGGAGAAGAACGAGGTGAGCACCGAGCTGATGCCGGTGTTGCTGTCGGCCAGCAGCTTGTCGACGCTGGTGATCTGGTCCTGGAATGACAGGGCATCGGCGTTGAGCGAAGTGGCGGTGCGCAGCTGGTTGTCCAGGTAGCCGTTATAAATGCGGCGCACATCCGACAGGGTGGTACCGGTGCCGATGAAGCCGACGCCGATGTTCTGCATGCCCCCGGCGGCGACCTGCACGGTCTGCTGGCGCGAGTAACCCGAGGTCGCGGCGTTGGCGATGTTGTTCGAGGTCACCGCGAGCGCTGCCTGGCTGGCATTCAGGCCACTCAGCCCGATCGAGATCAGATTCGACATGCTTCAATCCTTATAGATTTGTGGTACCGCCAGCCAAGGCGTACTGCGGGGTGGGTTGCAACTGCCGGGCAATGTTGATGATCTTGCTCGCGTACGAGGGGTCAGTGGCATAGCCGGCCTTTTGCAGCTCTCTGGCAAACTGTTCCGGTGTATCGGCCGCACTGAGCGCATCTTTATAGCGCGCGTTGCTCTGCAACAAGGTGACCAGGTCGTGGAAGCTGTCCTGGTAGGAATCGTAGGAACGGAACGCCGCCGTTTCCTTGACGAACTGGCCGTCGCGGAACTCGCTGGTGATCGCCCGCGCCTGGCCACCCTGCCAGTTGCCGGTGGCCTTGATGCCAAACAGGTTGTGGCTGCTGCTGCCATCGGCCTGGCGCATGACCGACTTGCCCCAACCGGTTTCCAGGGCCGCCTGGGCCACCAGGTAGCGCGGGTCGATACCGATGCGCTTGGCGGCCTGCTCGGCCATCGGCAACATGGTGGCGACGAACTCATCGGAAGAACTGAAGGCACGCTTGGCCGGCGCCAACGGCGGCTGGGCCATGGCGCGTCCCTGGATTCGCAGTTCGCCGGGTGCGGCAAAGGCCTGGGCCGGCTGCCAGTCACCTTTGACCACGGCGTCACCGGCCAGGGTCGAGCGCCCGGGGATCGGTGCGGTATTGATGGCAGCCGGCGTACCGGCGGCCGACGGCACCAGGCCAGCCAGCAAGCGATCGGTGAGTTTGCCGGGCAAGGCCAGGCGACGGGAATTGAGCGCGGCCACATCATTACGGACGGTGCCGGTGGCCTGCGGCTGATCGGCCGCGCCAACCGCCGTCGCCCCCAGCGCACGAGGCTGGACATCGAAGCGTGGGAACGGGCTGTTGTTCACCGCTGCCGCCTTCTGCTTGGACAGCTGGCGCATCAGCACATCCTGCAGGCCGATACCGCCACCCTCGCGGGACATGCTCACCGCCAGCTGCTGGTCGTACATCTGCTGGTACTGCTTGGTGGTCTCGGTGTTGAGCGGGTTGTCCTTGGCCAGCACATCACTGGCCGAACGCATCGACTTGAGCATTTCGTTGAGAAACAGCGACTCGAATTCCTGGGCCACCTTGCGCAGGTTGGCGTCGCTGTCGCGGTCGCCGACCTTGAGCGAGCTCAGGCGATTGAGGTCGGTATAAGCGCCGCTGTCGGCGGCGCTGAATGCGCTTTTCGGCATGTCCATGGCCACCCCCCTCAGATCACGATCAGGTCGGCCTGCAGGGCGCCGGCCTGTTTCAGGGCTTCGAGGATCGCCATCAGGTCACTGGGGGCCGCGCCCACCTGGTTCACTGCGCGCACGATCTCATCCAGGGTGGTACCCGGACCGAACTTGAACATCGGCTTGGCTTCCTGCTCGGCATTGACCCGCGAGCGTGGCACCACCGCGGTCTGGCCATTGGAGAACGGCCCCGGCTGGCTGACGATCGGGTCTTCGGTGATGGTCACGGTCAGGCTGCCGTGGGTTACCGCCGCCGGCGACACCTTGACGTTCTGGCCGATGACAATGGTACCGGTACGCGAGTTGATGATGACCTTGGCCACCGCCTGGCCCGGATCGATCTCCAGGTTCTCGAGGATCGACAGGTAGTCGACCCGCTGGCTCGGATCGAGCGGCGCGGTCACCCGCACCGAACCACCGTCCACGGCCTGGGCCACGCCCGGGCCGAGCAGCTCATTGACCTTGTCGACGATGCGCTTGGCGGTGGTGAAGTCCGGACGATTGAGGTTCAGGGTCAGGCTGTTGCCCTGGTTGAAACCACTGGGCACGGCGCGCTCGACCGAGGCGCCACCGGGGATGCGCCCGGCCGACGGTACGTTGACGGTGATCTTGGAACCGTCACGGCCTTCGGCATCGAAGCCACCGACCACCAGGTTGCCCTGGGCGACGGCGTAGACGTTGCCGTCGATACCCTTGAGCGGGGTCATCAACAGGCTGCCGCCGCGCAGGCTCTTGGAGTTGCCGATCGACGACACGGTGATGTCCACCACCTGGCCTGGCTTGGCGAACGGCGGCAGGTCGGCATGCACCGACACGGCGGCGACGTTCTTGAGCTGCACGTTGCCGGTACCTGCCGGTACCTTGATGCCGAACTGCGAGAGCATGTTGTTGAAGGTCTGCAGGGTGAATGGCGTCTGGGTGGTCTGGTCACCCGTGCCATTGAGGCCCACCACCAGGCCGTAGCCGATCAGCTGGTTGCTGCGTACGCCGGAAATGCTGGCGATATCCTTCAGGCGTTCGGCCTGGACGGCAAACGCGGCAGACATCAGGAACGCGGCGGCGATCAGCTGCTTGAAGTTGAACATGGTCATCCGAACCTAGAAAGGCCAAAGCGGGCTGATGAAGAAGCGGTCGAACCAGCCCGGCTGGCTGGCATCGGCAAAGGAGCCGGTCCCCGAATAGGTGATGCGCGCATCAGCCACCCGGGTCGAGGGCACGGTGTTGTCGGTGGCGATGTCGTCGGCGCGGATCATGCCGGCGATGCGCACCAGTTCATCACCGGTGTTGAGGGTCAGCCACTTCTCGCCCCGCACGGCGATGATGCCGTTGGGCAGCACATCGGCCACGGTCACGGTGATCGAGCCGGTCAGGCTGTTGCCCTGCCCGGCCTTGCTGTCGCCCTTGGTGGCGCGGTCGCCGCTGTAGCCTGCACTCAGACTCAGGTCGCCATCGCTGAACGGGTTGTTGGTGGTCATGGACGAACCAAACAACGAGGTCAGGCCGATGTCGGCCTTGCTGTTCTTGGCGATCTGCGAATTGGCGTTCTTGCTTGCCTGGGTCCGCTCGTTGAGGGTGATGGTGATGATGTCACCGACCCGGAACGCCTTGCGGTCGCTGTACAGGTTCTGCTCGAAACCGGCCTGGTAGATCGAGCCGTTGTTGGCCGCCGCCGGCAGGGGCGTGCGCGGCAATACCGGCGCATAGTAGGGATCGTTGGGCTTTGGCGTCGGCGCAACGCAGCCGGCCAGCACGGTGACCCCACTCAGGGCAAGTACGGATAACAGACGACTCATGACTCTGACCTCACGGTGTAACAGGCGCTATGCGAGCGACCTCGAAGACTTCACTTACAGGTTCTGGGTAACGAACGAGAGCATCTGGTCGGCCGTGGAAATGACCTTGGAGTTCATCTCGTAGGCACGCTGGGTAGTGATCATGTTGACCAACTCTTCCACGGTACTGACGTTGGAGTTTTCCAGGGTCTGCTGCTGGACCATGCCGAAGCCGTTCAAGCCCGGGGTACCGACTTGCGGCGCGCCGCTGGCGGCGGTTTCCAGGAACAGGTTGCCACCCACCGCCTGCAGGCCGGCCGGGTTGATGAAATCGGCGGTCTGGATGTTGCCGATCACCTGCGCTGCCGGGTTGCCGGCGGTGGTGATGGACACCGTACCGTCGCGACCGACAGTGAAGGTCTGCGCCTCGGGCGGAACAACAACTGCCGGCTCCAGGGCAAAGCCGCTGGCGGTGACGATCTGGCCGTCGGAGTTCAGGTGAAAGGTACCGTCACGGGTGTACGAAACGGTGCCATCAGGCTGCAGGATCTGGAAGAAACCACGGCCATCGATGGCCATGTCCAGGGGGTTCTCGGTGGTCTGCAGGCTGCCGGCAGTGAAGTTCTTCTGGGTGCCGACGATGCGCACACCGGTACCCAGTTGCAGGCCCGAAGGCAGCTCGCTGTCCTGGGTCGAATTGGCGCCCGGCTGGCGGCGGGTCTGGTAGAGCAGGTCCTGGAATTCGGCGCGATCACGCTTGAAGCCGGTGGTCGAGACGTTCGCCAGGTTGTTGGAAATGGTGGTCAGGTTCATGTCCTGGGCGGACAGACCGGTTTTACTGACCCAAAGAGCCGGAAGCATGCTGTTCTCCTTGCGCGCCTGTTTTACGGCGCTACCTGAAAGTGATTAGCCGATTTGCAAAACCCGAGCCATGGCTTCATCGCCTTCCTTGGCCGTGGTCATCATTTTGATGTGCAGTTCGAATTGACGGGACAGCGCCAGCACCGAGGTCATTTCCTCGACCGCATTGACGTTGCTGGTCTCAAGGAATCCCGACACCAGCCGGACGTTGCCATCCGCCGCGAGCGGCTGGCCATTGTCGGGATGGATCAAGCCATCCAGGCCCTTGGTCATGGTCTTGAGGTCGGGGTTGACCATCTTGATCCGGTCGACCTGGGCCATCACCTGCGGCCCCTCGCCCATGGCGCGGATGGTGATGGTGCCGTCTTCACCGACCTCGATCTTCTGCTCCGGCGGCACGGCGATCGGCCCGCCATTGCCCATGACCGGCATGCCGTTGCCGGCACGCAGCACACCCAGGGCGTCGATGTTCATGCTGGCCGTGCGCACATAGGCTTCGCTGCCGTCGGGCGCCTGCACGGCGATGAAACCGTCACCGCCGATGGCCACATCCAGGTCACGGCCGGTCTCCAGCATCGAGCCTGGCGTGAAATCCGTCGCCGGCCGCTCGGTCATGGCATAGGCACGCGCCGGAAAGCTGTCACCGAATACCGGCATCGAGCGCGCCTGCTCCAGGTCGCGCTGGAAACCGGTGGTGGAAATGTTTGCCAGGTTGTTGGCATGCGCCTTCTGCGCCAGTGCGTTCTGGCTGGCCCCGGTCATGGCCACGTAAAGCATCTTGTCCACAGGATCTCCTCTGCACGGCCCCTCGCCGCGCTGCCACCTTGGCCTGCTTGAAGCAATTATCGAACCATAATGAACAAAGCCCCGTATTCCGGGGCTTTCAGGCTTGACGCAAGGGGGAGCGCCGTCAGTTTGTCGGCGAACTCTTGCCGCCAGCGGCAAGGCTGCCTTCAGTAGCGGCGGCAACCGGCATTGTCATAGGGCCCGGAATGCCGCACCCAGCCCTCGCCAGGATCGACCTGGGCACACAGGTAGCGCCCGGTGACCTTGCTTTGCCATTGGTACCAGGGCGCTGGCGCCGCCTGTGCGACAGAGCACAGCAACAGCACCGCTATCACTGCCAATCGCCTCATCCGCCCTCCTCCCCGATCGTTCACCTGATAAAAAAAGCCCCTGCAAGCAGGGGCTCGGCACACCATGACGCATCAGGTCATCTGGATGATGGTCTGCATGATGGTGCTTTCGGTGGAGATGGTCTTGGCGTTTGCCTGGTAGTTGCTCTGTGCCTTGATCAGGTTGACCAGCTCGCCGGTCAGGTCGACGTTGGAGTCTTCCAGGGAGCCGCCATAGATCTTGCCCAGGGTGCCGGTATCCGGCTCACCGATCACCGGCACACCGGAAGCGTAGGTTTCCTGCCAGCTGGTGCCGCCCACCGGCTGCAAGCCCTGGACGTTGGCGAAGTTGGCGATGGCCACCTGGCCGATCACCTTGTCCTGGCCGTTGGTGAAGTTGGCGAACAGGTTGCCGCTCTGGTCGACCGTCAGGCCGCTGAGCTCGCCGGTGGCGTAGCCATCCTGGTTCTTGGCGGTGGTGGCGGAGGCGGCGTTGTACTGGGTGGTCGCCAGCATGTCGAGGGCGACGCCACCGGCACGCGCGGTGGCGCCATTGGCCACCCAGTTGCCTGCTGCATTTTTCTCGGCCGGAATCCAGTTATCGATCTGGAACGACTTGTCAGCGCCGATGGTCAGCCCGCCAGGTACTGCCCCCGGGGTCATCGCGGCGGTATCGAGGGTACCGTCAGACTTGAACGGCAGCTTGTTGACCAGCGGCGTGGACAGGGTCGGGTCCGCCGGGTTGCGGCCGTTGATGGTGCTGTACATGGTCCAGGAGTTGGTGCCGGAATCCTTGACGAAGTACTGGTTCAGCTGGTGGGCGTTACCCTGGCTGTCGTACACATCGGTGTTGAAGGTGTAGTTATAGGTGGCGACGTTCGACGGATCGAACGGCGTGACCTTCGGCTCGGTGGCGCTGGAGTTGAGGTTGACCGTCTCGGAGATGCGCGAGGTCGGGCGCGGCTCCAGGTTGGAGGTGTCGATCTTGAGATCGGTCATCACGCCCTTGACCAGCTTGCCATCGGCATCCACGCCATAGCCTTGCAGATTGGAACCCTGGGCGTTGACGATGTAGCCGGCCTTGTCGCTGTAGAAGGCACCGGCACGGGTGTAGATCTTCGAGCCGTTGTCGTTCATGGCGAAGAAGCCGTTGCCGTCGATGGCCAGGTCCAGGCTCTGGCCGGTGCCGGTGAAGTTACCCTGGGTGAACATCTGCGACACGGCGGCAGTGGTCACACCACTGCCCACTGCGGTCTTGCCGCTGGTACCACGGATCGACGACGCGTACTGGTCGGCGAATTCGGCACGGGAGGTTTTGAAACCCGTGGTGGCAACGTTGGCGATGTTGTTGCCGGTGACATTCAGGGCCTTGTTTGCTGCATACAGGCCGCTAAGACCGATATTGAAAGACATGTGCTCACTCCTGCCGTGTTGTCGGCCCTAGATTCCAATGGATTGAATTTTCGACAGTCCGATGCTGCCGAGGCCGGCCAGGTTCAGCATCATTTCCGAACCATTGCTGCCCATGGTCACACTGCTGACCGAGGCCGGCAGGTTGGTCGTCATGGTCGTGGCCACCCCTTCGATGGTGCCCGAGGCCTTGAAGCTGTAAGTGCCGGCAGGTGCTACTTCGCCGTCGCTGTCCTTGCCATCCCAGGTGAAGTCCACCCGGCCGCCCTTCTGGCTGCCCAGGTCGAGGGTGCGCACCAGCTCGCCGTCACTGTCATAGATGCCGACAGTGGTCGCGGTGCTGGACGAGGTCAGGTTGACCGAGCCGCGCATTTCCTTGCTGGTGTCGACGACCGCCTTGTCGGTCTGCACGACCACATTTCGCCCGACCAGCGAAGAGGCCTGCAGGGCGATGGACGAGAGGAACGCGCCACCAATGGTGGACACCGAATCGTTGAGCGTCTGAATGCCTTCCAGGCTGCTGAACTGCGCCAGCTGCGCCACGAACTCGCCGTTCTCCTGCGGATCGAGCGGGTTCTGGTTCTTCATCTGGGTGACCAGCAATTGCAGGAACGCATCCTTGCCCAGGGCGCTGCCTGCGGTGCCGGTCTTGCTGTTGCCAGTGGTTTCCGGCTTCTGCAGCGATTGCAGTACAGAGCTGGAAACGCTGCTGGTGGAGTCTGTCGTACTCATTCCAAAGCCCCTATCACTGACCCAGGGTCAGCACTTTCTGCATCATGGTCTTGGCCGTGTTCATCAGCTCGGCATTGGTCTGGAACGAGCGACTGGCCGAGATCATGTCGGCCATTTCCTCGACCACATTGACGTTCGGGTAGTAGACGTAGCCGTCCTTGTTCGCCGCCGGGTGGTTGGGCTCGTAGCGCGCTTCCAGGTTGCTCTGGTCCTCGACCACGCCGAGCACCTGCACGCCCTGGCCGGCGTTGTCCTGGTCCTGGAACAGCGACTGGCTGACGCCGCCCTGGGCCTGCTGGAAGGTGGTGGCGAACACCGGGTGGCGAGCACGGTAGGTCTGGTCGATGCTCGACGACACGGTCTCGGCGTTGGCGATGTTCGAAGCGACGGTATTCAGGCGCGTGGTCTGCGCGCTCATGCCGCTACCGGCAATGTTGAAGACACTGGCGAGGGACATGACTTACTCTCCGCGCAGGGCCGAAACCAGCCCTTTGAATTTACTGTTGAGCAGCGTGAAGCTGGCCTGGAAGCCCACGGCGTTTTCCGCGTAGCTGGATTGTTCGAGCTGGGCATCGACGGTGTTCTGGTCGATCGACGGCTGCATCGGCGTGCGGTACTGCAGGGTGTCGTCGCCCATGGTCAGGCCTTCGGCCTCGATGTGCCGGGTGTTGGTCCGGTCCAGGGCGAAGCGGCCGCTTTTGGCCTTCTCGCTCTCGGCAGCCAGCACCGAGGAGAAGTCCATGTCCCGCGCCTTGTAGTTGGGCGTATCGGCGTTGGCGATGTTGTTGGCCAGCACTTCGGCACGCTGGGCGCGAAAGCCCAGTGCCTTTTCGTGAATGCCGAGCGCTTTGTCGAAGCTGATGCTCATGTCGGGGAAACCTTCGAAGGTTGACCGGATAATTCGTTGGCAGTGACAGAGCAAGAGCCATGCCAAAAAACAAAGCCCCGTATTTACGGGGCTTTCAACGGTTTTCCATCAGGGGCAATGCCAGAAAAGCGGCAAGGGCATTCCGCCTGGCGCCGGCAAAGCGGCAATTTGGCGGCGCCGGCGCTTTGGTCTGGCGTGTTGCGAGCTGATCCATTTGATGCAGTGACGCTGCTGGCCCCTTCCGCCTTTACGGCGGCCATCCATGGCCTGCACCCGACTACGCAATACCTGCGTTCAGCCTCCTGAAGGGACGAATCGCGTCGTCTGGGCTGGCGATGTACGAACAGCAAAAGCAAAAGCGCAAAGCCGAGCCCGCGCTTCACTCTGCTTTTGCTCTTGCTTCTGAACGCGCGATATTCCAGGCGCCATCGATCGTCCCTTCAGGAGGCCGAGTGGAACCCTTGCGTAGTGGGGCGACGGCCATGGATGGCCGGCGAGCGCCGTAGGGCCAGGGACGGCCCTTCGGCGCGCCCCCACGGGAGCAAGGGTGGAACGAGGGTACCCGTAGCGCAGCGAAGGGCCGGATGCAGGGACACGGGTTTTGCCCCACTTTTGCCCTCAAAAGTGGGTCGCCGTAAAGGGCGAAACCAGCCGTTGGAGCCGCCACAGGGAATGGATATGCTCACCGCCTTCAGTGCCAACGCTTTGGCTTGCCGTGTTGCGAGCTGATCCATTCGCGATGGTGACGCTGCTGGCCCCTTCCGCCTTTACGGCGGGCCACTTTGTCATGGCAAAGTGGCGCAAACCGTGCGTCCCTGCATCCGGCCCTCCGCTACGCTGCGGGCCCCTTCCCTCCGGCATTGCTCCCGCCGGGGCGCACCGAAGGGCCATCCATGGCCCTGCGGTGCTTGCAGGCCATCCATGGCCTGCACCCGACTACGCAATACCTGCGCTCAGCCTCCTGAAGGGACGAATCGTGTCGTCTGGACTGGCGATGTACGAACAGCAGAAGCAAAGGCAAAGGCAAGGGCAAAGGCGAAATCGGAAAGCTGAGACCAAGCTTCGCTCTGCCTTTGCTCTTGCTTCTGAACGCGCGATATTCCAGGCGCCACCGATTGTCCCATCAGGAGGCCGAGTGGAACCCTTGCGTAGTGGGGCGACGGCCATGGATGGCCGGCGAGCGCCGCAGGGCCGGATGCAGGGACACGGGTTTTGCCCACTTTTGCCCTCAAAAGTGGGTCGCCGTAAAGGACGAAACCAGCCAGCCGCGCCGCCGCGGGGAATGGATATGCTCATCGTCGCCAGCGCCAACGCATTGATGACGAGCTGATCCATTCGCGGGGCAAGCCCGCTCCTACACGGCGTGCGCTTTACTTGGCCTGGTAGATGATACCCGGGCTGCACTGAACCATCTGGTAGTGGTCCGGCAAGCCATTGAGCGCCTCGGAAGCCCCCAGGAACAGGTAACCACCCGGCTTCAAGGTACTGTGAATGCGCATCAGGATGTCCTTCTTGACCTGCGCCGAGAAGTAGATCAGCACGTTGCGACAGAACACAATGTCGAACTTGCCCAGGCTCGCATAGCTGTCGAGCAGGTTGAAGGAACGAAACTCCACGCGGCTGCGGATCGGCGCCTTGACCGCCCAGCGACCCGGTGCCTTGACATCGAAGTAGCGCTGCAGACGCTCCTGGGACAGCCCGCGGGCGATGGCCAGGCTGTCGTACTCACCGGTACGGCAGTTGTTGAGCATCGACCCGGACAGGTCGGTGGCAACGATCTGCGCGCCCATCTTCAACTGGCCGATGTTGCTGCGCTCGAACTCGTCGATGGCCATGGAGATCGAGTACGGCTCCTGCCCCGAGGAACAGGCAGCCGACCAGATGCGCAAACGCTGCCCCGGGTTGGCCTTGATCTGCTCGGGCAACACCTTGTTCTTGAGCACTTCGAACGGATAGGTGTCGCGAAACCAGAGGGTCTCGTTGGTGGTCATGGCATCGACCACCTGCTCGCGCAATCCGCTGCGTGGCTGACCCTGGATACGCTGCACCAGCTCGCTCAGGGACTTGATGCCCTGTTGCTCCATCAGCTTGTTGAGACGGCTGGAGACCAGGTACTGCTTATTTTCGCCCAGCAGGATGCCACAGGCTTTTTCCAGGAAGACCCGGAACTGTTCGAAATCCAAATTACCCGTAGACAATGATGCCGCCTCTTAAATCGTGTGAACCACCAGGGGCCATGCCCCTGGCCGTTAATGCGTGGCCTTGATGCGGTCGACGACGCGCTGGGCGAGGTCGTCCGGCTTGAACTTGGCGAGGAAATCATCCGCCCCGACCTTCTTGACCATCGCCTGGTTGAACACCCCGGACAGCGAAGTATGCAGGATGATATGCAGGTTTTGCATGCGCGGGTCGCTGCGGATCTCGGCGGTCAGGGTGTAGCCATCCATCTCCGGCATCTCGATGTCGGAGATCATCATCAGGAACTCGTCCTCCGGCCGCTTGCCCTCATCCACCAGCTTGCGCAGGTAGTCCAGCGCCTGGCGACCATCATTGAGCGCCACCACTTCGACCCCGACGGTCTGCAGGCAACGACTGACCTGCTTGCGTGCCACCGACGAGTCATCGACCGTCAGCACCCGCAACAGCACTGCCTTGTCCTGCACCTCGGCATCGACCACGCCTTCGGAGATCGATTCGGAAGTCGGTGCCACTTCGGCGAGGATCTTCTCCACGTCGATGATCTCGACCATCTTGCCGTCGACCCGGGTCACCGCGGTCAGGTAGTGATCGCGCCCGGTGCCCTTGGGTGGCGGATGGATCTCCTCCCAGTTCATGTTGACGATGCGCTCCACCGAGTGCACCAGAAAACCCTGGGTCTTGGTGTTGTACTCCGTGATGATCACGAAGCTGTTGCTGGTCTCTTCACGCAGACCGGGCATGCCGGTCGCCATCGCCAGATCCAGGATCGGGATGGTTGCTCCTCGGATATTCGCGACACCGCGCACAACCGGGTTGGACCTGGGCATCACGGTCAGCGATGGGCACTGCAGTACCTCCCGCACCTTGAACACGTTGATCCCGTACAACTGATCGCCATTGAGGCGAAACAGCAGCAGCTCCAGGCGGTTCTGCCCCACCAGTTGCGTGCGCTGGTTCACCGAATCCATTACACCCGCCATGCCAGACTCCTTCACCAAACGCTTCGAGCCACGTACCCAGTCGGCACGCGCTTTGCTTTTTTTAATCGCATGAACATGAAAACGACATTTTTCCGACGCCTGACCCGCCAACTGCCCGGCCTCCTTGCTGCGCTGGGCCTGCTGGTTCCTGGCGTTCGAACCCTGGCTGACGCGTTCACCTTGCCTGAACAGCTTATCGGTGTCACCCAGGGGTTTCTTGAATTCACCGTTGAAGATTATCTGGCCAGCAGCCAGACCGAAGGCCGCTACGAAATCCAGGTCAACACCCTCGATCCGCGTCTGCGCATGCCGCTTTGCGACCGGCAGCTGGATGCCAGCCTGGAAAGCCCGGCACAGCCACTGGGACGCGTCACCGTGCGGGTTCGCTGCGAAGGCGCCGCCCCCTGGACCGTGTTCGTACCGGCCCAGGTCCGCCTGTTTCGCAATGTGGTGACCGTGGCTCGCCCGCTCAAGCGCGAGAGCATTGTCGGCGAGCAGGATGTCATCCTGCGCGAGCGTGACGTCGGCACGCTGAACCAGGGTTTCCTGTCCAGCCTGGACCAGGCCATCGGCTTCAAGGTTATCCGACCGACGGTCATGGACCAGGTGCTGACACCCCAGCACCTGGAGCAGGCCGACGTCATCCGCAAGGGCGATCAGGTGGTCATCACCGCCCGCAGCGGCAGCCTCAGCGTGCGCATGCCGGGCGAAGCCCTGAGCAAGGGCGGCCAGAGCGAACAGATCAGGGTGCGCAACCTCAATTCAAAACGCGTGGTCAAGGCCAGGGTCACAGGGCCGGGACAGGTGGAAGTGGCCATGTAGACAGCAGACCTGCGAACAACCCTGGCGATCGGCAAGCGCTTTTCCTAAACTGTGTCCGATTGGGAGCCCAGCGCTTGAGCCTGCCGTGCAGATTGCCGTGCAATTGCGCCTAAAGTTTCTTTCGGGTTGGCCGAAAACAAGGCAAGCGTCCAAATACCCAGAGGTTTTTTGATCATGGTCATCGACTTCAGTCGTTTGAATAACTCTCCGTCGGTTGCCGGCGGCGTGCGCACTGGCAACAGCCAGGAAAGCACCGCCAGCAATGCCGCGGCCAAGAGCGACAGTGTCGTTCAGGGCAGCGCCAGCGGCGAAACCGTACACCTCAGCCAAGAGGCCCAGCAGTTGCAACAGGTCACTGACAAGCTGCGCGAGCAGCCGGTTGTCAACAGCGCCCGGGTGGCGGAGTTGAAACAGGCCATCGCCAACGGCAGCTACCAGGTCGACAGCAACCGCGTTGCCAGCAAACTGCTAGATTTCGAAGCCCAGCGCTAGCCCCAGGCGCGCTGACTTCAGGACGCCGGAAACCAAGAGCCAGCCATGCACGACATTACCCTGCTGCAACTGATCGAAGACGATTTTGCGCCAGCGCAACAACTGCTCGAATTGCTGCAGACCGAGTCGATTGCCCTGCACGGCCGCGACATGCCGCTGCTGGAAGACATCCTCGCGCGCAAGCAGTCGCTGGTGATTCTTCTCGATCAGCAAGGTCGGCGGCGCAGCGAACTGCTCGCCAGCCTCGGCCTGAGCCAGGACCGTGACGGTGTCGTACAACTGGCCAGCCACTCGCAGGCGGGCGAGCGGCTCCTGCAACAACTGGATGCCCTGGGCAAACTGCTCGCCGAGTGCCAGGCGCTCAATGCGCGCAACGGCCAGCTGATCCAGATCCAGCAAGGCGCCACGGCCAACCAGCTGAGAATCCTCATGGGTGGCGAATCACCGTCGCTGTATGACAGCCGCGGCTCGACCTCCCCCCTTGCCAAGCCACGGGCGCTTAGTCAGGCTTGATTCCCTGTATCAAGGCACGGAACATACTGGCAAAATGCCGTTAATTGCGTGTGTCGTTTTTGCCTGGAGATTGACTACCCGTGTTGAATGAAGCAGAAGCTCCGCAGCCTCCGAAGGTGCTGACCACCCCTTTGGAAATTGCCGCCAACTTGCGGTCACTGCAAGAGAGCCATGACCCGCTGATCATCACCTTCCACGAACGCAGCCAGCGCTTCCAGAGCTATGTGGTCGATGTCGACCGCGAAGGCAATCGCCTGTCGCTGGACGAAATGGTGCCCCGCGACGGCGAGCGCTTTCTCGAGAATGGCGAGCCGTTCCGGGTCGAGGGCTTTCATGACGGCGTGCGCATTGCCTGGGAATGCAACACCCCGCAGACCATCAGCGAGGTCGACGGCCACCGCTGCTACCGTGGCGCGTTGCCGACCGAGGTGGCCTATCACCAGCGGCGCAATGCCTTCCGTGCTGCGCTGAAGCTGTCGCAACTGGTCGACATCAAGCTCGATGGCGACAAGCTCAAGGGCAAGGGTGAGCTGCGTGGCAAACTGCTGGACATCTCCGCCACCGGCTGCAAGCTGCGCTTTGAAGGGAATGTCGAAGAGCGCCTGCAACTGGGCCAGGTGTACGAGAAGTTCGCCACCGGTACGCCACTGGGCCTGACCCAGGTTGAAGTGGAACTGCGCCACCTGCATTTCGAAGAGCGCTTCAACACCACCTTCGCCGGCGTGCGCTTCCACAACATCAGCGGACAGATGCAGCGCAAGGTCGAGACCTTCGTGTATCAGCTGCAACGTGAAGCGCGGCGTTTCGATAAAGACGACTACTGAGGTGTAGCCGCTGCCGAGGAACGAGGCTGCGATCGATCGCAGCCTGCCGGCAGCGGCATCACACCGGTGCCGGTTTTTCCCCCGACTCACCCGCATCACCCTCTTCTTCCACCTGTTCGTCTTCCGCCTCGGTGTCCTCGGCGGCCACTGGCGCCTGCATCTGCTCCTGCACGACCTGCTCATCGACCCGTGGGTCCAGCGCTGCCGACAGCGGCGAACCGGCCGCCGGCATGGCCACGTGGTTAAGCGGTGCATCGTCGACCTGGTGCAGGCCGGTCACTGCTTTCGGACGAATCCTCCACACCAGCACCAGGGCGAAGAACGCGCAGAAGGCGTAGAGCATCTGGGTGCCCAGTACCTTCATCAGCACCCCCGCCACCAGCGGCCCGATACTGGCGCCGACACCGTAGGTCACCAGCAGCATGGCGGTGAGTGACACCCGCCGCTCGCTCTCGACATGGTCGTTGGAAAAGGCCACCGCCAGCGGATACAGGCAGAACTGCAGCAACGACACGGCGAACCCGGCGGCAAACAACACCACCAGCGGCACCACTGGCATGATCGCCAAGGGCAAGGCGACAATTGCCAGGCCGATGGCCACGCTACGGATCAGCACCGCGCGGTCGTAGCGGTCCGACAACCAGCCCAGCGGCCACTGCACCAGCAGGCCGGCGAAGATGCAGCAGCCCATGAACAGACCGACCTGTTCGGTACTCAGCCCCTGCTTGGCCGCGTACAGGGGAGCCAGGCCATAGAAGGAGCCAACAATCAGCCCCGAGCCCAGCACGGTACTGAGCGACTGTGGCACCCGCTTGATGAAGAAGCGCGGATCCAGCGGCGCCGGACGCAATGCCGCCGGGTGAATGCGCCGGGTCAGCGCCACCGGCACCAGGCACAGGGCAAAGCACATGGCGACCAGCATCAGAAGTTCCGGTCCGAGCTGCGGATGGGCGACCAGGATCAGCTGGCCGAGCACCAGGCCCAGGTAGGACGCGATCATGTAGCCGCTGAACACGGCGCCCCGCTGCTTGGCATCGGCCTGCTCGTTGAGCCAGCTCTCGATGACCATGTACTGGCACATCATCCCCAGGCCGACGATCACCCGCAGCACCAGCCAGGCCGGCAACCAACTGACCATCCCGTGCCCGAGCACCGCCGCGCCGACGATCCCGGCACAGGCGGCATAGGCACGGATGTGCCCGACCCGGGCAATCAGCCGGTGGCCGATCTTGCCGCCCAGGGCCAGACCGAAGTAGTTGGCCGCCATCAGTGCACCGACCCAAAGGCTATCGACATGATCGGCAGCCAGGCGCAGGGCCAGGTAGGTACTCAACAAGCCGGAGCCGATCAACATCATCAGCGCAGCGAAATACAGCGCGCGAAAAGACTTCCAGATCTGTCGCATCAGCGTCCCGTAGGGCTCCTTGAGCAGGTGGAAAAACTGCTTGAAAGCATAAGTGAAATTAGCGCTGCTGCAGACCTGGGGCGTAAAAAAAGGCTAGGCCTGCGCTGCCAGCACACGGCGCTCCCACGGGGTGATTTCATCGAAGAAGCTGCTCAGCTCCAGGGTCTTGGTGGCGATGTAGCCATCGATGAATTCCTTGCCGAACAACTCCCGTGCAAGTTCGCTGCGTTTCAGACGCTCGAGCGCGGCATGCAAGGTACAGGGCAGGCTCAAATGATCCGGCACCTCGAATTCACCCTGGATCGCCGGCGTCGGTTGCAGTTGCTGTTCGATACCGTACAGGCCTGCGGCAAGGCTGGCGGCAATGGCCAGGTAAGGGTTGGTGTCGGCACCTGGCAGACGGTTTTCCACCCGCCGCGCCACCGCAGCGCTTGCCGGAATACGCAGGCCGGCGGCGCGGTTGTCTTCGGACCAGCAGGCGTTGTTGGGCGAGGCGTAGGGATGGCACAGGCGTTGGTAGGAGTTGACGTTGGGGGCGAACAGCGCGGTGAAGTCGGCCATGCACGCCTGCAGACCACCGATGAAATGGTGGAAGGTTGCGGTCGGCTTGCCGGCGGCATCGCTGAACACATTACGCCCGCTGTCGATCTCCACCACGCTTTGATGGATGTGCATGGAACTGCCCGGCGTATGCGCCAGCGGCTTGGCCATGCACACCACGGTCAGGCCGTGCTTGAGGGCGACTTCCTTGAGCAGGTGCTTGAACAGCAGGGTCTGGTCGGCCAGCAGCAGCGGGTCGCCATGCAGCAGGTTGATCTCGAACTGGCTGACACCCATCTCGTGCATGAAGGTATCGCGGGGCAACCCCAGGGCCGCCATGCAGCGATACACCTCGGTGAAGAAAGGACGCAGGCCGTTGTTGGAGCTGACGCTGAACGCCGAGTACCCCTCTTCACGGCGGCCGTCCTTGCCTACAGGTGGCAGGAACGGCTGGGTCGGGTCGCTGTTGGGGGCGAAGACGAAAAACTCCAGCTCAGTGGCCACTACCGGTGCCAGACCACGGGCGGCATAACGGGCGATCACCGCCTTGAGCAGGCCACGGGTCGACAGGCCTGAACTGTCTCCATTCAATTCGACCGCATCACAAATCGCCAGGGCGCGAGGCTCGTCGCTCCAGGGCAGGCGGTGGATCTGCTGGGCGTCGGCCACCAGGGCCAGGTCGCCATCATCGCTGCCATAGAAACGGGCGGGCGGGTAGCCGCCCATGATGCACTGCAACAGCACTCCACGGGCCATCTGCAAGCGCCGGCCTTCGAGAAAGCCCGCAGCGGTCATGACCTTGCCGCGCGGTATGCCGTTGAGGTCGGGCGTGACGCACTCGACTTCATCGATGCCATTCAATCGTTCGGCGAGGGAGCACTGGCCACTGGTCGTCATGACGCTATCCTTGTTGTTTTCGCATGCCGTGTACGGCGACAGCTACAACATAGGCACCGGGCGTTCGGAATTTCAAGCACCTCGACCCGGGTTTGATCGTTATTTTCGACAACGTCACCCCGGCAAGGTCAGGCCATTGGCCGGCAACGGCAACGCGGTCTTGTAGCGCACCTGCTTGAGGGCAAAGCTGGAGCGGATGTTGGCCACCCCGGGCAAGCGGGTCAGGTAGTCGAGAAAACGCTCCAGTGCCTGGATGCTCGGCAGCAACACCCGCAGCAGGTAGTCCGGGTCGCCGGTCATCAAGTAGCACTCCATGACCTCCGGGCGTTCGGCGATCTCTTCCTCGAAACGGTGCAACGACTGCTCCACCTGTTTCTCGAGACTGACATGAATGAACACATTGACGTCCAGCCCCAACACCTCCGGCGCCAGCAAGGTCACCTGCTGGCGAATCACGCCCAGTTCCTCCATGGCCTTGACCCGGTTGAAGCAGGGGGTGGGCGACAGGTTGACCGAGCGCGCCAGCTCGGCATTGGTGATCCGGGCATTTTCCTGAAGGCTGTTGAGAATGCCGATATCGGTGCGATCCAGTTTACGCATGAGAGAATTTCACCTGTTTTTTGTCTTTATAAGGAATGTTTATCCGCAAGCCCGCGCAAAGGCAATGAACTTGAGAAAAATATTCTTCAGGCGCCGGAATATCATGTAGGGCAAGACTGACTCCCTGGTCACAAGCCGGGGTTTGAGTAGCGACCGCTTCAAAGCTCAACAAAAACACAAGACAGAGCGAGCGTAAAAAAGCATGAACGAGTACGCCCCCCTGCGTCTGCATGTGCCCGAGCCTACCGGCCGGCCAGGCTGCCAGACTGATTTTTCCTACCTGCGTCTGAACGATGCCGGTCAGGTCCGTAAACCTCCCGTCGATGTAGAAGCCGCTGATACCGCCGATATCTCCTATAGCCTGATCCGGGTGCTGGACGATAAAGGCAATGCCTTGGGCCCCTGGGCCGAGGACATCAGCCCCGAGATCCTGCGCGAAGGCATGCGCACCATGCTCAAGACCCGGCTGTTCGACAGCCGCATGGTGGTCGCCCAGCGGCAGAAGAAGATGTCCTTCTACATGCAGAGCCTGGGAGAGGAAGCCATCGGCGCAGGTCAGGCCATGGCCCTGAACCGCACCGACATGTGCTTCCCCACCTACCGCCAGCAAAGCATCCTCATGGCCCGCAATGTGTCGCTGGTGGAGATGATCTGCCAGTTGCTGTCCAACGAGCGCGATCCGCTCAAGGGCCGTCAGTTGCCGATCATGTACTCGGTGCGCGAAGCCGGCTTCTTCACCATCAGCGGCAACCTGGCGACCCAGTTCGTCCAGGCCGTCGGCTGGGCCATGGCCTCGGCCATCAAGGGCGATACCAAGATCGCCTCGGCCTGGATCGGCGACGGCGCCACGGCCGAATCCGACTTCCACACCGCCCTGACCTTCGCCCACGTCTACCGCGCGCCGGTGATCCTCAACGTGGTCAACAACCAGTGGGCGATCTCCACCTTCCAGGCCATCGCCGGCGGTGAATCGACCACCTTCGCCGGCCGTGGCGTGGGCTGCGGCATCGCTTCGCTGCGGGTCGACGGCAACGACTTCATCGCCGTCTACGCCGCCTCCCGCTGGGCCGCCGAACGCGCCCGTCGCGGCCTGGGCCCAAGCCTGATCGAATGGGTCACCTACCGTGCCGGCCCGCACTCGACTTCGGACGATCCGTCCAAGTACCGCCCGGCCGACGACTGGAGCCACTTCCCCCTGGGCGATCCGATCGCCCGCCTCAAACAGCACCTGATCGCCATCGGCCACTGGTCCGAGGAAGAGCACCAGGCGGTCACCGCCGAACTCGAGGCCGAGATCATCAAGGCGCAGAAAGAAGCCGAGCAGTACGGCACCCTGGCCGGTGGCCAGATGCCGAGCCCGGCCTCCATGTTCGAGGACGTCTACAAGGAGATGCCGGAGCACCTGCGCCGGCAGCGCCAGGAACTGGGGATCTGACATGAACGATCACAACACCACCATCCAGTTGGAAACCGCCATGGCGACTACCACCATGACCATGATCCAGGCCCTGCGCTCGGCCATGGACATCATGCTAGAGCGCGATGACAACGTGGTCGTCTACGGCCAGGACGTCGGCTACTTCGGCGGCGTGTTCCGTTGCACCGAAGGCCTGCAGACCAAGTACGGCAAATCGCGGGTCTTCGACGCACCGATCTCCGAGAGCGGCATCGTCGGCACCGCCGTGGGCATGGGCGCCTACGGCCTGCGCCCGGTGGTCGAAATCCAGTTCGCCGACTACTTCTACCCGGCCTCCGACCAGATCGTTTCGGAAATGGCCCGCCTGCGTTATCGCTCGGCCGGCGAGTTCGTCGCCCCGCTGACGCTGCGCATGCCTTGCGGTGGCGGCATCTACGGTGGCCAGACCCACAGCCAGAGCCCCGAGGCGATGTTCACCCAGGTCTGCGGCCTGCGCACGGTGATGCCGTCCAACCCCTATGACGCCAAGGGCCTGCTGATCGCCTCGATCGAGAATGACGACCCGGTGATCTTCCTGGAGCCCAAGCGCCTGTACAACGGCCCGTTCGATGGCCACCACGACCGTCCGGTGACCCCCTGGTCGAAGCACCCGGCCAGCGCCGTGCCCGATGGCTACTACACCGTGCCGCTGGACAAGGCCGCCATCACCCGCCCTGGTAATGATGTGACCGTGCTGACCTACGGCACCACCGTGTACGTGTCCCAGGTGGCCGCCGAGGAAACCGGCGTCGATGCCGAAGTCATCGACCTGCGCAGCCTGTGGCCGCTGGACCTGGAAACCATCGTCGCCTCGGTGAAAAAGACCGGTCGTTGCGTGGTGGTCCACGAGGCCACCCGCACCTGCGGATTTGGCGCCGAGCTGATCTCGCTGGTCCAGGAACATTGCTTCCATCACCTCGAAGCCCCGATCGAGCGCGTCACCGGCTGGGACACCCCCTACCCGCACGCGCAGGAATGGGCGTATTTCCCCGGCCCCTCGCGAGTGGGCGCGGCATTGAAACGGGTCATGGAGGTCTGAATGGGCACGCACGTCATCAAGATGCCGGATATCGGTGAAGGCATCGCACAAGTTGAACTGGTGGAATGGTTCGTCAAAGTCGGCGATACCGTCACCGAAGACCAGGTCGTGGCCGATGTCATGACCGACAAGGCCACGGTGGAAATCCCTTCGCCGGTCAGCGGCAAGGTCCTGGCCCTGGGCGGCCAGCCGGGTGAAGTCATGGCGGTGGGCAGCGAACTGATCCGCATCGAAGTCGAAGGCGCGGGTAACCATCAGGAAGGCGCAGCAGCCCCTGTTGCTGCCGCTGCCTCTCCGGTCCAGACTCCAGCCAGCAAGCCGGAACCACAGGTTGAAAAACCGGCGCCGGTGGCTGCCGCTGCGCCCGCCAGCGCACAGGTCTGCGCTCCGATCGTCCCACGCGAAGCCAACGAGCGCCCACTGGCCTCCCCGGCCGTGCGCAAGCGTGCCCTGGATGCCGGTATCGAACTGCGCTACGTGCACGGCAGCGGCCCGGCCGGACGCATCCTGCATGAAGACCTGGATGCCTTCCTGACCCAGCCGACCCGCGCCACGCAAAGCCCGGGCGGCTATGCCAAGCGCAGCGATAGCGAGCAGATCCCGGTGATCGGCCTGCGCCGCAAGATCGCCCAGCGCATGCAGGACGCCAAGCGTCGCGTCGCGCACTTCAGCTATGTCGAAGAGATCGACGTCACCGCTTTGGAAGAGCTGCGCCTGCACCTGAACAAGAAGTGGGGCGACAGCCGCGGCAAGCTGACCCTGCTGCCGTTCCTGGTCCGCGCCATGGTCGTGGCCCTGCGCGAGTTCCCACAGATCAACGCCACCTACGACGACGAAGCCCAGGTCATCACCCGCCATGGCGCGGTGCATGTGGGCATCGCCACCCAGGGCGACAACGGCCTGATGGTGCCGGTACTGCGTCACGCCGAGGCCGGCAGCCTGTGGAGCAACGCCGGTGAGATCGTGCGCCTGGCCAACGCCGCCCGTGGCAACAAGGCCAGCCGTGAAGAACTGTCGGGTTCGACCATCACCCTGACCAGCCTGGGTGCCCTGGGCGGAATCGTCTCGACGCCGGTGGTCAACACGCCGGAAGTGGCCATCGTCGGGGTCAACCGCATGGTCGAACGGCCGATGGTGATCAACGGCCAGATCGTCATCCGCAAGATGATGAACCTGTCCTCGTCCTTCGATCACCGGGTGGTCGACGGTATGGACGCCGCACTCTTCATCCAGGCCATCCGCGGCCTGCTCGAACAACCCGCCAGCCTGTTTGTGGAGTGACCATGCAACAGACCCAAAACACCACCCTGCTGATCATCGGTGGCGGTCCTGGCGGCTATGTCGCGGCCATTCGCGCCGGCCAGCTGGGCATTCCCACCGTGCTGGTCGAAGGCCAGGCCCTGGGCGGCACCTGCCTGAACATCGGCTGCATTCCGTCCAAGGCACTGATCCACGTGGCCGAGCAGTTCCACCAGACCCAGCAGCACAGCCAGCAGTCGAGCCTGGGCATCAAGGTTTCGCCACCGACCCTGGACATCGGCCAGAGCGTGGCCTGGAAGGACGGCATCGTCGATCGCCTGACCAGTGGCGTCGCCGCCCTGCTGAAAAAGCACGGGGTCAAGGTGATCCATGGCTGGGCGAAGATCCTCGACGGCAAGAACGTCGAAGTCGACGGCCAGCGCATCCAGTGTGAACACCTGCTGCTGGCCACCGGCTCCAGCAGCGTCGAATTGCCGATGCTGCCGCTGGGCGGCGCGGTGATTTCCTCCACCGAGGCCCTGGCGCCGAAAAGCCTGCCCAAGCACCTGACGGTGGTAGGCGGCGGCTACATCGGCCTGGAGCTGGGCATTGCCTACCGCAAGCTCGGCGTCGAGGTCAGTGTGGTCGAAGCGCGCGAGCGCATCCTGCCGACCTATGACAGCGAACTGACCGCACCGGTGGCCGAGTCGATCAAGAAGCTTGGGATCACACTGTACCTCAAGCACAGCGTCGAAGGCTTCGATGCCGCCAGCCAGCGCCTGCAGGTGCGTGACCCGAACGGCGAACTGCTGCAACTGGACACCGACCAGGTGCTGGTGGCGGTCGGACGCAAGCCACGCACCCAGGGCTTCAACCTGGAAAGCCTGGCCTTGAAGATGAACGGTTCGGTCGTGGCCATCGACGAGCGTTGCCAGACCAGCATGCGCAACGTCTGGGCCATTGGTGACCTCAGCGGTGAACCGATGCTCGCCCACCGGGCCATGGCCCAGGGTGAGATGGTTGCGGAAATCATCGCCGGCAAGACCCGCCGTTTCGAACCCAATGCCATCGCTGCGGTGTGCTTCACCGATCCGGAACTGGTGGTGGTCGGCAAGACCCCGGAGAACGTCGCCGAGCAAGGCCTGGACTGCATCGTCTCGCAGTTCCCCTTCGCCGCCAACGGCCGGGCCATGACCCTGGAATCGAAAAGCGGATTCGTGCGCGTGGTCGCCCGTCGCGACAACCACCTGATCCTCGGTTGGCAAGCGGTTGGCGTCGGTGTTTCGGAGCTGTCGACGGCGTTCGCCCAATCCCTGGAAATGGGTGCGCGCCTGGAAGATGTGGCCGGCACCATCCACGCGCACCCGACCCTCGGCGAGGCGGTCCAGGAAGCGGCACTGCGCGCCCTGGGCCATGCCCTGCACCTGTAGACACTGAAGCGGCCAAGGCCGATTTGACCCGCTGCACTGCGCAGCGGGTCCTTTTTACTCGCTGATCACCGCCTTGCCGGCCTGCTTGGCCCGGTACAACGCCTGCTCAGCCCGGCTCAGCAATGCTGCCTGCCCTTCCCCGTCCTGCCATTGCACCAACCCGAAACTCAAGGTCAATCGGCTGTCGCCGACCGGTGATGCCTGTTCCAGCGCCTGGATAATCCGCTCGGCCAGGGCGCGCGCCCGGGTCAGCTGCTCGTGGGGCATGACCACGACGAACTCGTCTCCCCCCCAACGCGCCAGCAGGTGCGCCTCGGACAGGCAACCCTTGATCCGCTGCGCTACCTCGACCAAGGCCGCATCGCCACGGGCATGACCGTAGCGTTCATTGATCGGCTTGAAGTCATCGACATCCATGACCAGCAACGCCAGCGCGTGACGAAAACGTTGCGCACGCTCGCACTCCAGTTGCAGTACCTTTTCCAGGCGATAGCGGTTGGCGACTTGGGTCAGGGCATCGCGCTCGGCCAGGTCGCGATTCTCGTCGAGCTGGCGCTGCAGTTGCTGATTGACCCAGGACAATTCGCAGGTACGTTCGCCCACCAGCGATTCCAACGACCGCTTCTGCTGCGTCAATTGATCCACCAGGCGCTTGCTGGCATCGATGTTGCGATGGGCACCGAGCATGCGCGCGACCGTGCCATCCGGATTGCGCGCGAGGATGTGGCCGCGGTCTTCGATCCACAGGTAACTGCCATCCTGGCAGCGGCAGCGGTATTCCACCCGATACTGGTCGGACTGCGAATGGATATAGGCCTCGAAATGCGCCATCACCCGCGGGTAGTCCTCCGGGTGAATGATGTTTTCCCAGGTGAGCACCGAGTTGTCCAGGGAGTGGCTGGCATACCCGAGCATCCGGTACCAGCCAGGGTTGCGGTAGACGTAGCCGGTGTTGGCATTCCAGTCCCAGATACCGTCGCTGATCAGATCGAGCAAGGTCTGCAACTGGTCGTGCTCGAGGGTGAGGAATGGAACCTTCGAAATCGCACTCATGGACGCTCTCCTTGTCCGTGCGGATGAATGGCTTGCCGCCGACGGCAAAGGTTTTCCCCTGCTCGGCAACAAGGTTCCGGGGCGATGAATGCCGCACAGCCCCGCAACCCTTTACATACTAGAGCCTGCGTAGCCATTGGCCAGCTGGCATAGCTTTTGCCCCTCGCACCCTCGCAATCCTGCAGCCCATCAAGGAGCGAGATCCAGTGAACATTATCAATGGCGCTGGCTGGCAACAGTTGGCCAACTATCCCCTGCGCGGTATCGCCGAAGCGAGCGCCGAGCAGCAAACGCAGTTTCACCCACTGACCGCCACCAGTGGCGCGGCCGCACAGCAGCAGAGCCGCGGCAACACCGCCCAGCAGAATGCCGATGACGCTCGCGAAGAAGCCTTCGCCAAGCTCAAGGTGCTGCTGCAGAACCCGGACCATGCCCTGGGCGAAACGACTGCTGTCGGTAAATCGTCGGTTGCCGGTTCAGGCGCTGCCCAGGAGTTTCGCGACTACATGGCGCTGTCGCCTGCCGAGAAGATCAAGGCCAAGCTGCTCGCCGAACTGGGCATGAGCGTGGAAGAGTTCGAGAACCTGCCACCTGAAGAACAGGAAAAGATCGAGCTGAAGATCGCCGAGCAGATGAAGCAGCAAACCGAAATGGAATCGCTCGCTGCGCTCAACACGCAGATGCAGTCCTCGCCAGCGCCCCTGGCAGCGGTAGAAGGGGCCGCACGAACCACGACTGAAGACCGGCACAAAGACGCCCTGCCGGCCTGATCCCCCCATGCCCCGGTAAAACCTGAGGCTGCCTGGCAGCCTCAAGGGTTTCAGGCATGCACCCAGAACGCACTTTCGGCAAACTGCTCGCCGTTCCACCAGTTGGGCTTGCCGTTGCCATAGCGAAAGTTGCTGGCGCCCGCCTGGCTCTGCAGGGGTGACGTCACTTCGCCCGCCGCATCGCGCCTGGCGCTGAACTCGGGTGTTTCGGGAACCACCGCGACAATATGCCCGGACTTGCCGTCTTCCTTGCGCCGCGCCACGATCAAGCCGATACCGCCCTGGTTGGCGGCTTGCTGAAGCTTGCTCAAGGTCCCGGTCTGGCGCCATCCGAAATCAGGCCCGAACTCACGCAACCAGCGGAACAGGTCATTGGCGCGCACCTCGAAGATCGTTTCGCCGATCAGGGGCTCGACCGTCTGCCCCTTGGCCAGCGCTATGGCAGCCTTGGACGTCCACCACACCCGTGGCAGGTAAGCACCGGCCAGGTGGCAATAGTCGTGACAATAGATGTTGCAGAACGTCAGGCCGTCGCGCGGTTGATAACGTTTGTGCGCCGGGTTATCCACCGCCAGCCATTTGATAATGGCCGCAAGCTCCACACGCAGCTCGTCCGGCGAGGCACCTTGTCGCGTCGGCTGGCCCGACTCGTTCAGCGAATGCGCACCGGCCGGATCCGTGCGCCGGGTTATCCGGCCGGGCTTTCTCGGCATCGACACGGCCACCACGCCACTGCCCGGCAGCGAATCGGCGGGCGCGACAACCGGAATGTCGGCGACATCGGACGCCGCCACCAGAAACTTCTGCGACACGAAACCATGCAACAGCGCACCGGCCAGGGAGGTTTCCACTTCGCGGAAACCGCCCTCGGCTTTTTTCGTGACCGCCCGCACCGGGTGCCCATCGGGCAAGTGACCGATGACATTCGCCTGTTCCGGATCGCTGATCTTCGGTTCGCTTCGCACCCGAAGCATGCCCTCACGAGTGTCCACCCTGAAGAAGTCACCAAGCGCCACCACCGGGCTTGGCGCCGGCATCATGGCAAGCCCCATGGCTGGTGCTGCAAGCTGCGGCGCATTGCCCGGCAAGGCCACCGTCTGGGCAAGCTGGATGAAGTCGAAGATCTTCTGGCCGTAGAACTGCTTGCCGTCGAAATGGCCCTGCTGCAGACCTTTCTTCGGGTTGAAGCCGCCTGTGTTGTAGGCGATGGCAACAGCACACAGCTCAAGGGTCGTCAGCTCCGAGCGCCCCTGAAACCCCAGCTTCTTCAGGCCACGCTTGAGCTCGCCCAGGCACATGTCCAAGGTGTCATCGAAGTGCTCATAGCGCCTTTGCAGGAAGTAATCCGGATCGGTCTTGAAGAACTGCAAATCGCGTTGGAACAGACCGAAGCCATGGCAGAACTTGTTCGGCTTCTTGGCTACCGCCGCGAACCCGGGAATGTGCACGGCCATGTCGACCAGAGCCTGGTGGGCCAGATCGAACATCTGTGCACCTCCAGGCACCGCCAGCAGGTCGGACTTGGTCTTTGGGAATGCCGAGCGGCCTTTGTCAGCGTCCAGCGTATCGCCCACGCACAGGGCCAGGACCTGCTTGGTTGTCATCCGCTTGGAGCGAAGGACCGACCAGACATGCCCGGTTTCCTGGCAGGCAATGGCAGTGATGAAATCAACGGTGAACGGCAAACCTACGAGCCGAGGTTCGATCGATGCCTGGAATTGCGTCTTGAACCACAACACATCAGCACTGTTTGGCATGGCAGCTCTCCCGAGAACAAGTGCACACGCACGGGGATACCACCCGGACTGCGACTCGGGAAAACTGGTTACTATTCAGGGCTTTCTATAGTGAATTAAAGACACCGCCAGGAAAGCGTCAAGGTTTTGCAGGCGACCGGATGTCTGCTAATTCAACGACAGCATGAGCCGTCTGGATGACGGATGGGGAAATGGTGTCCTGGGGCCGGTTCGAACTGCTCAACCTTACCCTTTCCTGTGGCCTGCCTACCCATTCAGGGTGAACATCACCTCACGTTTTTCCACCAGAAAATCGATCAGCGCCCGTACCTTGGCAGGCATCTGAGCACGCGTCGGCGCATAGATGTAGAAACCTGCGAAGGGCTTGCACCAAGGCTCCAATACTCTGACCAGTGCGCCTGATTCCAGTTGCGCTCGCACAGCGATATCGATGTGCTGCACCAGCCCGACGTTCTGCAAAGCGCAGCGAATCATGCTGTCATCGTCGTTGGTGGTGAGGCCCCCGCTGGGCTCCACGGTGAAGACATGCCCATCCTCTGGCGACGCGAACTCCCAGGGCAGAATCGCGCCGCCTGGCATGCGGAACCGCAGGCAGTGGTGTTGCCCGAGGTCAGCAGGTGTAACCGGCTGCCCATGGCGTTTGAAATAGGCCGGTGTCCCCACCACCGCCATCGACAAGGGCGGTGTGATGGGCACCGCCACCATATGCTCGGCCAAGCTCTCGCCCACGCGAATGCCCGCATCACAACCCTCGGCCACGATATTAGCCAGCGCATCATTCGTGACCAGCTCCAGATGAAGCCGAGGATAGCGCGTACAGAACTCCTCTATATGCGGCTCGATCAAGGTCTTGGCTGCAACGCGGGAGGTGTTTATGCGAACCACTCCGGCGGGATCATTACGCGTGTCATGCATGTCACGCACGGCTCGCTCCACGGAAACCAGCGCGGGATACCACACATCGTAGAGCCGCTGCCCTGCTTCAGTCAGCGACATATCTCGCGTGGTGCGGTACAGCAGCTTGACGTTCAGACGGCGCTCCAGCGCCTTTACGTTTTGAGAAAGATTGGCACGTGACACCCCCATCTCAGCTGCGGCTTTGGTAAAGCTGCCATGGTGGGCGACGTGGGCAAACCAGGCGAGGGACGGTAAGAGCGAAGGATCCATGCGCACCTAATTGTAAATTTTTAAATACAACTGTAGTCCTGATTGATGCCTATGACAAAACCAATCCTGGGCCTACAGTTCACTTGTCGGCTAGGCAACCTGTCATCCCACATGCTGCGGCCATCGATTCCAACCCTCTAACGGAGCGCGCCATGAAAAGCATCAACATCAAGCACACCTACTGGGACATCGCCGCAGACCTGTACTTCCCACCGGACTTCGACGAAAGGAAGAAGTACCCGGCCATCATCAGCGCTCACCCAATCGGCAGTTGCAAGGAACAAACCTCGGGCAACGTCTACGGCCAAGCCTTGGCCAAAGCAGGCTTTGTCGTTATCGCCTTCGACGCCAGCTTTCAGGGTGCCAGCGGCGGTGAGCCGCGCTTTACCGAAGATCCCACGCTTCGCGTCGAGGACTTTCGCGTAGTCTGCGATTTTCTGGTCACACAGCCCTATGTGGATGAAGAGCGCATCGGCGTGCTGGGCATTTGCGGCGGTGGCGGCTACGCCATCAACGCAGCAATGACCGAGCGCCGCATCAAGGCCGTGGGCACGATCACGGGCGCCAACTATGGCCGCCTGATGCGTGAGGGCTTCAGCGGCTTCGACCCTATCGGCGCGCTGGAGGCCATGGCCAAGCAGCGCACGGCAGAGGCTCGCGGCGAAGCCCTGCGTGTCGATGACCTGCTGCCCCCGTCGCCCGAAGCCGCCCACGAAGCGGGCATCAAGGAAGTTGACGTGCTTGGTGCCACCGAATACTACCGCTCTGATCGCGGTCGCGCGCCCAATGGTCTGAATCGTGCGCTGTACTCGCACCAGGCTGTGGCCATCGGCTGGGATGCCTTCCACCTGTGCGAAACCCTCCTGACTCAACCGCTGATGGTGGTGGTGGGTGACCAGGTGGGGGCGTTCGGTGCCTACCGCGATGGCTGCGAAATCATCGGTCGTGCCGCGTCCAAGAAAAAGGAGTTGGTGGTCATCGAGGGCTGGTCGCACTACGACCTGTACGACAAGCCCGAACCGGTGGGCCAGGCACTGGCCAAGTTGATTCCCTTCTACCAGGAAAGCCTCTGACAACGGCTGCGATATAAGGTGACACGTTGAGGTGAGCAGCAGGCACCTCAACCTGCACCGATGTTCCAACTTGAATGTACGCGTGCGTCAGTGACGCAGTTTCTGCGTATACAAGGCGTCATCCCAATGACCAACGGATTGATCCTGGGCGCCAGTGGTCAGATTGCTGCCTGGGCCGTCTTATCGATCTCGGTGATGATTACTATCGAAACGACCGCCTGCCTGGCTGCCAAAACCGACTTTTATAATCACTCCCGATTTCGCCCCCGCGTCCCCGCCTGTTTCAGGCGTCATCCCTCTTGGAACCAACACCATGCCAAGCGCCAGTCAGGCCCTTCACACCCCCCCGAAACATAGTGAACAAAGCGTCAAGCAGCAGTGGCTGGCGATTCTCTCCGTCGCCGTGGGTGCCTTCGCCCTGGTGACCAGCGAATTTCTCCCGGTGGGCGTACTCAATGATGTCGCCGGCGACCTCGGCATCAGTGCAGGTCACGCCGGCCTGATGGTCACCTTGCCCGGCATCATGGCCGCCCTCGCCGCCCCCTTGCTGTCGGTGGGTATTGGCGCCCTGGATCGTCGTTACCTGCTGATCGTCCTGACGCTGATCATGATCATCGCCAACCTGGTCGTGGCCTACGCCAGCGACTTCAGTCTGCTGCTGTTCGGCCGCATACTGCTGGGCATCAGTATCGGCGGCTTCTGGGCTACCGCCATTGCGCTGAGTGGCCGCCTGGCGCCCAAGGGTGTGGGCGTAGCCCAGGCCACATCGATCATCATGGTCGGTGTGACCTTGGCCACCGTGCTAGGCGTACCTGTAGGCACCTGGCTGAGCGGCCTGCTGGGCTGGCGCATGACCTTCCTGGTAACCGCGCTGCTGGGCGTACCCGTGCTGCTCGCGCAGATTCTCCTGCTACCGCGGCTCAACCCGGACAAGGCCATCAGCATCAGTGACCTGCCGGCACTGTTCATCAATCCACAGGCCCGGGTCGGCTTGATCGCCGTCTTGCTGATTGGCCTGGCGCACTTTGCTGCGTACACCTATGTCGCCCCTTTCTTCAAACAAAGTGCCGGTTTCGATGGTGCGACGATTGGCTCACTACTGCTGCTCTATGGCGTGTCCGGGGTCATCGGGAATATTTTCGCCGGCTTCGCCGCGAACCGAAGCGTGCGTCACACGCTGTTGCTTGTCGCCCTCATGATCGGCATCAGCACTGCGCTATTCCCCTCCTTCGCCACCGGCATGACCGGCGCTGCGATGCTGATCGCGCTTTGGGGCTTCGCGTTCGGCGCCTTCCCGGCCTGCGCCAGCATCTGGATGTTTGTTGTAGCGCCCAAGGATGTCGAACGCGGCATGCCGCTGTTCGTCGCCCTGTTCCAAGTGATCATTGCGTTGGGCTCGTTCTTCGGCGGGCGGATCGTCGACCAGCTGGGCAGCTCGGTGCTGTTGAGTCTGGCCACGGCCTTGGTGGGCTGTGGGTTTATGACGGTGCTTGTGCTGGGGCGCAACATCAGCAATAGCCTGGCGGCCCAGCCCGGCTAATCCATGACGAGCGTCTGCCTTGGGTCGATCTGTGTCGGTCATGACCAAAGCGATCGGTCAGGGAAAAGTCTTGAGAGGCTTGAAATAGATGGTGTCCCAGGGCAGGTTCGAACTGCCAACCTTCCCCTTAGGAGGGGGATGCTCTATCCAATTGAGCTACTGAGACACTGAGGGCCGGTAACGGGCGTTACACGGCGGGGACGGCGTGCATGTTAACCAGCATGTCGACATTTGTCATGTCATCCATGGGGGTTTTTGCCGGTGGTTTTTTCCGAGCGTGCGTCATGGATCGTGCGCACTGCAGTCGGGCACCGCCCCACCCTTGCAGCATACAGGGCGCGACCCTCGACACAATCAGGCAATCCATTGATTCAACACGCATGAATCAGCTGGCCTGGTGCGACTCAGTCGTACCAAGCGCCCCCTGTTCGCGCAACAACGTCAGCAATCGCTCGACGGCATCAATGAGTCGGGCCGAGTTGTCCAGCAGGTGAACGCCGGGGGCCTGCTGCGACAACTCCCGGCTACGGGCCAGCCGGCGCTCGATAGCCTCCAATGGCTCCCGCCCCCGGGACAGCAAGCGCTGGCGCAATACCTGCGGCTCGACCGTCAACAGGATGGCCAACAGGTCCGGATAGCGTTGCCGGGCCTGGGCCAGGTGGGCGCGAGAGCCATTGACCAGCACCGTGCGCCCCTGCCGCAACGCGTCATCGATCTCAACCGGGATGCCATAGGACAGGTCGTTGGCCTGCCAATGCAGGGCGAAGGCACCTTCTGCACACAGCTGCTCGAAACGTTCGGGCGAAACGCTCAAGGCATCTTCACCCTTGGCTTCAGCCGAACGCGTGATCACTCGCCTGACGACGAGCACATGGTGGCGCTCAAGCGTGGTCCGGGCAGCTGCCATCACCGAGTCTTTGCCGGAACCGGACGGGCCCATCAGGTAGACCAGGCGCCCAGGCATTGCTGCACGCTGCGTCGCGCTTGCGTCATGCTGCATAGCCACTATTCTCAAAGGTGGGAACCCTGCGCATTTTAGACGCTTTGCGCGGCTTTTTTGCGCCTATTGAGCGTAGCCGGTGAACAGGTTCCGACGGGACGCCAGGTGGAGGAAATGAAAACTTTTCAAACCAGTGCTCATTTCTGATAATTGGTACTGGCAATACGCCTTTATCCGGCTCACTATTTGTCACAGAATTGACGCCAAGGAACCGGCGATTATGAGGCATGATTCACACCTCATTCACAATTCGGGTTGAACATTTTGTCGCCCTGATGGTCGTAGTTCCATCGTGCGGCCAATTTCGAGAACCGCTTCCCCTGAACTAAAACCGGTCAATTATATGCGCCCAATGAAACAGGCTATTTACTCCAGCCGCACCGCAGACAAATTTGTCGTCCGCCTCCCCGACGGAATGCGTGAGCGCATTGCCGAGGTAGCGCGCAACCACCATCGCAGCATGAACTCGGAGATCATTGCCCGCCTGGAGCAGAGCCTGATCCAGGAAGGAGCCCTGGGTGATGAGCTGAGCATGCGCCTGGACAGCCCGGAGCTGTCGCTGCACGAGCGCGAATTGCTGCAACGCTTCCGCCAGCTTTCCCACCGCCAGCAAAACGCCCTGGTGGCCCTGATTGCCCACGACGTCGAGATGGCCGCTGACGCATCCTGAGTCCGAACCGCAATTGAAAAAGCCAGCGTAAGCTGGCTTTTTTGTTGCTGCGAATTTTCTGCCCCCTACAAGAGGAAGATGGTCGCAAGCCCAAGGAAGATGAAGAACCCGCCGCTGTCGGTGACCGCCGTGATCATCACGCTGGAACCCATGGCCGGATCTCGCCCCAGGCGCACCAGGGTCATGGGGATCAGCACCCCCATCAATGCAGCCAGCAGCAGGTTGAGGGTCATGGCGCCGGTCATTACCACCCCAAGCGACCAGCTGTCGTACAGCAGGTAGGCCACCAGGCCGATCACCCCACCCCAGATCAGGCCGTTGATCAGGCCCACTGCCAGTTCCTTGCGCATCAGGCGCGTGGTGTTGCCAGGGCTCACCTGGTCCAGGGCCATGGCGCGGACGATCATGGTGATGGTCTGGTTACCGGAGTTGCCACCAATGCCGGCCACGATCGGCATCAGCGCCGCCAGGGCCACCAGCTTCTCGATCGAGCCTTCGAACAGGCCGATCACCCGCGAGGCGACGAAGGCGGTGATCAGGTTGATCGCCAGCCACGCCCAGCGGTTGCGCAGCGAACGCCAGACCGAGGCGAAGATGTCTTCTTCCTCGCGCAGACCGGCCATGCTCAGCACTTCGCTCTCGCTCTCTTCACGAATCAGGTCGACCATCTCGTCGATGGTCAGACGGCCGACCAGGTGATTGCTCTTGTCCACCACCGGGGCGGAGATCAGGTCGTAACGCTCGAACGCCTGGGCGGCGTCATAGGCATCTTCGTCCGGGTGGAAGGTGACCGGGTCGGCGGCCATGACCTCGGCGACTTTCTTCTCCGGGTCATTGACCAGCAGGCGCTTGATCGGCAAGACGCCCTTGAGCATGCCGTCGTAGTCGACCACGAAGAGTTTGTCGGTGTGCCCTGGCAGCTCCTTGAGCCGGCGCAGGTAACGCAGGACCACTTCCAGGCTGACGTCTTCACGGATGGTGACCATCTCGAAGTCCATCAGCGCGCCGACCTGCTCCTCGTCATAGCTCAGGGCCGAACGTACACGCTCGCGCTGCTGGGCATCGAGGCTTTCCATCAGCTCGTGGACGACGTCACGCGGCAGCTCGGGCGCCAGGTCCGCAAGTTCGTCGGCGTCCATTTCCTTGGCGGCGGCGAGCAGCTCGTGATCGTCCATGTCGGCGATCAGGGTTTCTCGAACCGAGTCGGATACTTCCAGGAGGATGTCGCCGTCGCGCTCGGCCTTGACCAGTTGCCAGACGGTCAGTCGATCGTCCAGGGGCAAGGCTTCGAGAATGTAGGCGACGTCGGCGGAGTGCAGGTCGTCGAGCTTGCGCTGCAGCTCAACCAGGTTCTGGCGGTGAACGAGGTTTTCTACCAGGTCATGGTGATGACCTTCCTGACGGTGCGTCAGGTCTTCTACCACGCGTTGACGCTGCAGCAACTCGACCACCTGGGCCAGGCGATCCTGCAGGCTGTCTTGAGCCTTTTTTACTTCGATTTCGGTCATAGGCGAACTCCACTCCCAGCAGCGGAGCACGCCGGGAGAATCAATCAGTCAGATCTTGATTGGCAAAACTTGCTATTGAGTAACTACTGGGTAAGTCCATGGTGGTTTTCCACAAGCCCCGGCGGGGCTGACGGGCGCAATCATACACCGCTTGAGCTGTCAGGGTGCTGAAAAAATCGTGGTTAGAACAATCGTTTGCGCGACATAGTTGTGACAACGTGTGCAGCCATCAGTGCGACGGCGGCCGTAGGCAAAAGAACACATGGTCGTGAGAAAAACAGTAGACGCCAGAAAGCAAAAAGCCCGCCTTGGTAGGCGGGCTTTCTGTTGTATGGTGCACTCAGGAGGATTCGAACCTCCGACCGCTCGGTTCGTAGCCGAGTACTCTATCCAGCTGAGCTATGAGTGCAGGTTGGCGCTTGATAGACCAGGTCACCTCTGGTTACTGCTGAAACAATCTTCGATATGAACATTGCTTCGTCGTATGGTGCACTCAGGAGGATTCGAACCTCCGACCGCTCGGTTCGTAGCCGAGTACTCTATCCAGCTGAGCTATGAGTGCAGGGTTGGCGCTTGATGGACCAGATCACCTCTGGTTACTGCTGAAGCAATTTTCAATATGAACACTGCTTCGTCGTATGGTGCACTCAGGAGGATTCGAACCTCCGACCGCTCGGTTCGTAGCCGAGTACTCTATCCAGCTGAGCTATGAGTGCATTTGTTACCGCGCATTATAGGCCGCTAAATCTTTTTGCCAACCTTTTTTTCGTTTAATTTCAACGACTTAGGCGATTCAGGCAGATTACAGCGTCCTACATGAATAATGGCGGAGAAGGGGGGATTCGAACCCCCGATACCCTTGTGAGGTATACTCCCTTAGCAGGGGAGCGCCTTCGGCCACTCGGCCACCTCTCCGCAACACGGGGCGTATAATAACCAGACCCTTCCCCGTTTGCAAACTCTTTTTTGAAAAAAAATCGATAAAAATTAATGGGTTGGTTCTTCGTCCTTCTCTTTCTTGATCCGCAGGTAGATTTCCTCGCGGTGGACGGCGACTTCCTTGGGGGCATTCACCCCGATTCGCACCTGGTTTCCTTTGACGCCGAGCACGGTCACGGTGATCTCGCCGTCGCCTATGATCAGGCTCTCGGCGCACCGTCGAGTCAGAATCAACATACCTTTCTCCTAACGAAATTCAGTTCAGGGATTAACAGTCTGCAAAAAAAAGGGCTTCGACCCGCAACCCGCAAGGGCTGCCGACCTACGCCTAAGTATTGACCAGCGCGCACAAAACGGCAGATTTCTCACACCCGCCAGAAACACGAAGGGCGCGGCATGGCCGCGCCCTCTTGAGACAACGCCTTACTCGCCTTGGCGGGCCGGGGCGTCCAGCTCGAAGGCGGTGTGCAGGGCGCGCACTGCCAGTTCCAGGTACTTCTCTTCGATGACCACGGAGACCTTGATCTCGGACGTGGAGATCATCTGGATGTTGATGCTCTCCTTGGCCAGGGCTTCGAACATGCGGCTGGCCACGCCTGCGTGGGAACGCATGCCGACACCGACGATCGAGACCTTGGCGATATTGGTATCGCCCACCACTTCGCGAGCGTTGAGCTCCTCGGCGGTCTTGTCCAGGACCTTGTGGGCCTTGTCGTAGTCGTTGCGGTGCACGGTGAAGGTGAAGTCGGTGGTGTTATCGTGCGAAACGTTCTGCACGATCATGTCGACTTCGATGTTCGCGGCACTGATCGGGCCGAGGATCTTGAAGGCAACGCCCGGGGTATCCGGTACGCCACGAATGGTCAGCTTGGCTTCATCGCGGTTGAAGGCGATGCCGGAAATGATCGGCTGTTCCATGGATTCCTCTTCATCAATAGTAATGAGGGTACCCGGACCCTCCTGGAAGCTGTGCAGCACGCGCAGCGGAACGTTGTACTTGCCGGCGAACTCGACGGCACGGATCTGCAGGACCTTGGAACCGAGGCTGGCCATTTCCAGCATCTCTTCGAAGGTGATCTTGTCCAGGCGCTGCGCCTGGGACACCACGCGCGGGTCGGTGGTGTAGACACCATCGACGTCGGTGTAGATCTGGCACTCGTCAGCCTTGAGCGCCGCCGCCAGGGCCACGCCCGTGGTGTCGGAGCCACCGCGACCGAGGGTGGTGATGTTGCCGTGCTCGTCGACACCCTGGAAACCTGCGACCACGACCACGCGGCCAGCCTTCAGGTCGCCACGGATCCGCTGATCATCGATCTGCAGGATGCGCGCCTTGTTGTGCGCGCTGTCGGTGAGGATGCGCACCTGGTTACCGGTGTAGGACACCGCCGGAACGCCGCGCTTGATCAGCGCCATGGCCAGCAAGGCAATGGTCACCTGCTCGCCGGTGGAGACGATCACATCCAGTTCACGCGGAACCGGTTGATCGCTCACCTGCTTGGCCAGGTCGATCAGGCGATTGGTTTCGCCGCTCATTGCCGACAGTACAACCACCAGGTCATCGCCGGCATCGCGGAATTTCTTGACCTTGTCGGCAACCTGCTCGATTCGCTCGACCGTGCCGACCGAAGTGCCGCCAAATTTCTGTACGATCAACGCCATTTCAAAGCCGCCTCAGCCCATGAAGGGCACCCAATAAACATTCAAACGACACCGTGGCCCGCCACTAGACGACGGGCCGGTCGGCGCCTTAAACGCCCTGCTCCACGAATGGAACGGTCAGGGCCAGTGCGTTGTCCAGCGCGGCGGTGTCTACGCCACCACCTTGCGCCATGTCCGGACGACCGCCGCCTTTGCCGCCCACGGCAGCAGCAGCTTGCTTCATCAAATCACCGGCTTTGAGTTGGCCAGTCAGGTCCTTGGTCACGCCGGCAACCAGCACGACCTTTTCCTCATGGACACTGCCGAGCAGGATCACTGCGCGGCCGAGTTTGTTCTTCAGCTGATCGACCAGCGCCAGCAGCGCCTTGCCATCCTGGCCGTCCAGGCGTGCAGCCAGGACCTTGACGCCCTTGACCTCGACCGCCGCATTGGACAGATCGTCACCCGCAGCGCTGGCCGCCTTGGCCTGCAGTTGCTCCAGCTGTTTTTCCAGCTGGCGGTTGCGCTCCAGCACAGCCGACAGCTTGTCGATCAGGTTGTCGCGACTGCCCTTGACCAGCTGCGCGGCTTCCTTGAGCTGCTCTTCGGCAGCATTCAGGTAGGCCAGTGCCGCAGCCCCGGTGACCGCCTCGATACGGCGCACGCCGGAGGCTACGCCACCTTCGCTGATGATCTTGAGCAGGCCGATATCACCGGTACGCTTGGCGTGGATACCACCGCACAGTTCGACGGAGAAATCGCCGCCCATGCTCAGTACCCGGACGCTGTCGCCGTACTTCTCGCCGAACAGCGCCATGGCGCCCTTCTGCTTGGCGGTGTCGATATCGGTCTCTTCGGTTTGCACCTCGGAGTTCTTGCGCACTTCGCGGTTGACGATGTCTTCCAGGGCCTTGAGCTGCTCCGGCTTGACCGCCTCGAAGTGGCTGAAGTCGAAACGCAGGCGCTGGCTGTCGACCAGCGAGCCTTTCTGTTGTACGTGATCGCCCAGCACCTGGCGTAGGGCTGCGTGCAGCAGGTGGGTGGCGGAGTGGTTCAGCGAGGTGGCGTGCTGGACATCGGCATCGACCCGGGTCTGCACCTTGGCACCGACCACCAGGTTGCCGCTGGCAACCACGCCGTGGTGCAGGTAGGCACCACCGGTCTTGGTGGTGTCGCGCACGTCGAAGCGCACGTTGCCGGCCTGCAGGTAGCCGGTGTCGCCAACCTGGCCACCGGCCTCGGCATAGAACGGCGTGCGGTCGAGGATGACCACGCCCTGCTCGCCTTCGCTCAGTTGCTCGACGACTTTGCCGTCCTTATAGATAGCAACGATGCTGGCTTCACCGTCGGTGCTGGTGTAACCGGTGAACTCGGTGGCCACATCGACCTTGACCAGGGTGTTGTAGTCCAGGCCGAAGGCGCTGGCGGAACGGGCGCGCTCACGCTGCGCTTCCATTTCGCGCTCGAAGCCTGCCTCGTCGATGGTCAGCTCGCGCTCGCGGGCGATGTCGGCGGTCAGGTCCATCGGGAAGCCGTAGGTGTCGTAGAGTTTGAACACCACGTCGCCCGGTACCACGGTGCCCTTGAGTTCGGCCAGGTCCTGCTCGAGGATCTTCAGGCCCTGCTCCAGGGTCTTGGCGAACTGCTCTTCTTCAGCCTTGAGCACGCGCTCGATGTTGGCCTGCTGTTGCTTGAGCTCCGGGAAGGCCTCGCCCATCTCGGCCACCAGGGCCGCGACGATCTTGTAGAAGAAGCTGCCGGTGGCACCCAGCTTGTTGCCGTGACGGCAGGCACGACGAATGATGCGGCGCAGCACATAGCCACGGCCTTCGTTCGAAGGCAGCACGCCGTCGGCGATCAGGAAGCCGCAGGAGCGGATGTGGTCGGACACGACCTTGAGCGAGGATTGCTCCTCGTTCTTGCAGCCGATGGCCTCGGCGGCAGCGTTGAGCAGGTTGCGGAACAGGTCGATCTCGTAGTTCGAGTGCACGTGCTGCATGACCGCACTGATGCGCTCCAGGCCCATGCCGGTGTCCACCGACGGCGCTGGCAGCGGGTGCAGTACGCCATCGGCAGTACGGTTGAACTGCATGAAGACGTTGTTCCAGATCTCGATGTAACGGTCACCGTCTTCTTCCGGCGAGCCGGGTGGGCCGCCCCAGATGTCCGGGCCGTGGTCGTAGAAGATCTCGGTGCAAGGGCCGCACGGGCCGGTATCGCCCATGGTCCAGAAGTTGTCGGACGCGTAAGGCGCGCCTTTGTTGTCGCCAATGCGCACCATGCGCTCGACCGGGACGCCGATTTCCTTGGTCCAGATGTCGTAGGCCTCATCATCGCTGGCGTAGACGGTGACCCAGAGCTTTTCCTTGGGCAGCTTCAGCACGCCGGTGAGGAAGGTCCAGGCGTAGGTGATGGCATCGCGCTTGAAGTAGTCACCGAAGCTGAAGTTACCCAGCATTTCGAAGAAGGTGTGGTGACGGGCGGTGTAGCCGACATTTTCCAGGTCGCTGTTCTTGCCACCGGCGCGTACGCACTTCTGGCTGCTGGTGGCGCGGGTGTAGGCGCGCTTTTCCTGGCCAAGGAAGCAATCCTTGAACTGGTTCATCCCCGCGTTGGTGAACAGCAGGGTCGGGTCGTTGCCCGGAATCAAGGAGCTGGAGGCAACTCGGGTATGTCCCTGCTCTTCGAAGAAGCGAAGGAAGGCTTCACGGATTTCTGCGCTTTTCATAGGTTCTTCCACGGAAACGGCGGCCTGAGGCAAATGCTTGCGTCAAATTGACGAAACGACGGCAAAGGGCCGCATTATATCGGGCCTTAGGCTTGGGTGCAGTGTGTTTATGCTATGGAAACCGTCAATTGGACGGCTTGCAACGACAATGGCAGACGAAAGCAGGAAAAAATCGTCGCCATACACGTCCCGGATACCAGGCCCTGGCTGATTTAGCTGACAGGATATTAGTGGTAGAGCCCTGGCCATTGGCAAGATTTCCCGGATGAAACGTCGTTAATCCCGGAAAAATCGTTAGCAGCCTATACGTTCGCTTGAAATCTGTGCTAATAATTCCCCGCCACCGACGACGGTGGCAACGTTCTCAGGGCGGGGTGCAATTCCCCACCGGCGGTAATTGCGCACACTGCGCATAGCCCGCGAGCGCTTGCAGGCAGCCCTGCAAGGTCAGCAGACCCGGTGTGATTCCGGGGCCGACGGTCATAGTCCGGATAAAGAGAGAACGGGATAGGCACGTCCGTGCCTGTCGTTGCGCACCTGCGCGGCGAAGTCCCCTTCGATCCAGATGCCCTGTTTCTCATACAAACAGGAGTCCGTTTCAATGCAACCTACCGCAATCGATAGCAAAAACCCTACCCACGAGCGCATCGCCTTCATCCAGGCCTGCTGGCACAAGGATATTGTCGACCAGGCACGCAAGGCTTTCGTCGAAGAGATGGGTAAACAAGGCTATCAGGCGAGCGACATCGATTTCTTTGAAGTCGGCGGTGCCTTCGAGATTCCCTTGCACGCCAAGCTGCTGGCCAATAGTGGTCGTTATGCCGGCATCGTCGCCGCCGGCCTGGTGGTCGATGGCGGCCTGTACCGCCATGAGTTCGTCGCCCAGTCGGTGATCAGTGGCCTGATGCAGGTGCAACTGGAAACCGAAGTGCCAGTGTTCTCCGTGGTCCTGACCCCGCACCACTTCCACGCCGGTGACGAACACCAGAACTTCTACTTCGAGCATTTCCTGGTCAAGGGCGAAGAGGCGGCGAAGACCTGCGCCGATACCCTGCGCAAGGTACGTGCCCTGCGCCAGATGACGGCCGTGCAAAAACGCGCCGTGTAACGCCGGGCACCACAGGCCAGCCCTGCCACAGGGCTGGCCTAACTATGTACCGCATGCCACACCGTTTACAGCAATAGGCTGGGGCTCCCTTCAAAAGAGAGTGTCACCATGCCTGATATGACCTTACCCCCTGTTTACATCGATGGCAGTCAAAAACCTCACCATGCCGTGCCGCATGAGCTGACGGAGGGCACCGCGGGCTATCGTGTCGTTCGCTTGAGCTATACATTGCTGAAAAATGCCGACCTGTTCATCGAACGCTGGATTCATGAGGCCCAGAACGACTGGGAAGATGCCGGAAGCAGCGACGAACTGGTGCTGTGGTGCCGTGCCGGCCGTGTCGAGCTTGACCGCCAGGGCGACCAGCTGAAGGTGCAGGTCGGCAACCAGGCCTACCTGATCACACCCGCCCACAGCCAGCAGCGCCTCACCGTGCAATGCACTTCGCCCTCGGCGGATTACCGCATCGCTGCAACCTTTGACTGGCCATTACGCATCGACGTGGGCGCGAGCAGCCGCAAGAGTACCCTCGACACCAGGATCCAGGGCCTGCGCATCCATGGCACCCCACAGTTTCAGAGGCGCGTGATGGACCAGCTGCAATCACTGGGTCATCAACCCGCCTTGAAGCAATTACTCGAAGACGTTCGCCTGGTATTACAGCGGGACAAAGCCAAACTGACCCTGATGCAACAGTACGTCGGCACGACCCCGTTCTTCGACTCCTGGGGATTTGGCAAGGACCGGCAAGAGGCCCTGAGGTCCGGGATGATCCTGCTCTACAACCCGTACGACAACCCGAGTGACAGCGTTGCCGAGCTGTTCACGGCATTGCAGCACGTCTATGGCTTATTGACCGGCACGGTGATACCCGCCGGTTGAGATCGGCGTTTCAGACCAGGTGATCCGCCGAAGTCGGCACAATCAGAATCCCTGCCCGCAAGCCATTCTTGACTTTCGGGTTAGGGAAGATGATGCGGGCACCCTCCTCCTCGACGACCCAGCGCGACTCGGCCAGGTCTTCGGCCAGCAGGAAGCCCTTGGACAACTCGGAGAAGTTTTCGATATCGGCCGGCAGGTGCAGGCGGAAGCTGTCGCTGTGCTTGATGATCTCGCGGGCGACGCTGAACAGTTGCAGCCCGTCCAGGCCAGAGGGTTCTTCCGGCTCGTTGCCTTCGATGATCTGTTTCAGGCGGGTTTCCAGGCGATCCAGGTTGACCTGTGCGTTCTGCCCGAAAGGCCGCGCCTTGCCCAGCTCCAGGGTGAAGGCCTCGGCATCGAGCTGCTCGTAGGTGAAGGCGGTGAAGGTGATCGACACCTTGCTTTGCAGCAACACCGCTTCCATGCCGGCGGCTTGCAGGCGTACCAGTTCACGACGCGAGTGCTGGCGACCTTCCTTGAACGGGTAGAGTGCAAACTGCTCGATCTTCGAACCACGAATAGCGGTGTGCAGGTCATAGTGCAGACGGTTGCGCCCCGGCTTGCTGAAGAAGGTCCGGGCGAACTGCTCCAGCTGGCCGGCTCGCAGGGCTTCGCTGCCGCTGGAGAGCTCATGCCTGCCGTTGAACAGCCGGTTGACGTCCTGCTCGATGTAACGCTCGCCCTTGCGAATCGCCTCGGGGTTGCCGAACAGGAACAGAATACGGGCGCGCGGCTTGATTTCACCGCGGGCAATGCCATGCAAGAGCTCGTCGAGCAATTCGATCGGCGCGGTTTCATTGCCATGGATACCCGCCGAAAGCAGCAGGTCCATGCCATTGTCACGCGCCTCTGGAGGGCTTACTTCCAGTGCGCCCTCGCCGTGCCAGCGCATGCGCACGCCTTCGACAGTCAGCTGGGTCTTCTCTGCCGGTTCACGACCGGCCAGGGTCAGGTCAAGCAGTTTGCCGAGGGCGAGCATGGGCTATTCCTTAGTGATGGTGGCCGCAATCGGGACCATGAACGTGATCATCATCGTCGCCGGCATCGGCCGGTTCCATTTCCAGCTGCAGGCTGACCAGGTTGGTGGCCAGCGGGCGCAGCAGCAGGTTGGCGTACTCGGTGTCGTCTTCTTCGACATCGACGCCGATCAGCAGCTGACCACGGCCATCCTGCTGGATCCACACCTCCTTGCCTTGCCAGACCACCGCAAAGCGGGTGCAGGAAGTTTCCAGCTGGGTGCCATCGTCATCTTCAAGGATCAGCTGCAGGGCGTCGGACATAGTCGAGTTCTCTTTCAAGGTTGGAGTTGGAACGGATAGACCGAGCCCAGTTTGAGGATCTGGGTCAGTTCATCCAGTGCCGTACGACATTCCACCAGCAATTGCGGATCGGCCAGGTCGGTTTCGCTCAGGCGATCGCGGTAATGCTTGTCGACCCATTGGGTCAGGGTGTCGTACAGCGGCGCCGTCATGATAACCCCTGGATTGACCGCTGCCAGTTCCGTTTCGTTGAGTGCCACGCGCAAACGCAGGCACGCCGGCCCGCCGCCGTTCTGCATGCTCTGCTTGAGGTCGAAGACCTTGACTTCGGTGACCGGGCCGCCCGAGGCGGTCAGGGACGACAGGTAGGTCCAGACCCGCTCGTTGTTGCGGCATTCTTCCGGCACGATCAGCAGCATCGAACCATCGGCGCGGGACAGCAACTGGCTGTTGAACAGGTAGGAACGCACTGCGTCCTCCACGGCAACAGCCGAGCGCGGTACGCAGATCGCCTTGAAATTGCCACCCCGTTTAGCCAGTTTAGCCTGCAGTTGGCCAAGCATCGCTTCGGTCTCGAGGAAGGCGTCTTCGTGGTAGAACAGCACTTCGCCGTTACCCACCGCGATCACGTCGTTGTGGAACACCCCCTGGTCGATCACTGCCGGGTTCTGCTGGGCGTAGACCACGCCCTCCTCGCTCAGGCCATGCAGGCGGGCGACGGCCTGGGAGGCTTCGAGGGTCTGGCGCGCCGGGTATTTCTGCGGCGCCGGGTAGCGGTTGTCGAAGGCGCTGCGGCCATAGACGAAGAACTCCACGCCCGCCTCGCCATAGCTGCGGCAGAAGCGGGTGTGGTTGGCCGCACCTTCGTCACCGAACTGGGCCACCGCCGGCAGTGCGGCGTGATGGGCAAAGTGCTTGCTGTCGGCGAACATCGCACCGAGCACGCGGCTGGTGGTCGGGTGCTCGATGCTGCGGTGGTATTTGCAGTTGAGGTTGGCGGCGGTGAAATGCACGCGGCCGTCCGCGGTGTCGGCGCTCGGGCTGACCGTGGCGGCGTTGGCTACCCACATGCTCGACGCCGAGCAGCTGGCGACCAGCAGCGGCATGGCATCCTTGGCGGCCTGCTGGATCACTTGCGCGTCCGTGCCAGAAAAGCCCAGGCGACGCAGCGCAGCCACGTCCGGACGTTCCTGCGGGGCCAACACGCCCTGCTGGAAGCCCATTTCCATCAGCGCCTTCATCTTCGCCAGGCCCTGACGCGCGGCTTCGCGCGGGTTGGAGGCCTGCTGGCTGTTGCTTTGCGAGGCAACGTTGCCGTAGGACAGACCGCCGTAGTTGTGCGTCGGTCCCACCAGTCCATCAAAGTTCACTTCAAACGATTTCATCGGCAAGGCTCCGTGGACCTTTTGTTATAGGGAGACGCCCGGCGTCAGGGTGGCAGGCAGGGTCAGGCTGGCGGTCTCCAGCGAGGCCACCGGGTAGGCGCAGTAGTCGGCCGCGTAGTAGGCACTGGCGCGGTGGTTGCCGCTGGCGCCAACGCCACCGAACGGTGCGCTGCTGGCGGCGCCGGTCAGTTGCTTGTTCCAGTTGACGATGCCGGCGCGGCTGTTGAGCCAGAAGTACTGGTAGCGTGCGCGGGAATCGGACAGCAGGCCGGCCGCCAGGCCGTACTGGGTGTTGTTGGCTTCGGCGATGGCTGCATCGAAATCGTTGTAGCGGATCACCTGCAGCAGCGGGCCGAAGAACTCTTCATCCACACGCTCGGCAACTGCGCTGACATCGACGATGCCCGGGGTCAGCAAGGCGGCGGTGGCATTCGGCTGGGTCATTGCCAACAGCGACACGCCACCGTTGGCGAGCAGGTGCGCCTGGGCATCGAGCAGCGCCTTGGCCGCGCCCAGGGAAATCACCGAGCCCATGAACGGTGCCGGCTGCTGGTCGAAGGCGCCGACCGAAATGTTGCTGCACACCTCGACCAGGCGCTTGAGCAGTGCATCGCCCCAGGCACCTTGCGGCACCAGCAGGCGACGGGCACAGGTGCAGCGCTGGCCGGCGGAAATGAAGGCAGACTGGATGATGGTGTAGACCGCAGCGTCCAGGTCCTTGACCTCGTCGACCACCAGCGGGTTGTTACCGCCCATCTCCAGGGCCAGGATCTTGTCCGGGCGACCGGCGAACTGCTGGTGCAACAGGTTACCGGTACGGCTGGAACCGGTGAAGAACAGACCATCGATGCCCGGATTGGCCGCCAGGGCCACGCCGGTTTCACGGGCGCCCTGGACCAGGTTCAGCACGCCTGCCGGCAGGCCGGCCTCGATCCAACATTTCACAGTGAGCTCAGCGACCTTCGGAGTCAGCTCGCTGGGTTTGAACACCACGGTGTTACCCGCCAGCAAGGCCGGAACGATGTGACCGTTTGGCAGGTGCCCGGGGAAGTTGTAAGGACCGAACACGGCCACGACACCGTGGGGCTTGTGCCGCAGCACCGCCGTGGCGTCGGCCAGCGGGCCGCTCTTTTCACCGGTACGCTCGCGGTAGCTCTGCACCGAGATGGCCACCTTGTTGACCATGCTGGTCACTTCGGTAGCGGCTTCCCACAGCGGCTTGCCGGTCTCTTCACCGATGCAGTGGGCCAGCGCGTCGGCATTGGCCTTGAGCGCGGCGGCGAAGGCTTCGAGCACACTGATGCGCGCCTCCAGCGACTGCACGGCCCAGCCGGCGAACGCCTGGCGCGCGGCCTTGACGGCGCTGTCGACCTGTTCGGCGCTAGCGCCCTGGCCTTGCCAGACAACCTTCTGGCTGACCGGGTCCAGCGATTGCAGTGCCTCGCCCTGCCCTGCCTGCCACACGCCTGCGATAAAGTGAGTCGTCATTACTTGGCCTCCCGGGCAGCGGACAGTGTTACGGCACGCACCTGGTCACCGGCGCTCAGGCGCAGGCGTTTGGCGGTCAGCGGATCGACCACCAGGGTGCCAGCCGCAAGGCGTGCAGGTGCGGCGGTGATGCGGCAGTCCTCGCGCTTGCGGTTGTGGATGATGAACGGTGTGGCGTCGTCGCCCGGCGTGCCGATGGCCAGCACCAGCGCCTGGCTATCCTGCACCGCGCGGATCTTGGCGGTTTCGCACTCCACGGCGGGGCCGGCGTCGAAAATGTCGACATAGCCCTGGTAGCTGAAGCCTTCGCTCTTGAGCATGGCCAGTGCCGGCTCGGTGTCGGTGTGCACCTTGCCGATCACACCGCGCGCGGCTTCGGACAGAAAGCACGTGTAGAGCGGGAACTTGGGCATCAACTCGGCGATGAAGGCCTTGTTGCCCACACCGGTGAGGTAGTCGGCCTGGCTGAATTCCATCTTGAAGAAGTGCCGACCCAGGCTTTCCCAGAATGGCGAACGGCCCTGCTCGTCGGACATGCCGCGCATTTCGGCAATGATCTTGTTGCCGAACAGCTCCGGGAACTCGGCGATGAACAGCATCCGTGCCTTGGCCAGCAGGCGACCGTTGAGGCCGTTACGGTGGTCGGCGCGCAGGAACAGCGAGCACAGCTCGGAGTTGCCGGTCAGGTCGTTAGCCAGGAACAACGTCGGGATTTCCCGGTAGATGTTCAGTTCCTGGGAGGCACTGACGGTCAGGCCCACCCGGTAGTTGTACCAGGGCTCGCGCAGGCCGACGGCACCGGCGATGGCGGAAATGCCGACCACCACGCCTTCGTCGTTCTCCAGCACGAACAGGTAATCGGCATCGCCCCGTTCGGCGGTGCCGTGGAAGGTTTTCTCGGCCCAGCCGACGCGGTGCGCCAGGCGCTCTTCATTGGCCGGCAAGGTGGTCAGGCCGGTGCCGGTACTGCGCGCCAGCTCGATCAGCGCGGGTAAATCGCTGCTGCGTACGGGACGAACGATCATGCTATCTCCTCGGGCGGCGGCCTGGGGCCTGCCGCAAAACTCGACCTGGGGTGCGCGGTTATCGAACCGCAGGGATCAAACCGCGACCAGGCGCACGCTGGCGCCTTCACCGACGCCCAGGGCTTCGGCGGCTTCAAGACTCAGGGTGACCGGCTTGCCAGGCACCCAGTCCAGTTCCAGCAGTACGGCGCGGTAGTCCTGCAACTGGCCGTTGCACACCAGGTACGGACGTCCGCCCTTGACCACGGTGCTGTCCAGCTTGACCGGCACCACGCGGCTCTGGGCAATCGAACGGATGCTCGAAACCCGCGCATGCAGGGTCGGGCCGCCGTCGAAAATGTCGATGTAGTGATCGGTCTCGAAGCCTTCGCGCATCAGGATGTCGAAGGTGATCTGCGCCCGCGGATGGACCTGGCCCATGGCCTCCTGCGCAGCGTCCGGCAGCAGTGGCACATAGATCGGGTAATGGGGCATCAGCTCGGCCAGGAAGGTCCGGCTCTTGAGGCCGCACAGGCGCTCGGCCTCGGCGTAGTTGAGGTCGAAGAAGTTGCGCCCGATGGCATCCCAGAACGGCGAATCGCCGCTCTCGTCGCTGTAGCCGACGATCTCGGTCACCACCGAGTCGGCGAAGCGCTCGGGGTGGGCGGCCATGAACAGCAGGCGACCACGGGAATTGAGCTCCGACCAGCCGGTACCGACCAGTTCCGGCAGCACGTAGAAGCTGGTCAGCAGGCTGTTGCCGGTCAGGTCGTGGCACTGCGAAAGCACATGGATCTTGTTGTGGATCTTCAGCTCGCGCGAGGCATGTACGAAGGTTTCGTTGCGGAAGCTGTAGAACGGCTCGGAATAGCCGGCCGAGGCGACAATCGCCGAGCAGCCGACCAGCTTGCCGGTGTCGCTGTCTTCGAGCACGAAGAAATAGCTCTCTTCGCCGTTGAAGCTGACCTCGGCCGCGAAGGAGGTTTCCGAGGCGGTGATCTTGTCGCTCAGACGACCGGCATCATCCGGCAAGGACGTGACACCAATGGGGCTGTCCGCTGCCAGACGCTGTACTTCGTCCAGATCAGCCATTTGCGCGGGGCGCATCACCAGCATGGTGTCACTCCTTTTGGGGAAACAGGCCGATCACTTCGGCGCAGGAAAAAAACAGCAGATGCCCGCAGGCACCTGCGATGGAATTCGGATTCGCCAGCCCCGCAGGGCCGGCGAAAGGACCTTGGCGCGAATCAGGCCTTGGTCAGTGCAGCGGCGGCGCGTTCGAAACGGTCCAGGCCTTCGTCGATATCGGCATCCTCGACCACCAGGCTCGGGGCAAAGCGCACAACATCGGGACCGGCCTGGAGCACCATCAGGCCTTCTTTCTCGGCGGCGTTGAACACGTCCTTGGCCTTGCCTTTCCAGGCTTCGGTCAGCACGCAGCCGATCAGCAGGCCGACACCGCGAACCTGGCTGAACAGGCCGTACTGCTGGCCAATCTTCTCCAGACGCGCCTTGAAGCGCTCGTGCTTGGCCTTGACGCCGGCCAGCACTTCAGGGGTGTTGACCACATCCAGCACGGCATTGGCCACGGCGCAGGCCAGCGGGTTGCCACCGTAGGTGGTGCCGTGGGTGCCGACGGCCAGGTGCTTGGCCAGGGCTTCGGTGGTCAGCATGGCGCCGATCGGGAAGCCGCCGCCCAGGCTCTTGGCGCTGGAAAGGATGTCCGGGGTCACGCCGTAGTGCTGGTAGGCAAACAACGAGCCGGTACGGCCAACGCCGGTCTGGACTTCGTCGAAGATCAGCAGAGCGTTGTGCTTGTCGCACAGCTCGCGGGCGCCTTGCAGGTAGGCCTTGTCGGCCGGTACCACGCCGCTCTCGCCCTGGATCGGCTCGATCACCACGGCGCAGGTCTTGTCGGAAATCTGCGCCTTGAGCGCTTCCAGGTCGTTGTACGGCACGTGGCTGATGCCGGTGATCTTGGGACCGAAGCCATCGGAGTACTTCGGCTGGCCACCGACGCTCACGGTGAACAGGGTACGGCCGTGGAAGCTGTTGACGGTGGCGATGATCTCGTGTTTTTCCGGGCCGAAACGGTCATGGGCCACGCGACGGGCCAGCTTGAAGGCGGCCTCGTTGGCTTCGGCGCCGGAGTTGCAGAAGAACGCCCGCTCGGCGAAGGTCGCGTCCACCAGTTTATGGGCCAGGCGCAGGGCCGGCTCGTTGGTGAACACGTTGGACACGTGCCACAGCTTGTTGGCCTGCTCGGTCAGGGCGCCGACCAGCGCCGGATGAGCATGCCCCAGAACGTTCACGGCAATCCCGCCCGCGAAGTCGATCAGCTCGCGGCCCGACTGATCCCAGACGCGGGAGCCCGCACCACGAACGGGGATAAAGGCCGCCGGTGCGTAATTAGGGACCATTACCTGGTCGAAATCGGCGCGTTGCACCGGTGCTTTCGGAGCGGACATCGGAGTCTCCTGAAGAGGAACGCCTGCCTGGAACTGGCGAGCGATGGGGGGATTGTAAGGACAGATCGGCGCCTGACATTGCCGCCAAGCGACAACTTCTTATAGCGCCAAACCCTGTTTTACCAAGGCTTTCGGCAATGCGACAAATAGGGTCGCAAAGGCGCAGTTTAAACGGTGCGCAGGTGCGGTGGGGAGATTCTGTACGAGCGGGGAATGGTGGCAAATTCATCGCAGGTAGCCGCTGCCGAGGTACGAGGCTGCGATCGAGCGCGAAGCGGTCGCCATCCGGCCACCGCGGCAAGTCTGATGCATGAGGGTTTGCAGGTTTTACGGCCGCGTTGCGGCCGATCGCAGCCTGGCGGCAGCGGCTACATGCGACGCGCCGGAATCAACCGCGCTCGGCAGGTACCGACGACAGTTCGAACGGGCTGCTGCTGCGTCGCTGGTTGCGATCTTCGCGCGGCGTGGCGCCGAAAAAGTTGCGGTAGGCACTGGAGAAGTGAGGCCCCGAGGAGAAGCCGCAGGACAGGCCGATCTGGATGATCGACTTGCTGGTCTGCATCAGCATCTGCCGCGCCTTGTTCAGGCGCAGTTCCAGGTAATACTGGCTGGGGACGCGATTGAGGTACTGCTTGAAGATTCGCTCCAGTTGACGCCGCGACACGCACACATGCTGGGCGATTTCGTCGGTGGTCAACGGCTCTTCGATATTCGCTTCCATCAGCAGCACAGCCTGGGTCAGCTTCGGATGACTCGAACCCAGGCGATTCTGCAGTGGAATACGCTGGCGCTCGCCGCCTTCACGGATGCGCTCGACCACCAGCTCCTCGGAGACCGCACCGGCAAGCTCCGCTCCATGGTCACGCGCCAGCACCGCCAGCAACAGGTCGATCACCGACATACCCCCGCACGCGGTCAGGCGGTCGCGATCCCAGTCGAACAGGTGGCTGGTGGCAATCGCCTTGGGGAAGCGCTCGGCAAAATCATCCTGCCAGCGCCAGTGCACCGCCGCCCGGTAGCCATCGAGCAAGCCCAGTTGCGCCAGGGGATAGACCCCGGCCGACAGGCCGCCGATCACACAACCGGCACGCGCCAGTTGCTTGAGCGCGCTGCCCAGTGCCGAGGCCACGGCCTGCGGTGGCTCATCGGCCAGCAGGAACAGCTTCTGGCAACCTTCGAGGCGCCCGGCCCAGGGCTCGCCCGGCAGGCGCCAGGCCCCTTCGGCAGCAGGCTCGGCCTGCAGGAAAGACAGCTCGTAGACCACCTCCGGATGCACCCGCTGGGCAACCCGCAGAACCTCTTCGGCCAGCGCCAGGGTCAGGGCCTTGGTGCTGGGCCAGATGAGAAAACCGATACGCTGGGTGGTCATGGAGTGCGGTTCCGAAACCTGAGAAAGGCCAAGACGTTAAGCCAGGTCATACTGCGCCGTGCAGCATGACCCATTTTGGTGCAAGACGGCAAACTTACTTCAAGCTGCCCGAGAGGAATTGCTGCAGACGCTCCGATTGCGGGTTGACCAGCACTTCGCGCGGGTTGCCGCTTTCTTCCACCAGGCCCTTGTGCAGGAACACCAGCTGGTTGGACACCTCACGGGCAAAGCCCATTTCGTGGGTGACCACCACCATGGTCCGGCCTTCCTGGGCCAGCGACTGCATCACCTTGAGCACGTCGCCCACCAGCTCCGGGTCGAGTGCCGAGGTCGGCTCGTCGAACAGCATCACCTCCGGCTCCATGGCCAGCGCCCGGGCGATGGCCACGCGCTGCTGCTCACCACCGGACATATGCCCAGGATAGGCGTCCTTGCGATGGGAAACACCGACCTTGGCCAGGTAATGCTCGGCTTTTTCCAGGGCTTCTTTCTTCGACATGCCCAGCACATGCACCGGGGCCTCGATGATGTTTTCCAGCGCGGTCATGTGCGACCACAGATTGAAGTGCTGGAACACCATCGACAGGCGCGAACGCATGCGTTGCAGCTGCTTGGGATCGGCGGCCTTGAGCGCGCCGTCCTTGTTCGCCACCAGCTTGAGCTCTTCGTTGTTGAGCAGGATCTTGCCCGCGTGCGGCTGCTCGAGCAGGTTGATGCAGCGCAGGAAGGTACTCTTGCCCGAACCACTGGAGCCGATGATGCTGATCACGTCGCCCGCCTTGGCGGCCAGGGACACGCCCTTGAGCACTTCGTGACTGCCGTAGCGTTTATGCAGATCTTGGATTTCGAGTTTGTACATGCTGTCGATTCTCACAAAGCAGTCAGTCTTGAGCTAACGCCCAGGGCAAAAAAGTTACCGCAGGCCTCAGTGCTTGCGCGGCGCCAGGTAGCCGAGCCAGCGGCGCTCGGCCAGTTTGAACAGGCGCACCAGAATGAACGTCAGGCACAGGTAGAACACGCCGGCGGTGATGTAGGCCTCGAACGGCAGGTAGAACTGGGCGTTGACCGTGCGCGCCGCGCCGGTGATGTCGATCAGGGTCACGATCGACGCCAGGCTGGTGGTCTGCAGCATCATGATCACCTCGTTGCTGTACTGCGGCAGGGCCCGGCGCAGGGCCGACGGCAGCAGGATGCGGCGGTACATCTTGATCCGCGACATGCCCACGGCCTTGGCCGCCTCGATCTCGCCATGGGGCGTGGCCTTGAGGCTGCCGGCGATGATCTCTGCAGTGTAGGCGCTGGTGTTGATGGCAAAGGCCAGGCAGGCACAGAAGGTCGCGCTCGACAGCCACGGCCAGAATATGCTTTCGCGCACCGCTTCGAACTGGGCCAGGCCGTAGTAGATCAGGAACAGCTGCACCAGCATCGGCGTGCCGCGGATCACGTAGGTGTAGAGCCAGGCGATGAGGTTGACCACAGGTTGCTTGGACACCCGCATCAGACCCAGCGGGATGGCCGTCAGCAAGCCGAAGAACAGCGACAGCGCCAGTAGCTTCAGGGTGGTCACCAGACCACCGAGGTACAGCGGCAGTGCTTCCCAGATGACGTTGTAGTCGAAAATCATAGTTCAGCCGCCTTTACGCCAACCGAGTAGCGCTTCTCGAGGTAACGCAGGGCCAGCAGCGAGACACTGGTGATCACCAGGTACAGGGCCGCGACCGCCAGGAAGAAGGTGAAAGGCTCGCGGGTGGCATCGGCCGCCTGCTTGGCCTTGAACATCATGTCCTGCAGGCCGACCACCGAAATCAGTGCCGTGGCCTTGGTCAGGACCAGCCAGTTGTTGGTGAAGCCGGGAATCGCCAGGCGAATCATCTGCGGCACCATGACCCGGAAGAAAATCTGCACGCTGCTCATGCCGTAGGCCATGCCGGCCTCGGCCTGGCCCTTGGGGATGGCCATGAAGGCGCCGCGGAAGGTTTCCGACAGATAGGCACCGAAAATGAAGCCCAGGGTGCCGATGCCCGCCATCAGCGGATTGAGGTCGATGTAATCGTCGTGCCCCAGCAGCGGCGCGATGCGGTTGAGCAGGTCCTGGCCGCCGTAGAAGATCAGCAGGATCAGTACCAGATCGGGAATCCCGCGGATCACCGTGGCATACAGGTCGCCCAGCCAGGCCAACCAGCGCACCGGCGACAGGCGCAGGGCCACGCCAATCAGGCCGAGCACAATGGCCAGGGCCATGGACGACAAGGCGAGCTGCAGCGTCAGCCACACGCCATCGAGGATGACTGCCCCGTAGCCTTTCAACATGATGAGGTCCTCGACCTTAGGGATGAAAAAATGGTGCAAACCTCAGAAGCTCTGCTGCTTGCACCATTACACAGGTGAAACGTCGACGATTTACTTGGCTTCAGGGCCGTAGATGTCGAAGTTGAAGTACTTGTCCTGGATCGCCTTGTACTTGCCATTGGCGCGGATGGCCGCGATGGCAGCGTTGAGACGGTCGAGGTTGGCCTTGTCGCCCTTGCGCACGGCAATGCCGATGCCGTCGCCGAAGTACTTGGCGTCGGTGAAGGATGGACCAACGAAGGCGAAGCCCTTGCCGGCATCAGTCTTCAGGAAACCGTCTTCGAGCAGGGTGGCATCGGCCACGGTGCCGTCCAGGCGACCGGCAGCGACGTCCAGGTAGATTTCGTTCTGGGTGCCGTAAGGAACAATGGTGGCGCCTTGTGGAGCCAGCACTTCCTTGGCGAAGCGGTCGTGGATCGAGCCACGCTGCACACCGATTTTCTTGCCCTTGAGTTCAACCAGGCTGTCGCTGACGGCAGTGCCTTCCTTCATCACCAGGCGCGCCGGGGTCAGGTAGTACTTGCCGGTGAAGTCCACGGACTTCTTGCGGTCTTCGGTGATCGACATGGACGAGAGGATGGCGTCGATCTTGCGCACTTTCAGCGCCGGGATCAGGCCGTCGAACTCTTGCTCGACCCAGGTGCACTTGACCTTCATCTCTTCGCACAGGGCGTTGCCGATGTCGTAGTCGAAGCCGACGATGCTGCCATCCGGTGCTTTCGAGGCGAACGGTGGGTAAGCGGCCTCGATACCGATTTTCAGCGGTTTCTCATCAGCCAGCGATGCCAGGGAAAACACAGACAGCGCCAAGGCGCCAAGCAGTGCGAGTTTCTTCATCTGGAACTCCATCGGTAAAGGGCAATACAAGGCAGAGCGTAGACTGCCCGATATGCGAATGGGTACAACGCGAGCTGCGCGGGGTCGACGAATCGCCTGACACGCCACGAGCGGATGATCGGCATTTTAACTACAGCTCCGGAGCCGATATTTCTTCAATGCGACAACTAGTTACAGAAGCGCAGGAACGCGGGGGTGGCGATATTGACAGCTTTCGCAGAATATGCAAAAGCAAAAAGACAAATAACCAATCAACGAAGCAATAACCGGGCCTATTATTGGCAAAGCCTTCTAATCCGGCAAGCGCAGCGTTTCACGGCTTTTCGCAGAACTGCAAAAACGCCCCGAAACGACACAGTGGCGTTTCGCTTTGCCCCGCTTGCGAGCCAAACCGGTGACAGATTGGTTACCGATGATTGTCGAAGTAACAGAATGCACAAAGCCCCGCTGGCGAGCCAGACGGGGCTTTTTTGTGGAGTGTGCGGACCTCATCGCCGGCTTCGCCAGCTCCCACAATGGGTCCGGTGCAGACCTGTGGGAGCCGGCGCAGCCGGCGATGGGTTTCAGGCCGAAGCCAGGTTCATGGCCTTGTGGGTATCGATCAGGTGCTGCACCACGCTCGGGTCGGCCAGGGTCGAGATGTCGCCCAGGGCGTCATACTCGGCGGTGGCAATCTTGCGCAGGATACGGCGCATGATCTTGCCCGAACGGGTCTTGGGCAGGCCTGGTGCCCACTGGATCACATCCGGCGAGGCGATCGGGCCGATCTCCTTGCGCACCCAGCTCTTCAACTCCAGGCGCAGCGCTTCGCTGGTTTCTTCGCCGCCATTGAGGGTGACGTAGACATAGATGCCCTGCCCCTTGATGTCGTGCGGCACACCAACCACTGCCGCTTCGGCGACTTTCGGATGGGCGACCATGGCGCTTTCGATCTCGGCGGTACCCATGCGGTGACCGGACACGTTGAGTACGTCGTCGACCCGGCCAGTGATCCAGTAGTAGCCGTCTTCGTCGCGACGGGCGCCGTCACCGGTGAAGTACATGCCACGGAAGGTCTTGAAGTAGGTGTCGACGAAACGGTCGTGATCGCCGAACAGCGAACGCGACTGACCCGGCCAGGAGTCGAGGATCACCAGGTTGCCTTCGGCCGCACCCTCGATCAGGTTGCCCAGGTTGTCCACCAGCGCCGGCACCACGCCGAAGAACGGACGGGTCGCCGAGCCTGGCTTGAGGGCGGTGGCGCCTGGCAGCGGGCTGATCAGCACACCACCGGTTTCGGTCTGCCACCAGGTATCGACGATCGGGCAACGCTCCTTGCCCACGGTTTGGTAGTACCAGTTCCAGGCCTCCGGGTTGATCGGCTCGCCCACCGAGCCGAGCAGGCGCAGGCTGGAGCCATCGGCGCCGGCCACGGCGGCCTGCCCTTCGGCCATCATCGCGCGGATGGCGGTCGGGGCGGTGTAGAGGATGTTGACCTTGTGCTTGTCGATGATCTTCGACACACGGGTGATGTCCGGGTAGTTCGGTACACCTTCGAACAACACGGTGGTCGCACCGTTGGCCAGCGGGCCATAGACGATGTAACTGTGGCCGGTGACCCAGCCGACGTCGGCGGTGCACCAGTAGACTTCGCCCGGACGGTAGTCGAACACCCGCTCGTGGGTCAGTGCGGCGTAGACCAGGTAACCGCCGGTGGTGTGCAGCACGCCCTTCGGCTTGCCGGTGGAACCGGAGGTGTAGAGGATGAACAGCGCCTCCTCGGCGCCCATTTCTTTCGGTGCGCAGTGGCTGGACGCGACCTTCATCAGGTCTTCGTACCAGATGTCGCGGTGCTGGTGCCAGGCGATGTCGCCACCGGTGCGCTTGCACACGATGATTTTCTGGACGCTGCTGGTTTCCGGGTTGGTCAGGGCCAGGTCGACGTTGGCTTTCAGCGCGGTGCGGCGACCGCCACGCAGGCCTTCGTCGGCGGTGATGACGACTTTGGACTTACAGTCGATGATGCGTCCGGCCAGCGCTTCGGGCGAGAAGCCGCCGAACACCACCGAGTGGATCGCGCCGATGCGGGCACACGCCAGCATGGCGACCACGGCTTCGGGAATCATTGGCATGTAGATGGTGACCACGTCACCGCGGTGTACATCCTGGCCACGCAGGGCGTTGGCGAACTTGCACACCTGCTCGTGCAGCTCGCGGTAGGTGATGTTGCGGTGCTCGGAAGGATCGTCGCCTTCCCAGATGATGGCGAGCTGGTCGCCACGTTCGGCCAGATGGCGGTCCAGGCAGTTGTAGGAGACGTTCAGAGTGCCGTCGGCAAACCATTTGATATCGACATGGTGATCGTCGAACGAAGTCTGCTTGACCTTGGTGAAGGGCTTGATCCAGTCCAGGCGCTGCGCCTGCTCACGCCAGAAGCCGTCCGGGTTGATCACCGACTGCTGATACATGGCCTTGTAGGTTGCCTCGTCGGTCAACGTGGTGGCCGCTACCTCGGGACGAACGGGGTACAGGGAAGCCGCACTCATCTTTATCTACCTCGGTGTAATAGTTGTTTTTGTATGACCTCGTTGTAACTGTACCAGACCGCGTGGGCCATTCGACGTTGGTAGTAACGCCCTCCCCCTTTTGCGCCCATGCACTTGACCGCAGGCTCAAGACCGGGGTCCGGCCCCGGAAAAAAATTCACCATGGCACGCTGAAGAGGATTGTTACAGTTTTTGCCAACAGTGTTTATCAAAACGTCATCTGTTTAAGGCACGCGCCCGCCCCTAGAATTCGCCTCGCCAGCAACGGCACCGAGATTAACTTCTAGTTACAGCCCCCACGAAGGCCGTTAATCCCGCGTTAACTGTGATAGTTGAACTTCAGTTGCACACGCGGCGCCACAAGCGCTGCGTGCCCCCTCTCGACCTTAGACAGGTAAAATGAAAATGAAAGCGTTACTGGTATTGGTACTTGGCAGTGTTTGCAGCGCGGCGATGGCCGGCGAAGTTGCAAATGGCGACGCCGAGCAGATTCCGGTTGAACAGTACAGTTACTCGCAGCACCTGGACATCGCCAAAGTCATCTCCATGACCGAAGTCCCGAACGTCTGCGAAGTGGTCCCGCAGCGCATGACCTATGAAGACTCGCAAGGCAAGCGGCATGTCCTCGAATACCGTGTGATGGGCAACGGTTGCTCCAACGGATAATCGCTCGATCATCGCTCGCCGCGCCCCGCCTCCCCCAACCCGGGGCGCGCGATTAAAATCAAACTTTCCACTTCGCTGTTTCGCTGTTATCGACTACGCCCGCTGACAGGCATGTTATTTAACTCCGATCATTCCGCTGTCTTGCCAACACCATGTTCACGCAACTTGTTGGCAATTGTCGTATGTGAAACACCCAGCCGCTTACCCAATGCCCGGCTACTGGGGAACTCACTCATCAATTGTTCCAGCACGGCCTTTTCGAACCGACCGACAATCTCCCCCAGGTCACCTTCCAGCGAAAATTCACCGAGTGGCTGGCGCGCGCCATAGTCCGGCAAACGAATATGTTCGCTCTTGACCACCCCGCCATCGCACAATGAGACCGCCTGGAACAACACATTCTCCAATTGGCGCACATTACCCGGCCAGTGGTATTGGCTCAGGCGCTCCATGGCCGCTGGCGCCAGGCGTGGCAACGGGCAGCCGATCTGCCGGCTGGCCTGGTCAAGAAAATGCTCGACCAGTGGCTGCAAGCCATCCAGACATTCGCGCAGCGGCGGGATGTGCAACGACAGCACATTCAAGCGGTGGTACAAGTCCTGGCGGAACTCGCCCCGGGCGCAGAGCTCGGACAGATCGACCTGGGTCGCGCAGATCACCCGCACATCCAGGTAGACCTCTTCATCGCTGCCCACCCGGCGGAAGCAGCCGTCCTGCAGGAAGCGCAACAGCTTCACCTGCAAGCGCGGACTCATCTCGCCCACGCCATCGAGGAACAGCGTACCGCCCGCCGTCAGCTCCAGCAGCCCGAGCTTGCCTTCGGCACGCGCCCCCTCGAATGCCCCTGGGCCATAGCCGAACAGCTCGGTCTCGGCCATCGACTCCGGCAGGCCGGCGCAGTTGAGCGCCATCAGCGGTGCCTGGCCGCGCGGGCTGGCCAGGTGACAGGCGCGCGCCAGCAGTTCCTTGCCGGTGCCGGTCTCGCCTTCGATCAACAAGGGCGCATCCAGCGGCGCCATGCGCCGCGCCTCACGCACAACGGCGGCCATCACCTTCGAGCTCTGGAAGATACTGTCGAAGCCGCGCAACTCCTGTTTGCGTACGTTATAGATGCGCTCGCCGATGCGATCGGCGCGGTGCAAGGTCAGCACCGCACCAGCCAGCGCTTCGCTGTCGTCATGCTCCGATTGCAGCGGCGCGATATCGGCGAGGAACACATCGCCCTTGACCTTGACCCGCAAGCCATTGATCCGCGACTTGTTGGCCCGCACCAGCTCCGGCAGGTCGAAATCCTCGGCGTAGCGCGACAGCGGGATACCCGGCACTTCATCCACCCGCACCCCGAGCAACTGCGCCGCTGCCCGGTTGGCCGCGACGATGGAGCCGCCCATGTCGATCGACAGCACCGGAAAGTCCAGGGCACCGAGCAAGGCGTTGAGCTCCATGTGTCGGCGCTCGCTGGGCATCAGCCCCACGCGCTTGACCCCGAACACCCCGGCGATCGACTCGAATTTGGGGCGCAGGGCCTGGAACTGCAAATTGATCAGGTTGGGGCAATGCAGGTAGATCGCGTTGCCGTGCTCGCCCCCCACCTCGCCGCGGGCGACGTTGATGCCGTACTCCACCAGCAGGTTGAGGATGTCCCGCAAAATACCGATGCGGTTCTGGCAATGCACTTTGATACGCATGAAATGTCCTACGAAGAGGTCTACGACGAGCGTTGGCGCCTGAATTATTTTGCAGCCACCTGGAATTGTCGTAAAGAATACGTGACAAAAAGCCGAGTACTCAACGGTAAAAACGCCCGATATTTCGGCTTCCGGTCATTTCCGTAAAATTATCGTTACACAATTGAAGCCCTCAATCACCTTCAGAGTGCCTCAGGCCGATGCAAAGTCCTGCATAGCGGGTTATCACTTAAGTAACGGCTTGATCACATAACAAAAAAGGCCCTCAGCAGGAGAGCAGCATGAAACAGACGCAATACGTGGCTCGCGAGCCCGATGCGCAAGGGTTTATCCACTACTCGCAAGAAGAACATGCGGTATGGAACACCCTGATCACCCGCCAGTTGAAAGTGATCGAGGGCCGCGCCTGCCAGGAATACCTGGACGGTATCGAGCAGCTGGGCCTGCCCCACGACCGCATTCCGCAACTGGGCGAAATCAACAAGGTGCTGGGCGCCACCACCGGCTGGCAAGTTGCCCGCGTGCCTGCGCTGATCCCCTTCCAGACCTTTTTCGAACTGCTCGCCAGCAAGCGCTTCCCGGTCGCGACCTTCATTCGCACTGTAGAAGAGCTCGATTACCTGCAGGAACCGGACATTTTCCACGAGATCTTCGGCCACTGCCCGCTGCTGACCAACCCCTGGTTTGCCGAATTCACCCACACCTACGGCAAGCTTGGCCTGAAGGCCACCAAGGAAGAGCGCGTGTACCTGGCGCGCCTGTACTGGATGACCATCGAGTTCGGCCTGGTCGACACCCCGCAAGGTCGCAAGATCTATGGCGGCGGTATCCTGTCCTCGCCCAAAGAGACGGTCTACAGCCTGTCCGGTGAACCCGAGCACCAGGCCTTCGACCCGCTCGAAGCCATGCGCACGCCCTATCGCATCGACATCCTGCAACCGCTGTACTTCGCCCTGCCGAACCTCAAGCGCCTGTTCGACCTGGCCCACGAAGACATCATGGGCATGGTCCACGCAGCGATGAAGATGGGCCTGCACGCGCCGAAATTCCCACCCAAGGTCGCCGCCTAAGCGACCTTGCAAACCAATAACAATCCACTTGCGGAAAACCTTATGAACGCCTTGAACCAAGCCCATTGCGAAGCCTGCCGTGCCGATGCCCCACAGGTCAGCGACGAAGAACTGCCAGTACTGATCAAGCAGATCCCGGACTGGAACATCGAAGTCCGTGACGGCATCATGCAGCTGGAAAAAGTCTTCCTGTTCAAGAATTTCAAACACGCCCTGGCGTTCACCAACGCCGTGGGCGAGATCTCCGAAGCCGAAGGCCATCACCCAGGCCTGCTGACCGAGTGGGGCAAGGTCACCGTGACCTGGTGGAGCCACTCGATCAAGGGCCTGCACCGTAACGACTTCATCATGGCCGCGCGTACCGACGAGGTCGCCAAAACCGCCGAAGGCCGCAAGTAATGCACTTCGGCGCGATCACGCGCGTACCGGGTGACCCGATCCTCGGGCTGATGGAGGCTTACGCCAAAGACAGCAACCCGAACAAGTTCGACCTCGGCGTCGGCGTGTTCAAGGACGCCCAGGGCCTGACGCCCATTCCGGCAGCCGTCAAGCAGGCCGAACAGCGCCTGCTCGACCGTCAGCTGAGCAAAAGCTATATCGGTGGCCATGGCGATGCCGACTTCGGTCGCCTGATCAGCGAGCTGGTGCTGGGCAGCGGTTCGGCACTGCTGGCCAGCCAGCGTGCTGGCGCCACCCAGACACCTGGCGGCACGGGCGCCCTGCGCCTGGCGGCGGAGTTCATCGAACACTGCCTGCCTGGGCGCGGTATCTGGCTGAGCGATCCGACCTGGCCGATCCACGAGACCATCTTCGCCGGCGCCGGCCTCAAGGTCAGCCACTACCCCTACGTGGGCGCAGACAACCGCCTCGATGTCGGCGGCATGCTGGCAGCCCTCGAAGCGGCGCCCAAGGGCGACGTGGTGCTGCTGCACGCCTGCTGCCACAACCCGACCGGTTTCGACCTGTCCCGGGATGACTGGCGGGCGGTGCTGGAGGTGGTGCGTCGCCGCGAGCTGCTGCCACTGATCGACTTCGCCTACCAGGGCTTTGGCGACGGGCTGGAAGAGGACGCCTGGGCGGTACGGCTGTTTGCGGCAGAATTGCCCGAGTTGCTGATTACCAGCTCCTGTTCGAAGAACTTCGGCCTCTATCGCGATCGCACCGGCGCCTTGCTGGTGTGCAGCCATGATGCCGACAAGCTCGTGGATGTGCGCAGCCAGCTGGCCTGGCTGGCTCGCAACCTGTGGTCGACACCGCCGGATCACGGTGCTGCGGTGGTCGCCCAGATCCTCGGTGATCCGGCCCTCAAGCGCCTGTGGATCGAAGAGGTCGAGGCCATGCGTCAACGCATCGCCCAGCTGCGGATCGGACTGGTCGAGGCACTCGCACCGCACGGCTTGAAAGCACGTTTTGCGCATATCGCCGAGCAACGCGGCATGTTCTCCTACACCGGCCTGTCGCCGGAGCAGGTCAAGCAACTGCGTGAGCGGCACAGTGTGTACATGGTCGGCACCGGTCGGGCAAACATCGCCGGCGCCGATGCAGCACGCCTGGAGGCACTGGCTGCGGCTATCGCCGACGTCTGTCGCTGAAAACCTATCGCGGGGCAAGTCGAGTCGGGGGGGGGGGGGGGGGGCGCGGGGGGGGGGGGGGGGGGTGTGGGGGGGTTAAAAATTTTTTCGCCCCGCCCCGCCCCCCCCCCCCCGGCCCCCCCCCCCCCCCCCCCCGGGGGGGGGGGGGGGCCCCCCCCCCCCCCCCCGACTCGACTAGCCCCGCGATTGCGTTCCAATGCCTACCATCAGGCAGGAAAACTCAAAATGTCATCCAGACTCCTGTATCCTGCCCAGGCTTTTTCGAAAGCCACGTGCGCCTTGCGCAGCCTTTCCACACACTTGCGAGGAACGACGAGATGCATGAAATCCCGAATCTTCCCTTCCCAAGCCTGAACCCAGAAGAGCAGACACCTGCCACTCACAGCGCCGAGCCAGCCCAGACTGACTACGACGGCGACGAAACCTCCAGCGCCGACCAGGAATAATCGCGCACCGATCAGACTGTGTGAAAACGGCCGATGCAGGAACCCTTTCCTCAACACGTTTTCACACTGTCAAGAACTCCCCCCCGATAAAAGTCTCCCCATGCCTGACTCACCGCGCCCCCTTGCGGTCACCCTGCAAGTTGTCTCCATCGTCCTGTTCACCTTCATCGGTTACTTGAATATCGGCATTCCGCTGGCGGTACTGCCTGGCTATGTCCATGACGACCTGGGCTTTGGTGCCGTGGTGGCGGGGCTTGTGATCAGCGTGCAGTACCTTGCCACCCTGCTCAGCCGCCCGACCGCCAGCCGCATCATCGACAACCTGGGCAGCAAGCGTGCCGTGATGTACGGTCTGGCCGGATGCGGCCTGAGCGGCGTGTTCATGCTGCTGTCCGCCAGCTTGCAGTCCGCGCCCTGGGCGAGCCTGGCCAGCCTGCTGGTCGGTCGCCTGGTGCTGGGCAGTGCCGAGAGCCTGGTGGGGTCGGGGTCCATTGGCTGGGGGATCGGGCGGGTGGGCGCCCAGCACACTGCCAAGGTGATTTCCTGGAACGGTATCGCCAGCTATGGCGCACTGGCCATCGGCGCGCCACTGGGCGTGCTGCTGGTACAACGGTTCGGTTTATGGAGCATGGGCGCCAGCATTGTGGTGCTGTGCCTGCTGGGCTTGCTGCTGGCCTGGCCGAAGACGGCCGCGCCCGTGGTGACCGGTGAGCGCCTGCCGTTTATGCATGTCCTGGGCCGGGTGTTCGGCCATGGCTCCGCGCTGGCCCTGGGCTCGATCGGTTTTGGCACCATCGCCACCTTCATCACCCTCTACTACGCCAGCCACGCCTGGAACAACGCGGCACTGTGCCTGAGCCTGTTCGGTGCCTGCTTCATCGGTGCACGCCTGTTGTTCGGCAACCTGATCAACCGCATCGGCGGTTACCGGGTAACCATCGCCTGCCTGACGGTGGAAGCCCTGGGCCTGCTGATGCTCTGGCAGGCCCCCAGCGCCGAACTGGCCCTGGCCGGCGCGGCCCTGAGCGGCTTCGGTTTCTCGCTGGTGTTTCCGGCACTGGGCGTTGAAGCGGTCAATCTGGTGCCTGCCGCCAACCGCGGCGCGGCCGTGGGTGCCTACTCACTGTTCATCGACCTGTCACTGGGGATCACCGGACCGCTGGCAGGCGCAGTCGCCGCCGGGTTCGGCTTTGCGTCGATCTTCGTCTTCGCTGCCGGCGCCGCCCTCTGTGGCTTGCTGCTGAGCCTCTACCTGTACCGCCAGGACCGCAGGTAGTCACCGCACCTCAGTAGTCGACCTTGCCGCGACCGGCCTTGATCGCGCCGCGCTTGCTCTTGGTCTCCAGCCGCCGGGTTTTCGAACCCAGGGTCGGCCGGGTCGGACGACGTGCCTTCTCGACCTTGACCGCCGCCAGGATCAATTCGCGCAGACGCTCCAGCGCATCGGCACGGTTCTGTTCCTGCGTGCGGTACTGCTGCGCCTTGATGATGATCACCCCGTCGCGGGTAATGCGACTGTCGCGCAGTGCCAACAGGCGTTCCTTGTAGAACGGCGGCAAGGACGAGGCCTGGCTGTCGAAGCGCAAGTGCACGGCACTGGAGACCTTGTTGACGTTCTGGCCCCCGGCGCCCTGGGCGCGGATCGCCGTCAGCTCGATCTCGTCGTCCGATATCTGTACGGCATTCGATAGTTGCAACATCACACACCCTTCGGGGAAAACAAGCTGGATACCCCCCAGGATACCCCGCTCGACGGCTCGGGCACCCTGGAGATCCTCCACCTGTAAATGAAAACGCCCCGAGGACCGGGGCGTTTTTTACAACCGTTGCACTCAGCGCTTGAGCGAAGCCGCTGGGTTGGCTGCAGCGGCTTTGCCGCGATTGCTCTTGAGGCTGTAGCACACGCCCATCACCAGCAGCCAGACCGGAATGGCATAGACCGACAACTGGATGCCCGGGATCTGCAGCATGATGCCCAGGATCAGCACCACGAAGGCCAGGCAGATGTAGTTGCCGTAGGGGTACCACAGTGCCTTGAACAGCGGCTTCTGGCCGGTCTTGTTCATGTACTGGCGGAACTTGAGGTGCGAGTAGCTGATCATCGCCCAGTTGATCACCAGGGCAGCCACCACCAGCGACATCAGCAGCTCCAGGGCGTGCTGCGGCACGAAGTAGTTGAGCAGCACCGCCACCAGGGTCACGGCAGCCGAGGCCAGGATCGAGCGTACCGGCACACCGCGCTTGTCGATCTTCGCCAGGCCCGCCGGGGCATCGCCCTGCTCGGCCATGCCGTAGAGCATGCGGGCGTTGCAGTAGGTGCCGCTGTTGTAGACCGACAGCGCCGCGGTCAGGACCACGAAGTTGAGGATATGCGCAGCCACATCGCTACCCAGCAGCGAGAACACCTGGACGAACGGGCTGGCGCCGTAGGTACCGCCGGCAGCGTCCAGGCTGGTCACCAGGCTGTCCCATGGGGTCAGCGACAGCAGGACCACCAGGGCACCGATGTAGAAAATCAGGATGCGGTAGATGACCTGGTTGATCGCCTTGGGGATCACGGTTTTCGGCTTGTCGGCCTCGGCTGCGGTGAAACCGAGCATTTCCAGGCCGCCGAAGGAGAACATGATGATCGCCAGGGCCATGACCAGGCCACTCACGCCATTGGGGAAGAAGCCGCCGTGTTCCCACAGGTTGCTGACCGAAGCCTGCGGGCCGCCGCTGCCGCTGACCAGCAGGTAGCTGCCCAGGGCGATCATGCCGACGATGGCCAGGACCTTGATGATCGCGAACCAGAACTCGGCCTCGCCGAATACCTTGACGTTGGCCAGGTTGATCGCGTTGATCAGGATGAAGAAGGCTGCTGCCGAGGCCCAGGTCGGGATCTCCGGCCACCAGTAGTGAACGTACTTACCGACTGCGGTCAGCTCCGACATGCCGACCAGGATGTACAGCACCCAGCAGTTCCAGCCCGACAGGAAGCCGGCGAAACCGCCCCAGTATTTGTGGGCAAAGTGACTGAAGGAACCGGCCACCGGCTCTTCGACGATCATCTCGCCGAGCTGGCGCATGATCATGAAAGCGATGAAGCCGCAGATCGCGTAGCCGAGAATCATCGACGGACCCGCCGATTTCATCACCCCGGCCGACCCCAGGAACAACCCGGTACCAATTGCGCCGCCCAGGGCGATCAACTGGATATGGCGATTTTTCAGGCCGCGTTTCAGCTCGCCTGAATGTGTGTTTTGTCCACTCATGAACGAAGTCACCTGCTTGTTTTTATCTGTGACGGAATCGGACCCACCACGCTCGTGGCGCGGCGGAATTAACAAGGTGGTTACCTTGAGGGTCTTGACCAACTGCTACCCGTCCAGGGCAGTAGCCGTGGGCGAATCAGCCGGGTGTCAGCAAGAGTGCGCGGTACGCATTGGGGTCACAGGTAAAACGCGGCGCATTGTATACCCCTGAAGACGCGCAGGGGTCAACACGTTGCGTGACTGTCTGACGACAAAACGCACCGGTCCTGAGGAAGGGATCTAGCCTGGGGGGGTAATCGGCGTACATGGCGCCTCCATTTGTTCTTATTGAATGCCCGGCTCTCCGGCCCTGGCTTTGCACACGGCAATGGCGCACATCTCACCGCTCCAGCGGCCTGCGGGCAAGCACTTGACGTGTACGGAAACAGCCCTGGCCCGGGCATTGCGGAAAGATTTGTTTACAGTCACAGCGATTGACGGAAGGCACCGGGCATCCGGGGAGCACTTGTAACGTTTTATTTACGAGGCGGTGCAAAAACCTGCCAATGCTTCCTTGGGCTCGCGTAAGGCCCGGTTTTTAAAGGTAAAAAAAAGCCAACCCGAAGGCTGGCTTTTTGTTTTACCTGCTCCCCAGGAGCGGGCTATTACGAACGAGGCTTGCCCGGACGCTTGGGTGCCGGCTTGCCACGCTTGTTCATCTCGCTTGGACGTTCAGCCACGGTACTGCGACCCCGACCGGCATCCTTGCGCGGCGCTTCGCCACGCGGCTGACGTGCGGGACGCTCGGCCTCGCCACGCGGCTGGCGGGCAGGCGCCTCGGCGGTGCCGGCGTCCTTGGCCGGACGCAGCGTGCGTACGCGCTCGCCACGGCCCAGCGGACGGGTGGACTTGCGCTGCAGGCGCTCCAGCTTGTCCTTGGACTTGTGGTTGAGCACCGGCATGGCCACCGGGGTCAGGCCCACTTCGGCCGCCAGGATGTCCACTTCCTGCTGGCTCATTTCGCGCCAGCGGCCCATTGGCAGGTCGGAGTTGAGGAACACCGGACCGAAACGCACGCGCTTCAGGCGGCTGACCACCAGGCCCTGGGATTCCCACAGACGACGTACTTCACGGTTGCGGCCTTCCATCACCACGCAGTGGTACCAGTGGTTGAAGCCTTCACCGCCCGGCGCTTCCTGAATGTCGGTGAAACGCGCAGGGCCGTCTTCGAGCACGACACCGGCCTTGAGGCGGGCGATCATGTCTTCGTCGACTTCGCCGCGCACGCGCACGGCGTACTCGCGGTCCATCTCGTAGGACGGGTGCATCAGACGGTTGGCCAGCTCACCATCGGTGGTGAACATCAGCAGGCCAGTGGTGTTGATGTCCAGGCGACCGATATTGATCCAGCGGCCTTCTTTCGGCCGTGGCAGGCGATCGAACACGGTCGGACGGCCTTCCGGGTCGTCACGGGTGCAGATCTCGCCGTCGGGCTTGTTGTACATGATCACCCGGCGCACGGTCTCGGCGGACTCTTCACGCTTGATCAGGCGACCGTCGACGGAAATCGCGTCATGCAGGTCGACACGCTGGCCGAGGGTGGCATCGACGCCATTGACCTTGATCCGGCCCTGGCTGATCCAGGCCTCGACATCGCGGCGCGAGCCCACGCCGATACGCGCGAGCACTTTTTGCAGCTTCTCGCCTGATGGCGGCAGTGGCTGGGTTTCTTGCAGGTCTTTATCACTCATCTGGGCACCTCCCGGTGTAGGAATGGAAAACTGGCTTGGCGCACACGCGCCAAAAGGGTCGCGAATCATACGCCGATCGCGACCGGAGCGCACCTGAGACTAGTCGATCTCGTCAAAATTGCCGGCACTTTCCGCCCGAAGGCCGGCGCTATTGCCGGGGTGTCTCGGGTTCGACTTCCAGCGGCTCGCTGGCGTCCTCGGCCGCAGGCTCGTCGAGCAGGTCGTCAAAATCGGTCTTGAGTCCCTCTTCCATGGCATCCAGCTCGGTCAACAGGGTGCGGAAGCTGGTTTCCTCCGGCGCGGGCTCAGGTTCGGCGCTGGCGTCGGCCAGGGCCTGCAGGTGGGCGGGTACCGGGGCATCGTCCAGGTCCAGCAGCGGTGCAGGCTCGGGCTCCATCTCACGCAACTCGGCCAGCGGTGGCAGTTCGTCGAGGTTCTTCAGGTTGAAATGGTCGAGGAACGCCTTGGTCGTGGCGAACATCGCCGGCTTGCCCGGCACTTCCCGGTAACCGACGATTCGAATCCACTCGCGTTCGAGCAGGGTCTTGATGATGTTGCTGTTGACCGCAACGCCGCGCACGTCTTCGATCTCGCCACGGGTGATGGGCTGGCGGTAGGCGATCAACGCCATGGTTTCCAGCAGGGCGCGGGAGTAACGCTGCGGGCGTTCTTCCCACAAGCGCCCGACCCAGGGCGCGTAGTCCTCGCGGATCTGCAAGCGATAGCCGGACGCCACCTCCTTGAGTTCGAAGGCGCGGCCGCTGCAGGACTTGCGCAGCACCTCCAGGGCCTTCTTGAACACCGCAGGCTCCGGGCGTTCGGCTTCCTCGAACAGTTCGAAGAGGCGTTCCAGGGACTGCGGTTTACCCGAAGCCAGCAGAAAGGCTTCGAGCAGGGGCGCCAGGTCGCGCGGGTCATTCAGGTTCATGGCGTTACTTGCTTACTCGACGCGGGCGCGGACGTGGATCGGCGCAAAGGGTTCATTTTGCACCAGTTCGATCAGGGATTCCTTCACCAGTTCGAGAATGGCCATGAAGGTCACCACGACGCCGAGCTTGCCTTCCTCGGCAGTGAACAGTTCGACGAAAGGCACGAAACCACCGCCCTTGAGGCGTTCGAGCACTTCGCTCATGCGCTCGCGGGTCGACAGTGCCTCGCGGCTGACCTGGTGGCTTTCGAACAGGTCGCCACGGCGCAGCACCTCGGCCATGGACACCAGCAGCTCTTCCAGGCAGACCTGCGGCAACAGCTTGCGCACCTTGGCCTGCGGTGCATCCAGGCGTGGCACCACGACCTCACGGCCGACCCGGCTCAGGCCATCAATGCCTTCGGCTGCGGCCTTGAAGCGTTCATATTCCTGCAGGCGGCGGATCAGCTCGGCGCGCGGGTCGCCCTCTTCTTCCTCGACCTCAGCCGAACGCGGCAGGAGCATGCGCGACTTGATCTCGGCCAGCATCGCGGCCATCACCAGGTACTCGGCGGCCAGTTCCAGGCGCACGGTTTTCATCAGCTCGACATAGCCCATGTACTGGCGGGTGATTTCCGCCACGGGGATGTCGAGAATGTCGACGTTCTGCTTGCGGATCAGGTACAGCAGCAGGTCCAGCGGGCCTTCGAAGGCCTCCAGGAACACTTCCAGGGCATCCGGCGGGATGTACAGGTCCACCGGCATCTCGGTCAGGGCCTGGCCGTAGACCAGCACCAGCGGCAGCTCCTGCTGGGCGCCTGCTTGCGGGTCGATGACCGGTTCGCTGGTCGGTGCCTGGCTCACGCTTCGACCATGAAGGGTGCAGGGTCGCCACAGCCGACGCGGATCACTTCCGGCTCGTCGCCGGTCAGGTCGATCACGGTGGACGCCTTGAGGTCGCCGAAGCCGCCATCGATGATCAGGTCGACGTGGTGTTCGAGGCGCTGGCGGATCTCATAGGGATCGGTCATCGGTTCCTCGTCCCCCGGCAGGATCAGGCTGACGCTCATCAAGGGTTCGCCGAGTTCCTCCAACAGCGCCAGCAGGATGGGGTTCTGCGGCACGCGCAGGCCGATGGTGCGGCGTTTCTCGTGCAGCAGCAGCCGCGGTACTTCGCGGGTGCCGTTGAGGATGAAGGTGTAAGGTCCCGGCACATGGGCCTTGAGCAGGCGGAACGTGGAGGTATCGATCTTGGCGAACAGTCCCATTTGCGACAGGTCGCAGCAGATCAGCGTGAAGTTGTGGCTCTTGTCCAGCTGGCGCAGGCGGCGAACCCGTTCCACCGCATTCTTGTCACCGATCTGGCAGCCCAGGGCGTAGGCCGAGTCGGTGGGATACACCACCACCCCACCCTTGCGGATGATCTCGACGGCCTGTTTGATCAGGCGCAGTTGCGGGTTCTCCGCATGAATCTGGAAAAATTGACTCACATTCTCTTCCTGGTCAGACGGCCGCGATAGGCTGCTCATGTTTGAATCGACGCCACAGCGGTGGCAGGTCCTCCGGCAATGGCCGGTAGGCACCGATCTCGCCCCAGGTGCCTGGGCCATGGAAATCACTGCCGGCGCTGGCCAGCAGACCGAACTCACGGGTGAGGATGGACATGGTCCCCACCTGCTCGGCCGGCATCATCCCGTTGACCACTTCCAGTGCCTGGCCGCCTGCTTGAATATAGTCGGCAATCAGCCGGCGGCGCTTGCTGCGTGTTAATTCATAGTGCATCGGATGGGCCAGACTGACCCAGGCATCGGCATTGCGCAGGGTCTGCACGGTGTCGTCCAGGCTCGGCCAGTGCAATTTGACATCGCCCAGCTTGCCGGCACCCAGCCACTTGCGAAACGCCTCGGCGCGGTCTCGGACGTGGCCTGCACGCACCAGGTACTCGGCGAAATGCGGGCGCGCCGGGGCATTGCCGCTGTCGCCCAGCTCCTGCTGGATGGCCCGGGCACCGTCCAGCGCGCCGGGCATGCCCTTGAGGCCCAACCGTCGGTCGATTTCTTCGGCGCGCAACCAGCGGCCACGGTGCAACGACTCGATCGCTTCCAGCAACGGGGCGGCGTCGAGGGCGAAGTTGTAGCCCAGCACATGGATGGTCGCGCCCCCCCAGGTGCACGACAACTCCACCCCGCTGACCCACTGCATGCCCAGCGCCTGGGTGGCGGCGCGGGCCTCGAGCTGGCCGTCGAGGGTGTCGTGGTCGGTCAGCGAGAGCATCCGCACGCCGTGCTCATGGGCCCGGGCGACCAGTGCCGTTGGCGTCAGGGCGCCGTCGGAGGCCGTACTGTGGCAGTGCAGGTCAACATTCATAGGTGGCGCTTTCGCTGTCTTTGATGTTTGTTATTATGCCGTCACATCCTGCTTCTGGCTGCCACTGTGAAACAATTCATCGATTTCATCCCGCTGCTCCTGTTCTTCATCGTCTACAAGCTTGAGCCCCGTGCCGTCGAATTCGCCGGCCACAGTTTCGAACTGGGCGGCATCTACAGCGCCACGGCCATGCTGATCCTCAGCTCCCTGGTGGTCTACGGCGCCCTGTTCATCCGCCAGCGCAAGCTGGAAAAGGGCCAATGGCTGACCCTGGTCGCCTGCCTGGTGTTCGGTGGCCTGACCCTGGCCTTCCACAGCGAAACCTTCCTCAAGTGGAAGGCACCGGTGGTCAACTGGTTGTTCGCCCTGGCCTTTGCCGGCAGCCATTTCGTCGGCGACCGGGTGCTGATCAAGCGCATCATGGGGCATGCCGTCAGCCTGCCCGAGATCGTCTGGAGCCGCCTGAACCTGGCCTGGATCGGCTTTTTCCTGTTCTGCGGCGCGGCCAACCTGTTCGTTGCCTTCACCTTCCAGGACATCTGGGTCGACTTCAAGGTGTTCGGCAGCCTGGGCATGACCGTACTGTTCCTGGTGGCCCAGGGCGTTTACCTGTCGCGCCACCTGCACGACACCGACGCCACCACGCCGCCCTCAACCCCGAAGCAAGAGGACTGACATGCTCTACGCCATCATCGCCAGCGACGTTGCCAACTCCCTGGAAAAACGCCTGGCCGCCCGTCCGGCGCACATCGAACGCCTGCAACAGCTCAAGGCCGAAGGTCGCGTAGTGCTGGCCGGCCCGCACCCGGCCATCGACAGCAACGACCCGGGTGAAGCCGGCTTCAGCGGCAGCCTGATCGTCGCCGAGTTCGACTCCCTGGCCGCTGCGCAGGACTGGGCCGATGCCGATCCGTACATTGCCGCCGGTGTCTACGACAAGGTCGTGGTCAAGCCGTTCAAGCAAGTCCTGCCCTGATCCGCTGCACGCGGTGCGCCACCGGGCGCACCGTTCCCGCCCTTTACCTTCGCAGTTGCTCATTATTCTCGTCTGCCAGCCGACAACCTGCTGAATCGACAAGAATCAGGAGTTCCCATGCGTCAAGGTCCGTTGTCCCTGTTGCTGTGCCTGTTGCTGCTGAGCCCACTTGCCCAGGCTGAGGAACCGACCGCCAGTACCCCACTGTCGCTCAGTGCCGGCAGCCAGATCACCGACTTGCAACAACGCCTGAAGGAAAGCGAGCGCCTGCGCGAAGCGCTGACCCAGCAATTGCACAACACCGACAGCGAACGCGAAAGCGCCCAGCTGACCCGCCTGCGCCAGGAGAACCAGCGCCTGAAGCTGGCCATCAAGGAACTGCAGGCCAGCGCCCCGACCCGACTGATCACCGACCAGCAGCAATGGTTCCTGATTGGCGGCGCAGTTGCCCTGTTGGCCGCACTCTGCGGTATCTTTGCCAGCGGCGGACACAGAAAGCGTCGGCAATGGTTGAATTGAGTGAGTCATGAGCGAGCTGTTACTGATTGATGATGACGAGGAACTCTGCGAGCTGCTGGGCAGCTGGCTGACCCAGGAAGGATTCGTGGTGCGTGCCTGTCACGATGGCCAGAGCGCGCGCAAGGCCCTGGCCACGCAGGCACCGGCCGCCGTGGTACTGGACGTGATGTTGCCCGATGGCAGCGGCCTGGAGCTGCTCAAGCAACTGCGTAGCGAGCATGCCGACCTGCCGGTGCTGATGCTCTCGGCCCGTGGCGAGCCTCTGGACCGTATCCTCGGCCTGGAACTGGGCGCCGATGATTACCTGGCCAAACCTTGCGATCCGCGCGAGCTTACCGCCCGCCTGCGCGCCGTGCTGCGCCGCAGCCACCCCAGCACCCCGCCCAGCCAGCTGGAAATCGGCGACCTGTGCTTCAGCCCGGCACGTGGCGTGGTCAGCATCGACCAGCACGAGCTGACCCTGACCCTCTCCGAAAGCCGCATCCTCGAAGCCCTGCTGCGCCAGCCGGGCGAACCACTGGACAAACAGGAACTGGCACAGCTCGCCCTGGGCCGCAAGCTGACCCTGTACGACCGCAGCCTGGACATGCACGTCAGCAACCTGCGCAAGAAAATCGGCCCGCACCCCGATGGCCGTCCGCGCATCGTCGCCCTGCGCAGCCGCGGCTATTACTACAGCCTGTAATGTCAGTAATGCGAGTAGGCATCTTTACCCAAGCTTTACGCTTGCCTGACCGCCGTTGACCTTGATCTCCCTAGACTGGGCACATCCGGTAATCACCGGCCCCTGAAAGGAGAGACACCATGCGCAAGACCCTTATCGCCCTGATGTTCGCTGCCGCACTGCCGACCGTCGCCATGGCCATGCCAGAAGACGGCTCGCGCCATGGCGATCACCACCGCGGTGGAGCGCCTTTCGCCCAGCTGGACCTGAGCCGTGAACAGCGCCAGCAGATCGGCAAGCTGATGGGCGAGCAGATGAAGAGCCGTCAGGAAATCACCCAGCGCTACCTGGAAAAACTCCCGGCAGCCGATCAGAAAGCCCTGAAGGACGAACTGCAGGCCAAGAAGGACAAGACCCAGGCCGACATCCGTGCCCTGCTCAAGCCCGACCAGCAGAAGAAGTTCGACGAACTGAAGAAAGAACAGGATGCCCGCAGCGCCGAATGGAACGAGTTCAAGGCCTGGAAAGCTGAAAAAGCCACCAAGGCCCAGTAAGCTGTCAGCCACCCGCCCGACCTGCCCCCCGGCAGGCCGGGCTTTTGCCGTTGAAGGAGCCTCCCTTGCGTTCATTGTTCTGGCGCATCCTGGCCAGTTTCTGGCTGGCCATTGCCCTGGTCGCCGGCCTGTCGATCCTGCTCGCGCACATGCTCAACCAGGATGCCTGGATCCTCAGTCGCCACCCGGGCCTCAATACCCTGGCGCAGAAGTGGACCCAGCGATACGAACAGGAAGGACCGGACGCGGCGCAGCACTTTCTTGAACGGCGCAAACGCCACTACAACATCGATGTGCAGGTGCTCAACGACAGCGGCGACGCCGTGGTCCCCGGCACCTTCCCGCGGCGCGCGGCCGTCTTCGAGGCGCGCCGCAACAACGACGAGCGTCGCCTGCCCTGGCGGCGGCTGACCGAGGAATACACCAGCCCCGAGAGCGGTGAAACCTACCTGCTGATTTATCGCATTCCGCACCCGGAGCTGGACGCCTGGCACCGCGACAGCCTGCTCTGGCCGCTGAGTGCCCTGGGGATTGCCCTGGTGGTGCTGACCCTGTTCAGCCTGATGGTGACCCTCTCCATCACCCGCCCGCTGAGCCGCCTGCGCGGCGCGGTGCACGACCTGGGCCAGACCAGTTACCAGCAGAACAGCCTGGCGCGCCTGGCCAACCGCCGCGATGAGTTTGGCGTGCTGGCCAATGACTTCAACCGCATGGGCGCACGACTGCAGAGCCTGATCGGCAGCCAGCGTCAGCTGTTGCGCGACGTGTCCCATGAATTGCGCTCGCCCCTGGCGCGCCTGCGCATTGCCCTGGCCCTGGCCGAGCGGGCCGAGCCTGAACAACGTCAGGCGTTGTGGCCACGCCTGACCCGTGAGTGCGACCGGCTCGAAGCGCTGATCAGCGAGATCCTGGTGCTGGCCCGGGTCGATGCCGAGCAGGCGCGGGCCGAGCCAGTGGACCTGGATGCCGTGCTGCAGAGCGTGCACAAGGATGCCCAGCTCAGTGCGCCGGAACAGGATATCCAGTTGCGCCACGACAGCGGCCTGAGCCTGCAGGGCTGGCCGACGCTGGTCGAGCGGGCGCTGGACAACCTGCTGCGCAACGCCCTGCGCTTCAACCCGCCAGGGCAGCCGATTGAAATCAGCGGTGTACGCGATAACGACCGTATCGTGCTCAGCGTGCGTGACCATGGCCCCGGGGTGGCCGATGAACACCTGGCCCAGCTGGGCGAACCTTTCTTCCGCGCCCCCGGCCAGAGCGCCGCGGGCCATGGCCTGGGCCTGGCGATTGCGCGCAAGGCGGCGGAGCGGCATGGGGGGAATTTGAGCCTGGCCAATCACCCTGAGGGGGGATTCGTGGCACGTCTGGAGCTGCCATTGGCCGGGCCGGGCAGTGCCTGATTTAGATGCGGGGAGCCTCTATCGCTGGCTTTGCCAGCTCCCACAAGGGCCAATGCCGGCCACCGATCTGTGGGAGCCGGCGATGAGGCCGGCACAGCCGCTACAAAACCTTACTCGCCCCAGGCACTGACAAAGTCGGCGGTCGCCAGCACCGGTGCGGTGCGTGGCTCGCTGTGCGGGGTACCGAGATAGAGGAAACCAATGATCTCTTCACCTTCGGCCAGTCCCAGCCCCTTGGCCACATGAGGGTTGTAGGCCAGGTCACCGGTACGCCACATCGCCCCCACACCCTGGGCATAGGCCGCCAGCAGGATGCCGTGGGCAGAACAGGCTGCCGCCAGGCGCTGCTCGGACTGGGGAATCTTGAAGTGATCCTGCAAGCGGGCGATCACCACCACCAGCAGCGGCGCCCGCAGCGGCATGGCCCGGGCCTTGTCCAGCGCCGCGTCACTGGTTTCGCCTTTGGCCTTCACCGCCTCGGCGAACAGTTCTCCGAGTTTTTCCCGCGCTGCCCCCTCGATCGTCAGGAACCGCCAGGGCCGCAACTGGCCATGGTCCGGGGCGCGCAAGGCGGCCTGGAACAAGGCCTCACGCTGCGCGGCATTGGGTGCAGGCTCCACCAGGCGTGGTACGGAAACACGGTTGAGCAATGCGTCGAGAGCCTCCATCGGCTACCCCCTGAATAGAAATGTGCAGCTATTCTAGCGTTTACTTAAAAAGGTCCATAGGTAGAATGGCGCCCTTCCGAACCGAGTCAGAGCAGATCACATGGCGTTGCCGACTTTAAGGACTATTGGTTTCATCATCGGCATCTTCCTGATCACCCTTGCGATCAGCATGGTCGTGCCCATGGCCACCCTGGTGATCTTCGATCGCACCGGCGACCTGCCGTCGTTCCTCTGGTCGAGCATGATCACCTTCATCGCAGGCCTTGCCCTGGTGCTCCAGGGCAAACCCGAGCACGTGCACCTGCGCCCGCGTGACATGTACCTGCTGACGGTCAGCAGCTGGCTGGTGGTGTGCGTCTTCGCAGCCCTGCCGTTCCTGCTGACCCAGCACATCAGCTACACCGACGCCTTCTTCGAAAGCATGTCCGGGATCACCGCCACCGGCGCCACGGTGCTCAGCGGCCTGGACACCATGTCGCCGGGCATCCTGATGTGGCGCTCGTTGCTGCACTGGCTGGGCGGTATCGGTTTTATCGCCATGGCCGTGGCGATCCTGCCGTTGCTGCGCATCGGTGGCATGCGCCTGTTCCAGACCGAGTCCTCGGACCGCTCGGAAAAAGTCATGCCCCGCTCGCACATGGTCGCCAAGTCGATCGTGGCGGTATACATCGGCATCACCGCCGTGGGCAGCCTGGCCTTCTGGTGGGCGGGTATGAACACCTTCGACGCCATCAACCACGCCATGTCGGCGATTTCCACCGGTGGTTTCTCCACCTCCGACCAGTCCCTGGCCAAGTGGCAGCAACCGGCGGTGCACTGGGTCGCGGTGGTGGTGATGATCCTCGGCAGTCTGCCCTTCGCCCTCTATGTCTCCACCGTGCGCGGCAACCGCAAGGCGCTGATCAAGGACCAGCAGGTTCAGGGCCTGCTGGCCATGCTGCTGGTGACCTGGCTGGTGCTGGGCACCTGGTACTGGGCCACCACCCAGCTGCACTGGCTCGACGCCCTGCGCCACGTGGCGCTGAACGTGACCTCGGTGGTCACTACCACGGGCTTTGCCCTGGGTGACTACAGCCTGTGGGGCAACTTCTCGTTGATGCTGTTCTTCTACCTGGGCTTCGTCGGTGGCTGCTCCGGCTCGACCGCCGGCGGCATCAAGACCTTCCGCTTCCAGGTCGCCTACATCCTGCTCAAGGCCAACCTCAATCAGCTGATCCACCCGCGTGCGGTGATCAAGCAGAAGTACAACGGTCACCGTCTGGACGAAGAGATTGTCCGCTCGATCCTGACGTTCTCGTTCTTCTTCGCCATCACCATCTGCGTGATCGCCCTGCTGCTGTCCCTGCTGGGGGTCGACTGGATGACCGCCCTGACCGGCGCCGCCAGCACCGTGTCGGGTGTTGGCCCGGGCCTGGGTGAAACCATCGGCCCGGCCGGCAACTTCGCCAGCCTGCCGGATGCGGCCAAGTGGATCCTGGCCGCCGGCATGCTGCTCGGCCGCCTGGAGATCATTACCGTGCTGGTCCTGTTCATGCCGGCATTCTGGCGTCACTGACCGGCAATCACGCCCTGTGACTGGGGTGCCTGGGCGGCGACACCTGCGCCCAGGCGCAACCGGTACTCCCCAGGGGTGACATCGAACCAGCGGCGAAACGCCCGGAAAAAATTGCTCGGGTCGGCAAACCCAAGCAGGTAGGCGGTTTCCAGCAAGGTCATGTTCGGTTGCGCCAGGTACTGCTCGGCCAGTTCCCGGCGGGTATCGTCGAGCAAGGTCTGGAAACTGGTGCCCTCTTCCTGCAGGCGCCGCTGCAAGGTGCGCTGGGACAGGTGCAGGGACTGGGCCACGGTCTCGCGCTTGGGCTCGCCCTGGGGCAGTATCCGGCACAGCACCTGGCGGGCACGGTGGGTCACCCGGCTTTCGGAAAACCGCGCCAGGTATTCACCGGCAAAACGGTCATGCAACGTGGCCATGGCCTCGTTGGCCGTGGGCAGCGGCGCTTCCATGTCGGCGCGCTCGAACACCAGCGCATCATAGGGCGCACCGAACACCAGCGGCGCGTGGAAGGCGGTCTTGTAGGGCGCAAGGTCCGCCGGCTGTGCCCCCTGGATCAGCACCCGCCGGGGCTGGATCACCCGCCCGCTGAGCCAGCTGCACAATGACAACGCACACGCCAGCGAGGCTTCGGCGCTGTGCCGGGTCGGTGGCAGGTGGTCGCCATGAACGGTCAGGATCAGGGCATAGCCGTCCGGCTCCAGGCGAAAACTCAAGTCCGAGCTTTCGGCGATGATGCGCTGGTAACGCACCAGACGCTCGAAGCCTTCGGCCAGGGTACGGCTCGACATCAAGGCATAGCCGACCACATGGAAGGACGCCGGGCGCACCACCCGCGCCATGTTCAGGCCGATGGCCTGGTTGCCGGACAGATCGACCGCCAGTTGCCACAGGCGGGTCATCGAATCCTGGGTAAAGCGGGCGTCGGGGTCGTCCAGCGCGGCGAAATCAAGGCCGAGCTGTTTGAACATGGCACGGCAGTCCAGCCCTTCCAGCTCGAGTGCCTTGACGATCCCTGATGCCCAGCTTGCTGACGTGGTTCTCTCGCTCATGGCTGGCTTCTTATGTTCGAACTGTCCGCTCCTGCGGCGAACTCAAAGGATAGTCAATTGGCGCCTATTGTCACTGCCCTGTCGTGTCACTCACTCTAGACTCGGATCAGGCTCCACGCCGTGTATCTTCGTCAGCATCGACAGACACAGGAGCAGCGTCGTGAACAGTCCTCAGCAATTTCGCAGTTTTGCCGAGTTCTATCCCTTCTACCTGGAAGAACATCGCAACCCCACCTGCCGTCGCCTGCACTTCGTCGGTACCAGCCTGGTCATCGCCCTGCTCGCCTATACCTTGGCCAGTGGCCAGTGGGCCCTGCTGCTGGCAGTGCCTGTCGCCGGCTACGGCTTTGCCTGGATCGGCCACTTCTTTTTCGAGAAGAACCGCCCGGCCACCTTCAAACATCCGCTCTACAGCCTGATCGGCGACTTCGCCATGTACCGCGACATGCTGCGCGGCAAAGTGTCCTTCTGATTTCGGCCTGCAAGGTCAGCAAGCCGTCCTCGGCAGCCACTGTTCCGACAGGCGGTCACGCTACAGTGGTTTTGCCTACCGCAACCCTGGAGCGCCGATGAACCAGCAGGCCCGTTTCACCCACATGCAGGATGGCACCCAGCAGGACTGGGCGATCATCGCCAGTGACTTCAGGACCTATGCCAGCCAGCTGGCCGAGCGCATCCTGACCCACCTGCGCCTGCTCGACGGTGATTTTGGCGGCTTTCCCATCGACCGCCTGAGCCACTCGCTGCAAACCGCCACCCGCGCCTGGCACGACGGGCGCGACGAGGAATATGTAATTTGCGCGCTGCTGCATGACATCGGCGACACCCTGGGCAGCTATAACCACCCGGACATCGCCGCCGCCATCCTCAAGCCCTTCGTCAGTCCGGAAAACCTGTGGATGGTGGAGAAGCACGGCATCTTCCAGGGCTATTACTTCTTTCACCACCTGGGCATGGATCGGCATTTGCGCGAGCAGTTCCAGGACCATCCGCAGTACCAGCAGACCATCGAATTCTGCGCGCGCTACGACGCCGCCGCCTTCGACCCGGCCTACGACAACCTGCCCCTGAGCTTTTTCGAGCCCATGCTCAAGCGCCTGTTCGCCCAGCCGCGCCAGTCGATCTACAAGGCCGCCCTGCAGTCAATGACCGACAACGCCTGAGTCAACCCGGTCCGGCCAGCTCCAGTCCCGCCAGCTGCCGGGCCTGGCGCGCCTGGTCATCGGCCAGGCGGTAGAGTTCGATGGTGCCGTCCCAGTGTTCGATCAGCGCCGTGCAAGACTCGACCCAGTCACCACAGTTGAGGTAGTCCACTTCACCGACCTTGCGGATTTCGGCGTGGTGAATGTGCCCGCAGACCACACCATGAAAGCCGCGTTTGACGCACTCATGGGCGATCGCCTCCTCGAAGTCGCTGATGAAGCTGACCGCCGACTTGACCTTGTGCTTGAGGTAGGCCGACAGCGACCAGTAACCATAGCCATAACGGGCGCGCCAATGATTGAGCCAGCGATTGAGGGTCAGGGTGAACTCATAGGCCGAGTCGCCCAGGAACGCCAGCCAGCGGTGGTAACGGGTGATGACATCGAACTGGTCGCCATGGATGACCAGCAGGCGCCGACCGTCCGCAGTCAGGTGCTCGGCTTGATCGACCAACTGGATATTGCCCAGCACCAGCTTCGAATAGCGCCGCAGGAACTCGTCGTGATTACCGGTGACGTAGATCACCTCGGTACCGCGCTTGCTCATGGTCAGCAGGCGGCGGATCACGTTGCTGTGCGCCTGCGGCCAGTACATGCCGCTGCGCAGCTTCCAGCCATCGATGATGTCGCCGACCAGGTAGATGCGGTCGGTGTGGTAACCCTTGAGGAACTGCGACAGGTGCTCGGCCTGGCAGTCCCGGGTACCCAGGTGCACATCGGAAATCCACACGGTGCGCACGCGCTGCTTGCGCGACGGTTTGACAAGCTCGGCATGGCTCATGGGCAGGCTCCGGGGTGGTTTTTTCGAGCGTGCCAGCGGGCAATGAAGCGCAGGTGACCAAATAGCGTCCATCCGATGACATGCCGGCGGCCTGCCTCACCCTGTACACTGCCGGCACTGCCTGGAGGATTCGGCAATGAGCAGCGCCTCGATACTTTCCCTGCGCCACTACCGTCACGACCTGATTGCCCACAGCCACGAGCACCCACAGTTGGTGTTCGGCCTGCGTGGGCAGCTGGAGTTCGAGGTCGACGGTCGGGGCGGCCAGGTCGATCGCCAGGGCCTGATGGTGGTGCCCGCTGGCGCTCACCATAGCTGCGGCAGTCCCGGCGGCAGCCATTGCCTGGTGCTCGATGTGCCAGGCGACACCTGGCTGGCCCACAGCCTGGGCGCCCATGCTGCGGCCAGCCAACGCCTGCTCGAACAACCCGGACCGCTGAACCTGGACAGCCGCCAGCAACAACTGGTCGACTGGCTGGCGGCAAGCCCGGTGGCCGACCCGTTGATCGCCCAGCAAGGCGCCGTGCTGCTGCTGGCCAGCCTGAGCCAGGCAAGCCCGGCCGCGGTGGTGCACAAGGTGCTGCCCTATACGGCCTTCGACGCGCATATCGACCAGTATGCGGCCTACCCCTTGCAGGTCGCGGACCTTGCGCGCCTGGCCGGCCTGTCCAGCGCCCGCCTGCACGCACGCTTCATCAGCGAAGCCGGTGTCACGCCCATGGACTACATCCGCCAGCGTCGCTTGCTGCAGGGGCGCAGGCTGCTGGTGGAGACGGACCTGGCCATCGGCGAAATCGCCAGCCGGGTCGGCTACAGCTCACAGAGTGCCTTTTCCGCCGCCATGCTCAAGGCCTTCGGCTGCTCGCCCCGGGCCCTGCGGCGCGAGTCTGGCGACAACTGACGCGAGGAACGCGACAGACAGCCACGGCCACCGCTTCGTACACTGGCCGGGCTGCCCTGCCTCTATCAAGGATCACCATGAACCACCGTACCGCTCTCGGTGCCCTGCACATCGGCGCACTGTTCTTCGGCCTGACCGGCGTCTTCGGCAAGCTGGCCCAGGCCGCCCCTTCGCTCATCGTCTTCGGTCGCGCCGCCTTTGCCGTGCTGGCCTTGGGGATTTTCGCCCGCTGCGCCGGCAAAGGCTGGCAGGCACTGCAGGGCCAGGACTGGCGCCGTTTGGTGCTGGGCGGCGTGCTGCTGGCCGGGCACTGGGTGAGTTTTTTCATTGCGGTAAAGGTCGCCGGCGTGGCCATCGCCACCCTGGGCTTTGCCAGCTTCCCGGCCTTCACCGTGATTCTTGAAGGCCTGCTGTTTCGCGAGCGCATTCGCAGCAACGAGATCATCCTGGTACTGCTGGTGAGCATCGGCCTGGTGCTGGTCACCCCAGACTTCGACCTGGCCAGCCAGGCCACCGGCGGCCTGCTCTGGTCCCTGTTGTCGGGCCTGTTGTTCTCGCTGCTGTCGCTGACCAACCGGGCTTCGTCCGGGCGCATACCGGCGGTGCAGGCCGCCTTGTGCCAGAACGCGGTGGTCGCCCTGTGCCTGTTGCCCGCCGCAGCGCCGGCACTGGGTGAAGTGGCGCCCATGGACTGGTTGTGGATCGGCCTGCTCGGGGTGTTCTGCACGGGCGTGGCCCACAGCCTGTTCGTCGCCAGCCTGGCGGTGATCAAGGCGCGCACCGCAGCGGTGGTGTTCGCCCTGGAGCCGGTCTACGGCATCGCCATGGCCTGGTTGATCTTTGCCGAGACGCCTACCCCGCGGATGTTGCTGGGCGGTGTGTTGATCATTTTCGCGATCGTCATCTCCAGCCGCCTGGCGGCCGGCAATGCCGACAAGAGCGTCGCCGCCACCGGCTGAAGATCAGGGCCGGTCGCTGTGCCCCAGGTCGCGCTGCGGGTCGATCTGGTCGCGAACCCGCTGCTTGAGCACCTTGGCTTCCGGGAAGCCACCATCGGCCTTGCGCTCCCAGATCTGCACGCCGTCACAGGTAATCCGGAAAGTGCCACCGGTGGCGGGTTCCAGGGCGACCCGGGCCAGATCGTCGCTGAAGGTACTGAGCAGTTCCTGGGCCAGCCAGGCAGCGCGCAGCAACCACTGGCACTGGGTGCAATAGGTAATGACGATTTCGGCTTTGGGCGTATTCATGGGGTAACAGGTTCCTGACAGGCGGTCGTGCCTATACTAGCGGTCTTTAGCCTTAGCTCCGAGAGTCCTGATGCACCGCCTGCTGTTGAGTCTGTTGCTGCTCGTCGTTTCCTTCCCGCTGCTGGCCGCCGAGCCGCCCCGACCGAAAGTCGGCCTGGTGCTATCCGGTGGCGCCGCCCGTGGCCTGGCCCACATCGGCGTGCTCAAGGCCCTGGAAGAACAAGGCATCAAGATCGACGCCATCGCCGGTACCAGCATGGGCGCGGTGGTCGGTGGCCTGTATGCCTCCGGTTACAAGGTCGATGAGCTGGAAAAACTGGCCCTGGGCATCGACTGGCAACAAGCCTTGTCCGACGCGCCACCGCGCAAGGACGTGCCGTTCCGGCGCAAGCAGGATGACCGCGACTTCCTGGTCAAGCAGAAGCTGAGCTTTCGTGACGACGGCAGCCTTGGCCTGCCCCTGGGGGTGATCCAGGGGCAGAACCTGGCGCTGATGCTGGAAAGTATGCTCGCCCATGTCAGCGACACCCGCGACTTCGACAAGCTGCCGATCCCCTTCCGTGCCGTGGCCACCGACATCGCCAGCGGCGAAAAAGTGGTGTTCAGCCGCGGCCACCTGCCCCGAGTGATACGCGCCAGCATGTCGATCCCGGCGGTGTTCGCCCCGGTCGAACTGGACGGCCGGTTGCTGGTCGATGGCGGCATGGTCGACAACATCCCGCTGGATGTGGCGCGCGAGATGGGTGTGGACGTGGCCATCGTCGTCGATATCGGTACGCCGTTGCGCAGCCGCGACCAATTGACCTCCGTGGTCGATGTACTCAACCAGTCGATCACCCTGATGACCCGGCGCAACTCCGAAGAACAACTGGCCGCCTTGCACCGCGACGACATTCTGGTCCAGCCGTCACTGGCCAGCTTCGGCGTTACCGACTTCGGCCGCGCCCAGGAAATGATCGACGCCGGCTACCGCGCCGCCCGCGCCCTGGACCCGCGCCTGGCGGCGCTCAAGCAGCCTGATGACAGCGATGAAGAACTCAGCGCCGCGCGCTCGCCCAGCCAGCGCACGCCGGTGATCACCGCCATCCGCATCGAAAACGACTCCAAGGTCAGCGACGACGTGATCCGTTTCTATATTCGCCAACCCATCGGCGAACCCCTGGAGCTGGGCCGCCTGCAGACCGACATGGGTACCCTGTACGGCCTCGACTACTTCGACCGGGTGCAGTACCGGGTGGTGCACAAGGGCAAGGACAACACCCTGGTGATCAATGCCCTCGGCCGTCGCGGCGGCACCGACTACCTGCGCCTGGGCCTGAACCTGTCCGATGACATGCAGGGTGACAGCGCCTTCAACATTGGCGCCAGCTACCGCATCAACGGCATCAACCAGCTGGGCGCCGAGTGGTTGACCCGGGCGCAGATCGGCGATCAGCAAGAGCTGTACAGCGAGTTCTACCAGCCGCTGGATGCCGGCTCGCGTTACTTCGTCGCGCCTTACCTGGCCCTCGGCTCGCAGAACATCGAAGCGACACTGGACGACGACCCGATCGCCGAATACCGCCTGGAGCGCTATGGCTTCGGCCTGAACCTGGGGCGCCAGATCGGCAACAGCGGCGAGGTGCGCTTCGGCGTCGGCCAGGCCTGGGGCAATGCCCAAGTGCGCATCGGCGACCAGGACCTGCCCAGGTTCAACTTCAGTGAAGGCTTCTACGAGCTCAGGTACTCCTTCGATACCCTGGACAACGTCTACTTCCCCCACAGCGGCGAAGACATCAGCCTGGGCCTGCGCCAGTTCGAACCGGACCTGGGCTCGGACCAGCGTTACCGGCAGTGGGAGTTCAAGCTGGACAAGGCCCTGAGCAGCGGCCCCAATACCTGGGTACTCGGCGCCCAATACGGACGAACCCTGGATGACGCCGAGGTGGTCACCTCAAGCTTTGTCCTGGGCGGCGCCCGGCAGTTGTCGGGCTTTCGCCAGGACTCGGTGTCCGGACAGAACATGAGCCTGATGCGCATGGTCTACTACCGCAGGCTGACGCCACGGGCCTATCTGCCGCTGGACTTCCCGCTGTACCTGGGCGGGTCGCTGGAGCGTGGCCGGGCCTGGAACAATGACAACGACTTCGACAGTGGCTACATCAATGCAGCCAGTGTCTTCATCGGCTTCGAGACCCCCCTGGGGCCGCTGAACTTCAGCTATGGGGCCAACAGCGAGAATCAGAAGGCGTTGTACCTGAACCTGGGCCACACCTTCTGAGGCGGGGTCAGTTTTTTTCCAGGTTGGCCAGGATGCGTGCATGCACCCGCATGCACAGGTCCAGCTCTTCTTCGTCGATGCCGGTGAACAGCTCGACGCGCAAGGCATTGGCAATGGTTTCGATCTGCTCGATCAGTGGTTTGGCCGGAGGGCACAGGAGGATCTTCTTGGCCCGCCGGTCTTCGAGCACTGCCTGACGGCGCACCAGCCCCTGGGACTCAAGGCTGTCGAGCAGGCGCGCCAGGGTCGGGCCCTCGACGCCGACGCTCTGGGCCAGTTCGCGCTGGGTGGGGGCTTCATCGAAACGGGCCAGGTGCAGCAGCACCAGCCAGCGCGCCTGGGACAGGTTCAGCCCGGCCAGGCGGCGATCCAGCTCGGCGCGCCAGCCCCGGGACATCTGGGCCAGCTGCATTCCGAAACGGTGGTGGTCGGTCAACGGCATAGAAAACTCATCATCAGAACTAATTATTAGTCAGCTAACCATGTCCCTGCACAACAGGCAAGGTTCTATCGGGCTAACAATCGTTATAAATGATGACAAAACAGCCTTACATCTCGAATTCAGCTGCCAACGCCGCCCGGACACAGTAGAGGACACCCTCGGGCACCCGCGCACCGAACAGCTCGGCCACTGCCGAGACCGGCGGCAGTTCGCCTTCGCCGTCCAGGAAGGCATCCTGGATTTCGGCCAGCAGGTCTTCGGGTAGGTCCAGGGCCTGCTCCAGCGACAGTTGCTGGCGGCCAATGGCTTCGGCCAGCAGGCTGTAGACGTTCTTCTCGCTGCAATTGAGCTGGCCGGCGATCTGCGCCGGGGTCATGCCAGCGCGGGCCAGGGTAGTCAGCTCGTGACGCAGGTCGGCCACCACCGGTGGCGTCTCGGCCGCACCGCCCAGCACTTCGAGGAAGGCTTCGCCGTAGCGCTCCAGCTTGCGCGCGCCGACACCACTGACCCGGGCCATTTCGCTGAGGCTGGTGGGCTGGCTGCGCAGCATCTCCAGCAGGGTCGAGTCGGGGAAGATGACGTATGGCGGCACACCGTGCTCCTCGGCCAACTTGCGCCGCAAGGCACGCAGGGCGTCCCACTGTTCGCGCTCCTCGCCACGCACCAGCTGGCTGGCCGGACTGCCGCCACTGCTGCTCTTGCTGCTGGTCTGCGGCTTGAGGTCACGACGCAGTTCCAGGCTGACCTCGCCGCGCAACAGCGGCCGGCAGCTGTCGGACAGGCGCAGGCCGCCATAACCTTCCAGGTCGATATCGGCCAGGCCACGGGCCACCAGTTGGCGGAACAGCGAACGCCATTCGCCTTCGGAGCGCGCCTTGCCAACGCCATAGACGGCGAGTTTTTCATGGCCGAAGTTACGGATCTTCTCGTTGTCGCGGCCCAGCAGTACATCCACCAGGTGGCCGACACCGTAGCGCTGGCCGGTACGGTACACCGCCGACAGGGCCTGGCGTGCAGGTTCGGTGGCGTCCCAGGTCTGCACGCCGTCGATGCAGTTGTCACAGTGCCCGCAGGGTTGGGGCAGTTCTTCGTCGAAATAGTTGAGCAGGGTCTGGCGCCGGCAGCGGGTCTCTTCGCAGAGGGCGAGCATGGCGTCGAGCTTGTGTTGTTCGATGCGCTTGTGGCGCTCATCGCCTTCGGAGTTCTGCAGCATCTGCTTGAGCATCACCATGTCCTGCAGGCCGTAGGCCATCCAGGCATCGGCCGGCAGGCCGTCACGGCCGGCCCGGCCGGTTTCCTGGTAGTAGGCTTCCAGCGACTTGGGCAGGTCGAGGTGGGCGACGAAACGCACGTTGGGCTTGTCGATGCCCATGCCGAAGGCAATGGTGGCGACCATGATCAGGCCTTCCTCATTGAGGAAGCGGCGCTGGTTGGCGGCACGGGTCTCGGCGGGCAGGCCGGCGTGATACGGCAACGCCGGAAAGCCTTGCTCGCACAGGAAGGCCGCGACCTCGTCGACCTTCTTGCGCGACAGGCAGTAGACGATCCCGGCGTTGCCGCGCCGCTCGGTGAGGAAGGCCAGCAACTGCTTGCGTGGCTGTTCCTTGGGCACGATGCGGTAGAAGATGTTCGGCCGGTCGAAGCTCGACAGGAAGCGCTCGGCATTGTGCAGGTGCAGACGGCTGACGATCTCTTCGCGTGTACGCATGTCCGCCGTCGCGGTCAGGGCGATGCGCGGCACCTGGGGAAACAGCTCGGCCAGTTGCCCCAGTTGCAGGTACTCGGGACGGAAATCGTGGCCCCATTGCGATACGCAGTGGGCTTCGTCGATGGCGAACAGGGCGATATCCAGGCCGCGCAGGAAGTCCAGCATACGCGGCTGCACCAGGCGCTCCGGCGCCAGGTAGAGCATCTTCACTTCGCCCCGGCGAATGCGTCCGGCGAGGTCGCGTTGTTGCTCGGAACTCAACGTGGAGTTGAGCGACGCAGCAGCCACGCCCAACTCGTCAAGCGTCGCCACCTGGTCTTCCATCAGCGCGATCAGGGGCGAGACCACCACCGCCAGGCCCGGACGCAGTAACGCCGGCACCTGGAAGCACAGGGACTTGCCGCCCCCGGTGGGCATCAGCACCAGCGCATCGCCACCCTTGGCCACGCATTCGATGATCGCCCCCTGACGCCCCCGAAAACTGTCGTAGCCGAAGATGTCCTTGAGGACGCGCTGAGCCTGTTCGAGCATAAAAACTCCAAAAATCGCAGAACCATCCTGGGCACAGGCTGGACGAAAAACCCGCTTGCCACATCCGAAAATGCGTAAGCAGCTTTTACCCCGGCCGCGTGATACGGGCACCCCGGGGCAAAAGCCGGGCATTATACCCGAGCGCCCGCCTTCACAGGATGCTCTGCGATAGACGTCTTCCTTTGCCTTGTCGGCGCCGCAAGGTGCTAGAATTCAGTCATCGTTTATTCCCAAGGTAGCCCCGTAATGTCCTTCGCCGAGCAATTGACCCGCCTGCAAGCCTTCCTCGACGCCGACGAGCTGCACGAGGAGGCGCTGGACTACGTTGCCGCCCACGGCTACCTGACCGCCCTGTCGATCGGTACCGAGGCCGTTCCCGAGCGTGAATGGATCGAGGCCTTGTTCGCCGAAGAGCCGCACTACAAGGACGACGCCCAGCGTGAAGAGATCGAAGCCACGCTGATCCAGCTCAAGGCCCACATCGCCCGCCAGCTGGCCAGCGACGAGGAATTCGAGCTGCCTTGCGACCTGGACCTGGGCCAGGAGCCGGACGATTCCGACCTGCGCGGCTGGTGCATCGGCTTCATGGAAGGCGTGTTCATGCGTGAAGAGGCCTGGTTCGAGACCGCCGAAGAAGAAGTCAGCGAAATGCTGCTGCCGATCATGGTCGGTTCGGGCCTGTTCGACGAGCAGCCCGAGTTCGCCGACATCGCCAGCGATGCCAACCTGCAGGACGACATGATCGTACAGATTCCAGAGGCCCTGACCGCGCTGTACCTGCTGCAGCATGCGCCGGATGAAAAGCCTGCACCTGCGCTGCTCAAGCCACGCCACCACTGAGTTGTCGTCAATGCGCTACCTGCTGCTGGCCACCGGCTGGCTCAGCGTCGCGCTGGGGGTGATCGGGATTTTCCTGCCGGTATTGCCGACCACCCCTTTCCTGCTCCTGGCGGCGGCCTGTTTTGCCCGCAGCTCGCCGCGCTTTCACCATTGGCTGATCAATCACCCGCGGCTCGGGCCGTGGATTCGTGACTACCTCAGCGGCGAAGGCATTCCGCTCAAGGGCAAGATCTATGCGATTGGCCTGATGTGGCTGAGCATCGGGCTGTCCTGCTACCTGGTGCCGCTGCCCTGGGCGCGCGCCTTCATGCTGACCAGCGCGGTGCTGGTCAGCCTCTACATCCTGCGCCAGAAGACCCTGCGACGGCCTTCCTGACCGCTCATCCCCTGTGGGAGCCTGCGATCGACTGCGCAGCAGTCACGGCGGTGGCAGGTTTTGCGGTCGCTTCGCGCCCGATCGCAGCCTGGCGGCAGCTCCCACAGGTGTGTGCTATTGAACCTGTGGGAGCCGATCGCAGCCTAGCGGCAGCGGCTACACCGTATCCACCTTCAACGAATGATCATTGAGCATGCCGTTGATGATGGTCGCGGTATCCTGCCCCGCGGCAATCACCCCGCCCGCCCCCGCCGTCACGCCGTAATGCTGGGCCAGGTTGACCCCCGCAAGATCAATGATCTGGGTCGGTGCCGCCCCCGCCACCGCACTCACCTCGATGGTCGACACCACACCGGCACCACTACCGGTGACCTTGAAGTGCAGGTAATCATCCAGTGACGCCGAGGTGGCGTTCTCGCCCTGAAGCAGTTGCGACAGGTCGAGGCGGTCGGTGCCCGGGGTGAAGTCGGTCACCACATCGTGGCCGCTGTTGCCTTGTTGCCAGAGGAAGGTATCGCTGCCGGCGCCCCCGCTCAGGGTGTTGTTCCCCGGCCCGCCGATCAGCACATCGTTGCCCCCGCCCCCGTTGAGCGTGTCGTTGCCCAGCCCGCCACTGAGCAGGTTGGCAGTGCCATCGCCGGTGAGGTTGTCGTTATAGTCCGAACCGATCAGGTTCTCGATCCCGCCCAGGGTGTCGGTTCCGGCCCCGAACGTGTTCTGCGCCGTGTTGGTCGCCAGGCTGACCGTCACCGCTGAACCGGCTCCTGCATAGCTGGCCGTGTCGATACCGTCACCGCCATTGAGCACATCATTGCCATCGCCGCCGATCAGCAGGTCGTTGCCATCGCCCCCGTTGAGGGTGTCATTGCCGGCGCCACCGATCAGGACGTCATTGCCGGCACCGGCATTGAGGGTGTCATCGCCCGATCCGGCCAGCAGGGTGTCATGGCCCCCGGTACCGGTCAGGGTGCTGCCTGCCTGATAGGAAATATCCACGTTGCCGGTGCCCGTGCCACCGTGTCCGTCACTGACCGTGTAGGTGCCGTAGTAGGTGTCGGGCTGCGTGTTGGCGTAATCGACCGTCATGGTCAGTGCGTAATTCTCATGGGCGGTGGGGTTGCTGCCGCTGGGATTGGACTGGTTGATCACATGGATGCTGTAGACGCCGTCATGACTGGCCGTGAAGCTCGCGCCGTCGGCGATGGTCTGGTAGACGCCGTTCTCATCCTTCCACTCCATCAGGATGTTGCCGGTCGGCCGGTCGTGATCAAGCTTGAGCGACTCGCCTTTTTTCAAACTGATGGTCAAGACGTCTTCGGCATTGGCGCCACTCGACAGCGCACCCAGGTAGCCATTGACGATCAGCGCTGCGGTGGTGGCATTCGAGGCGCCGCGGAACGAACTGCGTTCCAGGGCCTTGAACTGGGTGCCCAGGTTGTTGGCGTTGCTCGAGAAGTTCAGCGACGGTGTGCCATTGCCCACCGAGAAGCCCGCACCTTTGGCCGCCCAGTTGGTATTGAACGTGATGGGCGAGGCGCTGAGCGGATCGCCGTTGGCATCGCTGTCGTTGGCCAGCAGCGCCTCGCCTGGCACGGTAAGGGAGCCGGAGAGGATGTTGGTGATGATATGGTCGGCCCCTGCCACGGGCGCCGTGTTGGCGTAGACATTGACCACCAGGTTGGCGCTGCTCAGGTCGCCATCGTTGTCACTGGCAGTGAAGCCGATGTTCTCGGTCACGGCGCCGCCGGCGTCCTTCGGCGGAGTGTAGGTGTACTCGCCGGTATCCATGTCGACCAGCAGGGTACCGCCAAGCACCGTCTTGATGTTGAAGGTGTTGGTGGCCGTGTCGAAGCTGCCACGATCGGTGCCCGTGGCGGTGTAGCTACCCTGCCCGCCATTGGCCTTGGGATCGTAGGTGTAGGTCGTGCCGTCGACCAGCAACGCTTTGATGAAGCCGCCGTCGGCCCCGAAGGTGCCACCGCTCATCAGGCTGCCGCTGATCGGCGCGCCCTGCACGGTGCCCGACAGCACCTGGTCCAGGGCATTGAGGTCGGTGACCACCACGGCGTTGGTGTCGGTGTGCGAGTTACCGTCATGGGCCAGAGGATCGAGGTTGTTGGCGTTGACACCGGTGCCCAGGCCAATGGCATAGGACTTGATCCCGTTGTTGTCGAGGAAGGTCTTCCAGGCAGCCTCGTCAGCCGTGCCGATCGCCTGTCCGTTCGTGGGGTTGCCGTCCGAGAAGAAGTAACCGATGTTCTGCGCACCGGTCAGTTTGCCCGCCGTGCTGAAGGCTGACTGCGCCGCGGCCACCGCAGCGTCATAGTTGGTGCCGCCACCGGAATTGAGGCCACTGACCAGGACCTTGGCCTGGGCAACCGTCACCCACGACGTCGACAGGACAGTGGCCCCGCTGCTGAAGGTGACGATCTGGACCTTGACGTCACCCATCTCGTCGTACTTGTCGAGCAAGGCATTGATGGCGTCCTTGGCCAGTTCCAGGCGGGTCTTGCCGGGGACCCCGGAATAGTTGTTCATACTGCCGGAGACGTCGATGGTCAGCAGCAGGTTGGAATCGACCTGCCCCGGCATCACTGAACGCTCTGCCCCCACGACCGCTCCCAGGTCGTCGACGATGGTCACATCCAGGGTCGCGTTGGCCGTGCTGCCATCACGATCGGTCGCCGTGACGTCGATGGCCTCGTTGAGGTTGTTGATGCCATTGGCATCCGGGTGGTTTTCGCTGTCAAGCAAGGTGTAGGTGTAGCTGACCACGCCGGTAGCCGGATTGTAGCCAGTGATGGTCAGCGAGTTGCCCAACGGTGTGGTGCCGGTTTGCGGGAAGCCTGCGACCACCCCGCCACTGACCACGGCGATACCGCCCACGGTCAGGGTCTGCAGGCCGTCCGGCGCGGTCACCGTAAAGCTGCCCGTGCGGGTCAGGGCCGGGGTGTCGGGGCTTGTACCGTCACTGAGGTTTTTCTCAAAGACCGTCAGTTCGCCGCCGTTGACGTTCAGGCCATCGAGGGTGACCGGGTTGTCCAGGTTGCTGACATTGAGCTTGAGGGTGGCGGTGCTGGTGTCGCCGTCCGCATCCTTGAGGGTATAGGTAAAGGTCTCGGTGCCGGTGGCGCCACCCTTGAGGTTGATGAAGTCCGGATCACTGCTGTTCAACGTGTAGGTGTAGGTGCCGTCGGCCGCCAGTACCAGGGTGCCGTAGGTGCCGGTGATGGTTTGTGGCGTGATCGGGCCGCCCGGGATGCGGTCGGCACCCTGGACGTCATTGCTCAGCACGTTGCCGGTCAGGATCAGCTGGGTTTCCGTGGCCGTGGTTGTGTTGGTGTCGTTCATGGCCTTGGGCGCATCGTCGACGATATTCACATCGAGTGTGCCGTGGGCACTGCTGCCGTCCTTGTCGGTGGCGACGATCACGAAGCCTTCGGTCAGGAAAGTGCCGTTGCCGGTGGTGTGCGCTTCGTTGTCCACCAGGGTGTAGCTATAGGTCACCACACCCGTGGCGGGGTTGTAACCGGTGATGGTCAAGGTGTTGCCCAGCGGGGTGGTCCCCGACTGCGGGAAGCTGCCGACGCCGTTGCTGATCACGGTGACGCCCGCGACGACCAGGGTCTGCAGGCCATCCGGGGCAGTGATGGTGAAGCTGCCCGACTGGGTCAGGGCTGCACCGTTCGGGCTGCTGCCGTCACCGAGGTGCTTTTCGTAGACCGTCAGTTCGCCACACTCGATATCCAGCCCCTTGATCGTCACCGGATCGTTCAGGTTGCTGACATTGAGTCTGAGCGTGGCCGTCGAGGTGTCGCCATCGGCGTCCTTGAGGGTGTAGGTGAAGGTCTCGATGGCATTGCCGGCGCCATGGGCGATGAAGTCCGGGTCGCTGGTATCGAGCGTATAGGTGTAGGAACCGTCGGCCGCCAGCACCAGGGTGCCGTAGGTGCCGGTGATGGTTTGCGGCGTAATCGGGCCGCCCGCAATGCGGTCCGCACCCTGGATATCGTTGCTCAGCACGTTGCCGCTCAGGGTCAGCTGGGCTTCGCTGGCCGTCAGGGCGTTGGTGTCGTCGAATGCCTTGGGTGCATCGTCGACGATATTCACATCGAGTGTGCCGTGGGCGGTACTGCCATCGGTATCGGTGGCGACGATCACGAAGCCTTCGGTCAGGAAGGTGCCATTGCCGGTGTTGTGTGCTTCGTTGTCCACCAGGGTGTAGGTGTAGGTCACCACGCCCGTGGCGGGGTTGTAACCGGTGATGGTCAAGGTGTTGCCCAGCGGGGTGGTTCCCGACTGCGGGAAGCTGCCGACGCCGTTGCTGATCACGGTGACGCCCGCGACGACCAGGGTCTGCAGGCCATCCGGGGCAGTGATGGTGAAACTGCCCGACTGGGTCAGGGCCGCACCGTTCGGGCTGCTGCCGTCACCGAGGTGCTTCTCGTAGACCGTCAGTTCGCCACACGCGATATCCAGGCCCTTGATCGTCACCGGATCATTCAGGTTGCGGACATCCAGTTTCAGCGTGGCCGTCGAGGTATCGCCGTCGGCATCCTTGAGGGTGTAGGTGAAGGTCTCGGTACCGGCACCGCCACCTTTGAGGTTGATGAAGTCCGGATCACTGGTGTTCAGGGTGTAGGTGTAGGTGCCATCGGCCGCCAGCACCAGGGTGCCGTAGGTGCCGGTGATGGTTTGCGCGGTGATCGGCCCGCCCGGGATGCGGTCCGCCCCCTGAACATCGTTGCTCAGCACATTGCCGGACAGGATCAACTGGTTCTCGGTGGCCGTAACGGCATTAGTGTCGTTAACGGCCGTCGGCAGGTCATCGACGATATTCACATCGATGTTGCCGCTGGCACTGCTGCCATCGGCATCGGTGGCGGTGACCACGAAGCTTTCGCTCAGGCCGTTGGCATCATTGGCGGTGGCGTGGGCTTCGTTGTCCACCAGCGTGTAAGTGTAGCTGACCACGCCGGTGGCGGCATTGTAGCCAGTGATGGTCAGGGTGTTACCCAGCCCCGTGGTGGTCGATTGCGGAAAGCCCACCACAACCCCACCACTGACCACGGTGATGCCGCCGACGGTCAGGGTCTGCAGGCCGTCCGGCGCACTGACGGTGAAGCTGCCAGCCTGGGTCAGGGCACTAGCGTCTGGCGCACTGCCGTCGCCAAGATGCTTCTCGAAGACGGTCAGCTCACCGCCCTCGACATTCAGGCCGCCAAGGGTGACCGGATCGTTGAGGTTGCTGACATTGAGCACCAACTTGGCGGTGCTGCTGTCACCATCGGAGTCGGTGATGGTGTAGGTAAAGGTCTCGATTCCGTTACCGCCGCCATGCAGGTTCAAGAAGTCCGGGGCGGAGGTGTTCAAGGTATAGGTGTAGGAGCCGTCGGCTGCCAGCACCAGGGTGCCGTAGGTACCGGTGATGGTCTGTGGCGTCACCGGGCCTGTGGGCACACGGTCTGCACCCTGCACATCGTTGCTCAGCACATTGCCGGTCAGGGTCAACTGGAGCTCGGTGGCGGTTACGGCGTTACTGTCATTAGCCGCCGTCGGCACATCGTCGAAAATGGTGACGTCAATATTCAGGCTGGCGCTGCTGCCATCGGTGTCGGTGGCAACCACCGTGAAGCTTTCGCTGCCACTGGGACTTGCCTGGGCGCCATTGCCTTGCAGGGTGTAGCTGTAGGTCACTTCACCCGTGGCCGGGTTATACCCGGTGATGCTCAGGGTATTGCCCAACCCCGTGGTCGTCGATTGCGGGAAGGCATTGACCACCCCGCCACTGATGACCGTGATGCCCCCGACCGTCAACGTTTGCAAGCCATCGGCCGCCGTCACCGTGAAGGTGCCACTGCGGGTCAGCGCCGCCGCATCGGGGCTACTGCCGGTGTCCAGGTTCTTCTCGAACAGGACCAGCTCGCCGCCACTGATGTTCAGCCCGTTGAGCTCAACCGGGTCGTTGAGGTTGCTGACATTGAGCACCAGGTTGGCGGTACTGGTATCGCCGTCGGCATCGGTCAGGGTGTAGGTGAAGGTCTCGATCCCGTTGCCACCGCCCTTGAGGTTGATGAAGTCCGGGTCGTTGGTGTTGAGCGTGTAGGTATAGGAGCCGTCGGCAGCCAGTACCAGGGTGCCGTAGGTACCCGTGTAGGTGCCGGGGATGATGGGGCCGGTCGGCACGCGGTCAGCGCCCTGCACGTCATTGGTCAGCACATTGCCGGTCAGCACCAGCTGGTTTTCCGACGCCGTCAACGCATGGCTATCGTCCACCGCGCGGGGCACGTCGTCGATCACAACAACGTCCAGCGAACCGCTGGCGACATCGCCATTGCTGTCGCTGACCAGCACCGTGATGCTCTCTCCCAGCCCGTTACTGTCGTTACCGCCAGGATGGGTCTGGGCACCGGTCAGGGTGTAGCTGTAGGTGACCACGCCGGTGGCCGCATCGTACCCGGTAATGGTCAGGGTATTGCCCAGCCCGGTGGTGATGGACTGGCCAACACCGGTCAGCACCCCACCGGTCACGACATTGATGCCGCCGACATTGAGGTTGAACACACCGTCCGCAGCCACCACGGTGAAGCTGCCCACCCGGGTCAGCGCCGCCGGATCGCTGGCCGACCCCTGGGCCAGGCTGGCCTCGTTCAAGGACAGCTCTCCACCGTCCACGGCAAGCCCCACGAGGCTGACCGGATTGTTCACCACAGGCAGCAACGGTGGGGCGTCATTGTTGTTGAACGCGCCGACCTCCAGATCAGCCAGTTCAGGAAAACCGTTGAATCCGGCCGTAGGAAAACCGATGACCGGATCGACCCGTGCGCCCACTTCATCGAGTATTACAAACGAGTGGCCGCCCCCCAGGGCCCCAGGTGCGCCGCCGCTGCCAGGGCCGGCGGCGGTGGGATCGGCTTCCTGACTGGGGTCGGCACCGGCGGCGATGGCTTGCTGGAGTTTTTCCACATCGGTGAGCTGGGCCTGGCTTGGCGCCAGGGTGTCCGGCGTATCCACATGGGGTGCATGACTGGCCAGCAATTGCGGCGTCAGCTCCAGGCTACTGCCCCGCCCCAGGGTGAGTTCGGCGCCGTTTTGCAGTCGAACGGCTACCGCGCCGGCAGCTCCGGTCTCCAGTTGTTCGCCAGCAAACAGCCGGTCACCTTCAAGCAGCGCCCGGCGGCTACCGTCGTTGGCCACTGCGAAGACTTCACCGACTACCTTGCTGACAACCCCAATTAACTTGGCCATTGAGCGCTCTCCTCCGCTGCGGAACGGTTTTTCGCAGAAAAGCACTCTGATTCTCGCGTGGTCGACCCACTAAGCCAGTCGCGGGCCAATACCCAGAAAGTGCTGAAAGCGCAGGTGGATCTCAATGGAATCAACACCTTCGCCTGACAGACACCCCGTGAACGTGGAAAGCGGTATGGCCACTTGGCACCTGCCAAAAATTTGTCGCCAAACCAGCACTTCCTCCATCCCCTCCGCTACATCCGTGCCCTTTGCCGCAAAAAAGAATTGAACTTTTTCTGACGCCCGAAAAATGCCAGCTAGCGCAGCATCGACGGGGCGCCTGATATGAACAATGTCGTGGATTCCTTAGACCGCATAAGTTTTTTTTCGCATAACTCTTATGAAAAAATCTTCTTAGCTCTCCTTATAAATGTTCTTAGCTCTGTTGTTACAAGCCAGAAACGGTTAGCACGATAAAACCGTCAAAAATATGGCGACAGCAATACCTCATTAGGAATTCAGGGAGAAGTACCCCATGCGCGTTTTGACCCCCATCACCAGTGCAATTCTGTTGGCCATGGCATGCGCCAATGCTCAGGCGATGTCGATTACGGAAGCTGTGCAAAGCGCCGTGGACCAACATCCGGAGATCGGTGCCAGCCGCAACAGTCGACTGTCTGCCGATGAAGACGTGAAAGTGGCCAAAGGCGGTTACTATCCTCGCGTCGACCTGATCGCAGGTTATGGCCGGCAGCGTTCGGACAACACCAACACGCGCGGTTTCAATGCCGACAACACCCGCAACCACAACACCGAAACCCTGAACTACACCCAGTCGGACCTGCGCCTGCGGCAGATGCTGTTCGACGGGTTCAACACACCGAACGAAGTCGGACGCACGGAAGCGGTGGTCAACTCTCGCGCCTACTACACCCAGGCCACCGCCGAGACCGTCGCCCTGCGCGCCATCGAGGTCTACCTGGAAGTGCTAAAGCGTCGCGAACTGGTGACCCTGGCCAAGAACAACCTGCAGGCGCACCTGCGGGTCGACGACCAGATCGGCCTGCGCAGTGAGCGTGGCGTGGGCAGTAACGCCGATCGCGATCAATCCACCGCCCGTCGCGCCCTGGCGGAAAACAACCTGTACACCGCCGAAGTCGACCTGGCCGATGCCGAAGCCAACTTCTACAGTGTCATCGGGCGCCTGCCTGACGAGCTGGAAACCCCGGTCACCATCAAGGGTGAAATGCCTGCCACCCTGCCGGACGCGCGCCAGGGCATGCTGGAAAACAACCCCTACCTGAAGTCGGCGCAAGCCGATGTGCAAGCCGCCGAGCAGCAGTACGAAGTGGCCAAGTCGCCGTTCTACCCGCGCCTGGATGCCGTGCTGGCCACCGGGGCGAACAACAACACCGCAGGGCAGGTCGGCCACGACAACAACGACTGGCAAGCCGGCGTCGAGATGAGCTACAACCTGTTCCGCGGCGGCAGCGACAAGGCCCGCCTGCAGTCGGATGCGCACAAGATCAACCAGGCCATGGACATCCGCAACAACGCCCTGCGCACCCTCAACGAAAACCTGGCGCTGGCCTGGAACGCCATGACCAACGCCCGCCTGCAAACCCCGACCGCCCGCGAATACGCTGACACCTCCACGCGGGTGCGTGCGGCCTACCAGGATCAGTTCGGTCTCGGCCAACGCACCCTGCTCGACCTGCTCGACAGTGAAAACGAGCTGTACAACGCCAATCGCCGCTACACCGAAGTGCGCTACACCGAAGAGTTCTCCATGTACCGGGTACTGGCCAACATGGGTGAACTGCTGAGCAAGCAGCGCATCTCGTTGCCGCCCGAAGCCATTGCCAAGAGTGAAGTGAGGAACGAAGCCCGGTTGCCCGACATGCGCTAATCACCGATTTGCTGCAGGAGTAGGCCATTGTGACCAGCATGCAACCTGCGAGCTCGGCGGCGGATCCGCGCCAGAGTTTCGATGACCCGCTACTCGATGGATTGCTGATTCTCTGCAAGTTGCATGGTTGTACCGTCAGTCGCGCAGGCCTGAGTGCCGGCCTTCCGCTGGCGCAGCAGCGCCTGGACCTCGGCCTGTTGCCCCGGGCTGCCGCCCGGGCCGGGTTGCAGGCCCGGGTGCTGCGTCGCCCGCTCAGCGCCATTTCAGCGCTGAACCTGCCGGTGCTGTTGCTGCTCAAGGAAGGCCGCTGCGCCGTGCTGCGGCGCTGGGGCGACGATGGCCGGGCGCTGATCCTGCCCAGCGAGGCCGAAGGCGGCGAGCAATGGGTCAGCCGCGAGGAACTGGAACAGGCCTACGCGGGCGAGGCCCTGTTCGCCCGCCCCCGGCACGAACTCGAAGACCTGCGCGCGCCCTTGATGCCACGGGTCGACGCCTGGTTCCGCGACACCCTCAAGCTGTCACGCTGGCTCTACAGCGATGCGGTGCTGGCCAGCCTGCTGATCAACCTGCTGGGCCTGATGGTGCCGCTGTTCGTCATGCAGACCTACGACCGGGTCGTACCCAACCAGGCGACTTCCACGCTGTGGGTGCTGGCGGTCGGCCTGTTGATCGGCACCCTGTTCGAATTGATCCTGCGCGTGGTGCGCGCCCATTTGCTTGACCAGGCCGGCAAAAAAACCGACCTGATCCTCTCGGCGACCCTGTTCGAGCGTATCACCGGCATGTCGATGAAGGCCCGCCCGGCCACGGTCGGCGGCTTTGCCCAGAGCATCCACGACTTCCAGGGGCTGCGTGAGTTTCTCACCGCCGTGACCCTGACCAGTGTCATCGACCTGCCCTTCGTGGTGCTGATGCTGCTGGTGATCGGCCTGCTCGGCGGCTGGCTGGTGGTGATCCCGCTGATCGCCTTCCCGCTGACCATTATCTTTGCCCTGTTCATCCAGGTGCGCCTGCGCGACACCGTGCAGAAGAGCCTGGCCCTGGGCGCGGTGCGCCAGGCGCTGTTGATCGAGACCCTCGGCGGCCTGGAAACCCTCAAGGCCTGCAGCGCCGAAAGCGAACGCCAGTATCAGTGGGAAAGCACCCACGGCGCCCTGACCCGCCTCGACGCCCATGCCCGCAACCTGTCGGCCCTGGCCACCAACGGCACGCTGTTCATCCAGCAGTTCTGCGGCATGGCGACCATCGTCGCCGGGGTCTACAGCATCATCGCCGGCAACCTCAGTGTCGGCGCCCTGGTGGCCAGCTACATGCTCGGCAGCCGGGTGCTGGCGCCCCTGGGGCAGATCGCCGGACTGATCACCCGCTACCAGCAGGCGCAACTGACCATGCGCAGCACCGACGCGCTGATGGCCCTGCCCCAGGAGCGCCAGGTGGGCCAGCAACCGCTGGAGCGCACGCAGCTGCGGGGCGGGCTTGAAGTCAGCCACGTCACCTTCCGCTATACCGGCCAGAACGCCGCGGCCCTCAATGGCGTCAGCTTCAGCGTCAAACCGGGCGAACGCATCGGCATCATCGGCCGCAGCGGTTCGGGCAAAAGCACCCTGGCCCGGTTGATGATGGGGTTCTATGCCCCGGATGAAGGGCAGATCCTGCTCGACAACCTCGACCTGCGCCAGCTCGACATCGCCGACCTGCGCCACCAGATCGGCTACGTCGCCCATGACCTGCCGCTGCTGGCCGGCAGCCTGCGCGACAACCTCACCCTCGGCGCACGCTACGTGAGCGACGCGCGCATGCTGGAAGTGGCCGAGCTGACCGGCGTCAGCGAACTGGCCCGCCAGCACCCGCAAGGCTTCGACCGTCCGGTGGGCGAACGCGGCCAACTGCTCTCCGGCGGCCAGCGCCAGTCTGTGCTGCTGGCCCGGGCCATGCTGCTGGAGCCGCCGATCATGATCCTCGACGAGCCCACCAGCCACATGGACAACGCCAGCGAAGACCAACTGCGCCAGCGCCTGCACGGCTGGGTGCAGGGCAAGACCCTGCTGCTGGTCACCCACCGGACCTCGATGCTCAGCCTGGTCGACCGCCTGCTGGTGCTGGACAACGGCAAGGTGGTGGCCGACGGGCCGAAGGACGCGGTCATCGACGCACTGCGCAAAGGCCGGGTCGGTACGGCCATCTAGGGGGTCCACTCATGTCCATCAGCCAAGGCCTGCGCAGCTACTTCCAAAGCTTCGGCAAGACCGCCGAACGCGACTACATGCCGGACGTGGCCGGTGCCACCCTGCAGGATTCACCACGCCTGTCGCGCATTACCGTATGGCTGGCCGCCGCCCTGCTGCTGGTTGCCCTGGTCTGGGCCTGGTTCGCAGTGCTCGACGAAGTCACCATGGGCGAAGGCAAGGCGATTCCGTCGAGCAAGGTGCAGGTCATCCAGAACCTGGAAGGCGGCATCGTCACCGAGATATTCGTGCGCGAAGGGCAGATGGTGAACAAGGGCGATACCCTGCTGCGCCTGGATGACACACGCTTTCTGTCCAACAAGGGTGAGAGCGAGGCGGATCGCTACGCCCTCAGCGCCCAGGTCGAGCGCCTGTCGGCCGAAGCCGAGGGCCGCCCCTTCCAGGTTTCCGACGAAGTACGCAACAAGGCACCGCAAGTGGCCGAAGACGAACTGTCGCTGTACCAGTCCCGGCAGCGTCGCCTGACCAGCGAGAAACAGACCCTCAACGAACAGCTGCGGCAGAAAACCCAGGAGCTTGCCGAGTTCCGCTCCAAGGCCGAACAGTACCGCTCTGCCCTGGCCCTGCTGCAACAGGAACTGAACATGTCGACGCCACTGGTGGGCACCGGGGCGATTTCACCGGTGGAGATCCTGCGCCTCAAACGCAGCACCGTGGAAGCCCGAGGTTCGCTGAACGCCACCACCCTGGCGATCCCCCGGGCCGAAGCTGCGGTCGCGGAAATCAAGAGCAAGATCGAAGAGGCCGATGCCGGCTTTCGCTCGGAAGCGGCCAAGGAGCTCAACGAGAAGCGCACCGAGCTGTCGAAGATCACCGCCTCCAGCATCGCCATCGATGACCGCGTCACCCGCACCACGGTGGTCTCGCCGGTACGCGGTATCATCAAGCTGCTCAAGGTCAACACCATTGGCGGCGTGGTCCAGCCGGGCAGCGACCTGGTGGAGATCGTGCCGCTGGAAGACAACCTGTTGATCGAGGCCAAGGTACGCCCCCAGGACGTGGCGTTCCTGCACCCCGGGCAGTCGGCGATGGTCAAGTTCAGCGCCTATGACTACACCATCTACGGTGGCCTGAAGGCGAAACTGGAGCTGATCAGCGCCGACACCGTGACCGATGACAAGGGCAATGCCTTCTACCTGATCCAGGTGCGCACCGACAAGAACCACCTGGGCGGCGACAACAAACCCTTGCTGATCATCCCCGGCATGACCGCCACGGTGGACATCATCACCGGGCAAAAGAGCGTGCTCGACTACCTGCTCAAGCCGGTGCTCAAGGCCCGCACCGAAGCGCTGCGCGAACGCTGACTTGTAGGAGCGGGCTTGCCCCGCGATGGCGTTCTGCCCATCACATCGCATCGCGGGGCACCCCCGCTCCTACAGGCAGTGCTCAACGCAGGTGATTGCGCTCGAACGTCTCGCGCCCCATTGCCGCGATCTGCCCTTCGATCAAGGCGTCAAACGGCTTGAGCAGCTCATCGAAACACCGGGGAGCCTCCAGCACATTCAGTGCCTGCACCACCGCCTCCAGGGTCGACAGCGCCCCCGGCGCCGGCGCCTTGCGCAGGCGATAACGCGAAGGCAGCACCTGGGCCAGGGTCACCCGTGGCAAGGCCGCCAGCAGCGGGTTCAGGTGCAGCAGTTTGCTCGCCTTGCGCCAGGTGCCATCAGGCACCACCAGCAGCCAGGGACGATCATCGGTATCGGTTGCGTAACCGGTCAGTGGTTGTGCGTCCTCGCCGGGAAACAGCAATGCACTGCGATACCCAGGCGTGGCGATCAGCCCGGCCAGGTCCTCGAACACCTCCCCCACCACCAGCTGCGCATTGCGCAGCCCCAGGGCGGCCAGTTTGGCGGTGTTGAGCGCATGGCGCACTTCGCTGGGGTGCTGCAGCAGCAACACGCGGGTGCGACTGTCCAGCGACGGGATCAGCGGGCAAAGGCAATGGGCTTGTGGACGCAGGCAGCGTTCGCACTGGATTCTGGACATCGGGTTCTCCTGGGCCGGCAAATTGTGCCACAGCAGTCCCGAAAAAAAGCCCACTTCCCTGTGGGAGAGACGAAGGGAGGTCAGCGGTTGAAGCGTTCGGCCAGGCCGTACAGGGAGTCGGCCATGCGCTCCAGCTCCTGGCTGATTTCAGCGCCTTGCTTGGCTTGTCCGGCACTGTGATCGCAGAGCTGGGCGATGCGGGTGATCTGCTGGTTGATGTCCTCGGCCACATGGCTCTGCTGCTCGGATGCCGTGGCCATCTGTTGACTCATGCCGGTGATGCGGCTGACGGCCTGGGTGATCCCCACCAGCGCCGATTGCACCGCTTCCACACGTTGCACGCTGTCGCGGGAAATCTGCTCGCCCTTGCTCGCGGTCGACACCGCCCGCTGCGCCCCGTCACGCAGGGAGGCGATGATCTGGTGGATCTCTTCGGTGGAAGTGCGGGTGCGCTGGGCCAGCGAACGCACCTCATCGGCCACCACGGCAAACCCCCGGCCCTGCTCGCCGGCCCGCGCCGCCTCGATCGCGGCATTGAGCGCCAGCAGGTTGGTCTGTTCGGCGATCGAGGTGATCACATCCACCACGCTGCCGATCGACTGGGTCTGCTCGGCCAGGGCATTGACCGCCTGGCCAATGTCATTGACCGCCTCGTTCATGCTGCTCATGGCCTGCAGGCTCTGGCGGGCCAGGTCGCTGCCCTGCTGGGCCAGTTGATCGGCATCGGCGGCGGCCGTGGCCGTGCTCTGCACGTTGTGGGTGACTTCCTGGATGGTCGCCGCCATCTGCGCAATGGCAGTGGCCGACTGATCGGTTTCACTGCGCTGGCGATCCAGCATCTGGGCCTGGGCACCGGACAGGTCGGACGATTGCGCAGCACGGGACTTCACCCCCACCCCGGCGTCCACCAGCCGGGTCAGGGCGGTCTGCAAGCGTGCCTCTTCACTGAGGATCGCCAGGTCCAGCTGCCCTTGCAGGCCTTTGTTATCGCTATAGGTCAGCGCCACCAGCGGGCTGGTGAAGGCCTTGGGGTGCTCGGCCAGGGTCCGCCTGATCACCCGCTGCTGACGCGACTCGGTCAGGTACCAGGCGCTGAGCAGGCTGGCCATCAGCACGCCGAGCGCGGCGTATTGCGCCAGCCACAGGTAAGCGCCAGCCGACAGCACGCCGGCGCCGATCAATGGCCAGCCCTGCGCGAGCGCACCCATGGCGCGCGCCGCCCAGGGCACCGCCGCCCGGCCCTGGCGCAAGCGCGCGTACAGCGCCGTGGCCCGGCGAATCTGGTCGCGGGTCGGCACTGAGCGCACCGACTCGTAACCGCTGATCCGGCCGTTTTCATAGATGGCCGTTACATAAGCGCTGACCCAGTAGTAATCACCGTTCTTGGCGCGATTCTTCACCACGCCCATCCAGGGCTTGCCCTGCTTGATGGTCTCCCACATATGGCCGAACACCGCTGGCGGCATATCAGGATGGCGTACCAGGTTATGGGGCTGTCCGAGCAGTTCTTCGTAGGTAAAACCGCTGATGGCGACGAAGGCATCGTTGCAATAGGTGATGCGGCTGTTCAGGTCGGTGGTGGAAATCAGGCGTTGGTCGTGGGGGAAGGTTCTTTCATGCTCAGTGACAGGCAAATTCATGCGCATCTGGGCAGGTCCTTGCTTGGAATAATTATGGGGAAGCACATCAAAGCAAGTACAGGTTTAGCAGAGGATTTGTCGCTAAATCGTTAATATCCCGAAACAATCTCTAGTCTGTTTTGAGTTTTCCAGGCGACATTTTGGTCAAGCCGGCGTGAGCTGCGCCTTGAGCAAATCGCGGAATGTCTGGATCAGGGGTTCACGACTGCGCCCCCGGCGAATGATCATGGAAAACGGCGCCTGGTAGCCGAAGGTGGCCGGTGACAGCACACGCAAATCGCCCTTGTCGACCCAGGCCTGGGCATAGTGTTCCGGCAGGTAGCCGATGTAGGCGCCGGAGAGCACCAGAATCAGCTGCGCTTCCATGCTTTCCACCGTTGCCGCACTGTGCTTGAAGCCGTGGCGGGCCAGTTCTGCCTGGCTCCAGTAGCCACGACCGACCATGCGCTGCTGGGTGATGACCTGCTCGGGAATGCGCCGTTCATGGAACAGCGGATGGCGGTTGCTGCAGTACAGCCAGTGCTGCTCGCGGTACAGCGGCTGGTACACCAGCCCGCTCATGCGCGTGGAGAAGGCACCGATGGCCAGGTCCAGGCGGTTGTCCTGCACACCAAGCTGCAACTCGTAGGGGCTGGAGACCGACAGGTGCAGGTGCACCGCCGGGTGCTCCTGGCTGTAGGCGCCGATGGCTTCGGCCAGGGGCAAGGCGCGGTCGCCAACGGTCGAGTCGATCACCCCCAGGTTCAGCGTACCGCGCAGCTCGCCCTTGAGGGCGGCGGCATACTGCTCGAAGCCGTCCATCTCCGCCAGTAGGCGCAGGGTCTCCTGGTGGAACAGCTCGCCCTTGCTGGTCAGGCTGAAACCGCCACGGCCACGGTGACAGAGGACGATGCCCAGGGCCGCTTCCAGCTGGCTCATGTAGGTACTGATGGCCGAGGTCGACAGGTTGAGCTCGCGCTGGGCGTTGGCGAAACCCTGATGGCGCACGACGCTGACGAAAATGCGTAGAAGTTTCAGGTCAGGCAGTGCGGAGGCCATGGAAATCGGAGTCCAGAATAGACGGCAATGTAGAAAGTCTAACCAGATTTTCAGGATTAGTTTAGAAAAACCTGAACTAAGTATTTGCCTGTAGCGATTCTCTTCGGCCACTACCTTTTGCAGACTCTGCCGCAATGCACCTGCTGGCCCGCGTAAATAGGGTTTACCCAGCCCGCCAGACAGGTTCCAACAACTAGAACAATCGAATCGATGAGGCCCGACCGTGGACAAGATTCTTCACCAACCACTGGGCGGCAACGAAATGCCGCGTTTCGGCGGTATCGCCACCATGCTCCGCCTTCCTCATCTGCCGAGCGCCAAGGGCCTGGATGCGGCCTTTGTCGGTGTTCCCCTGGACATCGGTACCTCGCTGCGCTCGGGCACCCGCTTCGGTCCACGGCAGATCCGCGCCGAATCGGTGATGATCCGTCCCTACAACATGGCGACCGGCGCCGCGCCGTTCGACTCGCTGTCGGTGGCCGACATCGGTGACGTGGCGATCAACACCTTCAACCTGCAAGAAGCCGTGCGCATCATCGAAGAAGCCTACGACGAGATCCTTGAGCACAACGTCATCCCCATGACCCTGGGTGGCGACCACACCATCACCCTGCCGATCCTGCGGGCGATCCACAAGAAGCATGGCAAGGTAGGCCTGGTGCACATCGATGCCCACGCCGACGTCAACGATCACATGTTCGGCGAGAAAATCGCCCACGGCACCACCTTCCGCCGCGCCGTGGAAGAAGGCCTGCTGGACTGCGACCGCGTGGTGCAGATCGGACTGCGCGCCCAGGGCTACACCGCCGAAGACTTCAACTGGAGCCGCAAGCAGGGCTTCCGTGTCGTCCAGGCCGAAGAGTGCTGGCACAAATCCCTGGCACCGCTGATGGCCGAAGTACGCGAGAAAGTCGGCGGCGGCCCGGTTTACCTGAGCTTCGACATCGACGGCATCGACCCGGCCTGGGCACCAGGCACAGGCACCCCTGAAATCGGCGGCCTGACCACCATCCAGGCCATGGAAATCATTCGCGGCTGCCAGGGCCTGGACCTGATCGGCTGCGACCTGGTAGAAGTCTCGCCCCCTTACGACACCACCGGCAACACCTCGTTGCTGGGTGCCAACCTGCTGTACGAAATGCTCTGTGTTCTGCCCGGCGTAGCACGTCGCTAAGGCCACCGGCAAGGAGCTGCACCCCGGCAGGAGCCATGACGGCGGTCCGCGTAAGACGGGCCGCACTACGAAGAAATGACCTGCGCCGGTTTTCCGTGCGCAGGCTCGATCTCACATAAAAAAGATAATCGGAGACACCCATGGCCTTGGACATACTCGTTGTATTGATCTATGCCGCCGGCATGCTCGCATTGGGCTGGTACGGCATGCGCCGGGCAAAAACCCACGAAGACTACCTGGTCGCCGGACGCAACCTGGGCCCCAGCCTGTACATGGGCACCATGGCCGCCACGGTACTGGGCGGCGCGTCCACCGTCGGCACCGTGAGACTGGGGTATGTGCACGGTATTTCCGGCTTCTGGCTGTGCGCGGCACTGGGTCTTGGCATCATCGCCCTGAACCTGTTCCTCGCCAAACCGCTGCTGCGCCTGAAGATCTTCACCGTGACCCAGGTCCTGGAGCGTCGCTATAACCCGATGGCGCGCCAGGCCAGTGCAGTGATCATGCTCGCCTACGCCCTGATGATCGGCGTCACCTCGACCCTGGCCATCGGTACCGTGCTGCAAGTGCTGTTCGAACTGCCGTTCTGGGCCGCGATCCTGCTCGGTGGCGGCGTGGTGGTGGTGTACTCGACCATCGGCGGCATGTGGTCGCTGACCCTGACCGACATCGTCCAGTTCGTGATCAAGACCGTCGGCCTGATGTTCATCCTGCTGCCGATCTGCCTGTACCGCGTGGGCGGCTGGGACCAACTGGTCGCCAAGCTGCCGGCCGCCAGCTTCAACCTGACCACCATCGGTTGGGACACCATCATCACCTACTTCCTGATCTACTTCTTCGGCATCCTGATCGGTCAGGACATCTGGCAGCGTGTGTTCACTGCCCGTGACGAAAAAGTCGCCCAGCGTGCCGGCACCACTGCCGGTATCTACTGCGTGATCTACGGTCTGGTGTGTGCGGTGATCGGTATGGCAGCCCACGTGCTGCTGCCAGACCTGGGCAACGCCAACAACGCCTTTGCCGCCATCGTCAAATCCGCCCTGCCTGACGGCATCCGCGGCCTGGTGATCGCTGCAGCACTGGCGGCGATGATGTCCACGGCCAGTGCCGGCCTGCTGGCTGCTTCGACCGTCCTCACCGAAGACCTGCTGCCCAAGCTGCGCGGCGGCAAGGAATCGAGCCTGGCGATCAACCGTCTGTTCACCCTGCTGACCGGTATTGCCGTGCTGGGTATCGCCCTGGTGGTCGAAGACGTGATCAGCGCCCTGACCCTGGCCTACAACCTGTTGGTGGGTGGCATGCTGGTGCCGCTGATCGGTGCGATCTACTGGAAGCGTGCCACCACTGCGGCGGCGATCACCAGTATGTCCCTGGGCTTCGTCACCGCCCTGGTGTTCATGCTCAAGGATGGTATGGATGCCAACACGCCGATCTACTACAGCCTGGCGATCGGTCTGGTCAGCTTTGTGGTCGTAAGCCTGATGTCCCGTCGTCCGGCGGGTGCGGTAAACCTGGCCTGATACCGGCCAGCGGTAGCCGTCGCATCAGCCCTGATGCGGCGGCACGAGCCAGGCGCTAGCGACGAGGCTGGCGCTTGCGCTGCTCCTCATCGGTTGGAATCGGCACCGGCTGCAACGGCGGTGGAATCAAGCCCAGGGCCGCAGCCAGGTCATGAAGCCAGTTGAACAGATTATTTCTCATAACTCCCCCTTACGGGTCAGCCTGCACGGTGATTCAATCCTGCGATGCTTCATACAGATCATAGTCCGATGTCTTGCATCGCGCATGGTCTTGCTACATGAGTTGGGGACAAGTTTGATTTCGATCAAGCCCCCAGCGCCACTTCCGTTCCCTGCGTAACTGTTTCCCCTTGTTGCAAATCGATCCAGGCACTCAGGTTCGCGCCACGCATCCCCTTGCGCCACATGAGCCAGGTGACGGCCTGATCGAACGGCGCCTGCAACCGATGCGCCGCCACCCGCTCGCGGCCGGGCAGGCTGTCGAGCATCGACTCGGCCATCAGGGCCACGCCGGCGCCCGCGATCACACAGGCCAGCATGCTCGGATAGGATTCGATCTCCATGACCCGGCCCATGGCTGCATGATCGTGGGCATACCAGGCCTCCAGGCGCATGCGATAGGAACAGCCCTGGCGAAAGGTGAACACCGCCCTCCCCGCCACATCCCGGGCACTGCGCACCGGCGGATGGTCCGGCTCGGTGATCAGTACCAGGGTTTCATCGCATAGCGGCACCCCGTCGAGCCCGGCCAGGGCCAGCGGCCCGTCCACCAGGGCGGCGTCCAGACGGCCGCTGAGCAGGCCTTCGAGCAACTCGCCGCTGGGCGCTGCCTGCACCTGCAGGTTCACCGCCGGATAAGCCTTGTGATAGCGCGCCAGCAAGGCCGGCAGGTGGATCGCCGCCGTGCTGTACATGGTGCCCAGGGCAAAATCCCCCGCCGGCTGCCCGCCCTGCACCGCCGCCACGGCTTCATCGTGCAGCGCCTGCAGGCGGGCGGCGTAATCGAGCAAGACCTTGCCCGCCGGCGACAACTGCAGGCGCTGGCGCTCACGGCGAAACAGCTCGACACCCAGTTGCTCTTCCAGCTGGCGTAGCCGGGTGGACAGGTTCGACGGCACCCGGTGCAGACGTTCAGCGGCCCGGGTTACCGAGCCTTCCTCGGCGACCGCCTGAAAAATCCGTAGCTGGCTGAACTCCACGAGATTTTCTCCATAACAGAACAAGTTCCTCATCATTATTCAATTTTTCTGAAAGTCAATCGACAGTAGCCTGACGGTCATCGCCATTGCTTCAGGAACCTGGACATGTCCCCCTTCATTCGTCTATTCGCCAGCGCCATCGCCCTGATGATGGCCATGGGCATCGGTCGCTTCGCCCTCACCCCGCAACTGCCGCACCTGATCGGCGAGGGCCAGATCAGCCTGACCGCCGCCGGCCTGATCGCCGCTGCCAACTACCTGGGCTACTTGCTCGGTGCCCTGGACGCCATGTTCGCCCGCCGTCCGGGCCAGGTCAGCGCGCGCCTGCACGGCGGCCTGTGGCTGTGCGTGCTGCTCACCCTGGCGTCGTTCTGGGCCAGCGGCTTCTGGAGTCATTTGCTGCTGCGCTTGGGTACTGGCGTGGCCAGTGCCTGGGTACTGGTGATGCTCACCAGCCTCACCCAGCAGCTCGCCGCTGCCAGCAACCGACCGCGCACGGGCACGCTGGTGTTCGCCGGCCCCGGGCTTGGCATCATGCTGACGGGCTTGCTGGCGCTGCTCTCCAACCTGTACGGCCTGGGCTCGGCGCCCCTGTGGCTGATCTATGCCGGTGCGGCGCTGGCGATGTTGTTGGCGGTGCTACCGTTCCTGCCACGCCCGCAGCAGGCTCCGACGCCGGTTGGCCCGGCAGTGGCGGTGCCGGCGCCCACCCGGGGGATTGCCCGCCTCGGCCTGGTCTATGGGCTCTACGGTATCGGTTACATCATCCCGGCCACCTTCATGTCGCAGATGGCCAATGCACGCTTCCAGGGACACTGGCTGGCCGATCTGTTCTGGCCGGGTTTCGGCCTGGCGGCCGCAGTGGGCGTGGGTGTGGCCAGCCTGCGTCGCCCGGCCGACGGCAGCACGTCGCGCTGGTTGATGACCACCTTGTGGCTGCAAGCGGCCGGCGTGTTCGCCTGCCTGCTGGGCAATGGACCGGGGCTGGCCCTGGGGGTGATTCTCTGCGGAGGGCCGTTCCTGGCCTGCATGCAACTGGTGATGCAACGCTCCCGGGAGCTGGCGCCCCAGGCCACCCAGCGCAATGCCGGTCTGCTGACCGCCTGCTTCGCTGTCGGCCAGCTCAGCGGCCCGTTGCTGGCCGCCCTGAGCAATCAGTTCGCCAACAGCCTGCAACCGGCGCTGATCGTCGCCGGGAGCGGCCTGTTGCTGGCCGGTGCGCTGCTGTGGCGCCCGCAGGTCAGCCCAGCAGGCTGCGCAAGCGTCGGCGCACCCATTGCTCGGCGCTGACCAGGGTAACGCCGAGCAGGACCATGATGGCCCCGAGCACGAAGTTCACGCTCAGGGGCTCACCGAGCAACAGCACGCCAAAGGTCACCCCGAACAACGGGGTGATGAAGGAAAACACCGCCAGGTTCGAAGCCAGGTAGCGCCGTAGCAGCCAGAACCAGGTCAGGTAACTGAAGAACGACACGATCAGCCCCTGGAACAGCAGGCTGCCAATGGAGACAGGGGTGAAGCTGACCTGGGTGACCTGGCCGCTGACAGCCGCAATCAGCAGCAACCCGACGAAACCGACCGCCAGTTGGTAGAACAGCGTCAGGGTCGCCGGGGCTTCCGACAGCCGTGAGCCGCGCACCACGACGGTGGTCGCACCCCAGGCCAGGCCGGCCAGCACGCCGAAGGCATCGCCCAGCAGCATGCGGCTGTCCATCTGCTCCAGCGACATCCCGCCGGCGAAAGCGAAGGCAATGCCGCCGAACGACAGCAGGATACCCAGCCATTGCAATGGCCGCAGGCGCTCGCTGGGCAGCATCCAGTGCAGGCCCAGGGCCGTGAACACGGGTGCGGTGTAGAGGAACACCGACATATGCGCCGCCGAGGTCAGTTTCAGCCCTTCGGCGATGAACAGAAACTCCAGGCCGAACAGGGCTCCGGCCAGCACCCCACCGCGCCAGGTGTGCGCCACCTGGTCCCAGCCGCCACGCCAGCAGATCAGCAACCCCACCAGCACTGCCGCCATGCCCGAACGCAGGGCCTGCTGCATCACCGGGGCGATGTCCGGTGCTGCCCATTTGATCATCACCTGCTGGATGCCCCAGATCAGGCACAGCACCAGCATCACTTGCAGGGCAAAGGCATCGGTATTGCGGCGGGCGGCGCTCATTGCAGGCACCCTGTTATCACGTGTGACATGGCAGATTCTCGGCAACTGTGGATCCAGCGCCGATTATCGGGGGCCTCAGGGCTGCATTGCCAGCCTTGTCTTCGGGCATCTGGTGGGGTTCGACTGAACTTTGCGCGCCGGCGTGCGCTCAACCGCACAACCATGTGAAGGGAGCTGCGCCATGAAGATCCTGTTGAACATCGCTGCCGCCACCAGCCTGCTGCTGGCCTTGCCCACCTGGGCCTGCACGCTGGAAGAAGCCACGGAGAAACGCGAGGAGCTGGCCAAGGAGGTGTCCCGGCTGACGGAGCAGAACCCGAAGAAGGCCAAGGAAATCAATGACGAGTTGCGAGGGATGAAGCTCGACACTGCCAGCAAGGACCTGCCGGATAAATGTCAGCTGATCGATCGGCGTTTGCAGGAATTGCGTACCGCCGAGAAACAGGTTTGAAGCCTTCGCGGGGCAAATCGAATCGTCGCACCACCGCTCCTGCAATGGGAGCGGCGGTGCAACGATTCGACTTGCCCTGCGACCAAGACTTTACTCGGCAGCCGCCTCAGGCTTGCGACGCTTGAGCGGTGCCAGGCCATCAGCGCTGGCCAGCGGGGCGTTGCGCTTTGGCTTGGCCGTCGGCTTGCGCTTTGCGGCTGCCGTTGTCTTCTTGTCACCTTTCTTGTCGGTCTTTTTCTTCTTCACCCCGGCCGCCTTGCCCGAGGCCTTGACCTTCTTCGGTCCGCCGTAGGTACCTTTGACTTCCTTGATGACCCGGCGCTCGAAGCTCTGCTTGAGGTAGCGCTCGATGCTCGACATCAGGTTCCAGTCGTTGTGGCAGATCAACGATACCGCCAGACCTTCGTTACCGGCGCGTCCGGTACGGCCGATACGGTGCACGTACTCATCGCCGCTGCGCGGCATGTCGAAGTTGATCACCAGGTCCAGGCCGTCGACGTCCAGGCCGCGAGCGGCGACATCGGTGGCGACCAGGACCTTCGCCCCGCCCTGCTTCAGGCGCTCGATGGCCAGCTTGCGGTCTTTCTGGTCCTTGTCACCGTGCAGGACGAACGCCTTGTAGTCCTTGGCCACCAGATGACCGTAGATGCGGTCGGCCATGACCCGGGTGTTGGTGAAGATGATCGCCTTGTCGTAGGTCTCGTTCGCCAGCAGCCACTGGACGATCTGTTCCTTGTGCTGGTTGTGGTCGGCAGTGATGATCTGCTGGCGGGTGCCTTCGGCCAGCTGGCTGACGCTGTTGAGCATCAGGTGTTCAGGGTCCTTGAGCACCTTGCCGATCATTTCGCGCAGGCTGGCGCCGCCCGTGGTGGCCGAGAACAGCATGGTCTGCTCGCGGTTCGGGCACTCGTTGCACAGGCGCTCGACGTCTTCGGCAAAGCCCATGTCGAGCATGCGGTCGGCCTCGTCGAGGACGATGACCTGGACATGTTCCAGCTTCAGGTTGCCGGCATTGAGCTGTTCGAGCAGGCGGCCCGGGGTGCCGATCAGCACGTCAGGCACCTTGCGCAGCATGGCGGCCTGTTCCTTGAAGTCTTCGCCACCGGTTACCAGGCCCGCCTTGATGAAGGTGAACTGGGAGAAGCGCTGGACTTCCTTGAGGGTCTGCTGGGCCAGCTCGCGGGTCGGCAGCAGCACCAGGGCACGGATTTCGACGCGCTTTTGCTGCAGGTCGACCAGGCGATTGAGCATTGGCAGGACGAAGGCTGCCGTCTTGCCGCTACCGGTTTGCGCCGTCACCCGCAGGTCCCGCCCTTGCAGCGCCAGGGGAATGGCCGCTGCCTGCACCGGCGTCGGCTCGACAAAGTTCAGCTCGGCCACGGCTTTGAGCAGGCGTTCGTGCAGGGCGAATTGGGAAAACACGGGTGTACCTCGGGCATGGGCAAAAAATTCAGTTGCATAGGGTAACGTTTTCCGGCGTCGACGCCGAATTTCTTTTGCCACCCGCCCGTCGATCCGCGCTCTAATAGCCCTGTTTTTCGAAATGCGGATGAATCTGACAGCGTTATGGACATTCAACAAATGTGGCAAAACACCCTGGACCTCTGGGGCACCCTCGATCAACACCCGCTGCTGCACGCCGGCCTTGGCCTGACGGTACTGCTGGTGATCGCCCTGGTGCTGGGCCGGGTGGCGCGTTTTCTGATCCTGCACGCCGCCCGCCTGCTGGGTCGCCAGCCGGCCCTGCACTGGCTCAATGACCTGCGCCAGAACAAGGTCTTCCACCGCCTGGCCCAGACCACGCCGTCGCTGCTGGTGCAGTTCGGCCTCAAGCTGGTGCCGGAACTGAACGCCACCAGCCAGCACTTCCTCGGCAATGTGGCCCTGGCCTTTACCATCCTGTTCCTGACGCTGGCCCTCTCGGCCCTGCTCGATGCCCTGCTGGACATCTATGCCCGCACCGAACACGCGCGCACCCGCTCGATCAAGGGCTATGTGCAACTGGCCAAGATGGTGCTGTTCGTGTTCGCCGCGATCGTCATCGTCGCCACCCTGATCGACCGCTCGCCACTGTTGCTGCTGTCGGGCCTGGGTGCCATGTCGGCGGTCATCCTGCTGGTATACAAGGACACCCTGCTGTCATTCGTGGCCAGCGTGCAGCTGACCAGCAACGACATGCTGCGGGTCGGCGACTGGATCGAGATGCCCCAGGTCGGTGCCGATGGCGATGTGGTGGATATCACCCTGCATACGGTCAAGGTACAGAACTTCGACAAGACCATCGTCTCCATCCCCACCTGGCGGCTGATGTCCGAGTCGTTCAAGAACTGGCGCGGCATGCAGCAGGCCGGCGGGCGGCGGATCAAACGCAGCCTGTTCATCGACGCCGGCGGCGTGCGCTTCCTGCGCCCCGACGAGGAACAGCGCCTGGGTGAAGTGCGCCTTCTGAGCGACTACATCGCCCGCAAGCGCAACGAACTCAAAAGCTGGAACGAGGCCCAGGGCAACGTCGCCGAGCTTTCCGCCAACCGCCGGAGGATGACCAACATCGGCACCTTCCGCGCCTATGCCCTGGCCTATTTGAAGAGCCATCCGGACATCCAGCCGAACATGACCTGCATGGTCCGCCAGATGCAGACCACCGCCCAAGGCGTGCCGCTGGAGATCTACTGCTTCACCCGCACCACCGTGTGGGCCGACTACGAGCGCATCCAGGGCGACATCTTCGACTACCTGCTGGCGGTGATGCCGGAGTTCGGCCTGAGCCTGTACCAGCAACCCAGCGGCAACGACCTGCGGGCCGGCCTGCTACCCGCGACCTTGCCCAGCCAGCAACGCACGCTCAGTGCCGAGACGGCCGAGCCATAGCGAGGCGAGGATCACCGCGCCGCCGATGAACAGCCTGCCCAGGGGCTCGTGCTGGTTCCAGATCAGCAGGTTGAGCAGCAGCCCCACCGGCACATGCAGGTTGTTCATCACCGCCAGGGTGGCACCGTTCACCAGGCAGGCGCCCTTGTTCCACCAGTACAGCCCCAGCGCCGTCGGGCACAGGCCCAGGAACAACAGCACCAGCCATTGCACGTCGGTGCTCGGCAGGTGCTGGCGGTTGCCGAATGCCAGGAAGGCCGGCAACACCACCAGCAAGGCGCCCAGGTAGAAGTAGCCGAAACGCCGGTAGTGCGGCAGGTCGCTGGGGTTGCGGGCGATCAGGTGACGGTACAGCACCTGGCCGGCGGCGTAGGTGAAGTTGGCCAGTTGCAGCAGCAGGAAGCCCATGAAGAAGTCCGGGCTGATGCTGTCGAAGCGGATCACCGCCGCCCCCGCCACCGCCACCAGCGCAGCCAGCAGGGCCCAGGGGTTGAAGCGCCGGTTCAGGGCGTCTTCGATCAGGGTCACATGCAGGGGCGTAAGAATGGTGAACAACAGCACTTCCGGCACCGTCAGCACCCTGAAGCTCAGGTACAGGCAGACATAGGTGATGCCGTATTGCAGCGCGCCGATCAGCAACATCGAACGCATGAAGCGCGGCTCGACCTGGCGCCAGCGGGTCAGCGGCAGAAAGACCAGCCCGGCCAGCAGCACCCGCGCCAGCACGGCGAAGTAGCTGTCGACCTGCCCGGCCAGGTACTCGCCGATCAGGCTGAAGGAAAACGCCTGGATCAGCGCAACGATCAATAAATAGCCCATGGTTGCCCCTTGCTGTGGAGGCGGCGACCTTAGCTTTTCGTGGGGGTGGGGGCAACTGCTGAAGGATGCGACCGCTGTGCGGCCAATCGCAGGCTTCGCCAGCTCCCACAAAGGCCAGTGCTGGCCAAGAATCCTTGTGGGAGCAGGCGAAGCCTGCGATGGCCCCGACCTGCAGCACAAAAAAGCCCGGTCAATGACCGGGCAGGTACACCCAAAGGAGCAACAGGTGTCAGGCGGGAAAGATCACGTGCGACTCAAGCCACCGCAGCCAGCTGGGCCTTGGCCTGGTTCAGGCCTTTCTCGTGGAAGTCGCCGCCCATGTTCAGGCCTTCGGCGTGAATGAAGGTCACGTCATGGATGCCGATGAAGGCCATCACCTGGCGCAGGTAGGGTTCCTGGTGGTCGCTGGTTGCACCGGCATGGATGCCGCCACGCGCGGTGAGGATGTAGGCACGCTTGCCGGTCAGCAGCCCCTGTGGCCCGGTTTCGGTGTACTTGAAGGTGACGCCGGCGCGCAGCACATGGTCCAGCCAGGCTTTCAGGGTGCTGGGGATGGTGAAGTTGTACATGGGCGCGGCCAGTACCAGCACATCGGCGGCCAGCACTTCATCGGTCAGTTCGTTGGAGCGGGCCAGGGCCTTGAGCTCTTCGTCACTGCGTTGTTCTGCAGGCTTCATCCAGCCACCGAGCAAGTTGGCGTCCAGGTGGGGGACCGGGTTGACGGCCAGGTCACGCTGGGTGATGACGTCTGCCGGGTGAGCCGCCTGCCACTGGCTGACGAAATCACGGGTCAGTTGCCGGGAGATCGAATCCTGCTGGCGGGCGCTGCTTTCGATAACGAGTACACGGGACATGGTTGCCTCCATCGGCGAATGTGGTCAGTCGATGGAGGCAAGATTAATCAGTGACCGATCGATTAAAAAGCGTAAAATCTGGGTGCAATCTATCAGTAAATTTGTTTTATTTGCCCGGTGCTCTACCCTCAAGGGCAGGTTATCCCCCTGTTTATTGCGGTTTGCAGTCCAGGGCGATGCGCAGCTTGATGATTTCGCGGTTGAACTTGGCGGTCGCATCGACGCTTTTCTTCGCCGGCACCTGCACGCGACGCACCCGGGGGGCTTCCGGCCCGTTGCGGAAGGTCACCTTGCACTGGGCGGCGACGTCGCCATAGTTGTTCACGGTGATCGAACCCATGTCGCGGTCGGTGTCGTAGGTGACGTAGTCGATCTTGACGCCCTCGATGTGCTTTTCCACATCGATGGGGTATGCCAGGGCTGTGAGCGGAAGCAGGGCCAGCAGTACAGCACAACATTTCTTCATACGACGCTCTCCATGAAAGAGCGCCAGCTTAGGACAACAGGAGCCGAAGATGAAAGCGCCGCGCGTTACCCTGGATCAGTGGCGGACCCTCCAGGCTGTGGTCGACCACGGAGGCTTTGCCCAGGCGGCCGAAGCGCTGCACCGCTCGCAATCCTCGGTCAGCTACACCGTGGCGCGCATGCAGGACCAACTGGGGGTGCCGTTGCTGCGCATCGACGGGCGCAAGGCGGTGCTGACCGAGGCTGGCAACGTACTGCTGCGCCGCTCCCGGCAACTGGTCAAGCAGGCCAGCCAGCTGGAAGACCTGGCCCACCATATGGAACAGGGCTGGGAAGCTGAAGTGCGTCTGGTGGTCGATGCCGCCTACCCCAACGCCCGCCTGGTCCGCGCCTTGAGCGCGTTCATGCCGCAAAGCCGCGGCTGCCGTGTGCGCCTGCGCGAAGAGGTGCTGTCCGGGGTCGAGGAAGTGCTGCATGAAGGCATCGCCGACCTTGCCATCAGCGGTTTCAATATTTCCGGTTACCTGGGCACCGAACTCAGTTCGGTCGAGTTCGTCGCCGTCGCCCACCCGGAACACAGCCTGCATCGCCTGGGTCGCGAGCTGAGCTTCCAGGACCTGGAGAGCCAGCTGCAGGTGGTGATCCGCGACTCGGGCCGCGCGCAACCCCGCGACGTCGGCTGGCTCGGTGCCGAACAGCGCTGGACCGTGGGCAGCCTGGCCACCGCGGCCACCTTCGTCAGCAGCGGCCTGGGCTTTGCCTGGCTGCCGCGCCACCTGATCGAGCGGGAACTGCGCGAAGGCCTGCTCAAGCCCCTGCCGCTGGATCAGGGTGGCAGTCGTCATCCACTGTTCTACCTTTACTCGAACAAGGACAAACCCCTGGGTCCGGCCACGCAGATCCTCATCGAGCTGCTGCGCAACTTCGACACCGCGCCGCTGGACGTACCCTTCGCCGCCCCCGCCCAAGCCTGACAGGAATCACGCATGGCCTATTTCGAACATGAAGGTTGCTCGCTGCACTACGAGGAATACGGCCAGGGCGACCCGCTGGTGCTGCTGCATGGCCTGGGTTCGAGCTGCAAGGACTGGGAAATGCAGGTGCCGGAACTGGCCCGGCATTACCGGGTGATCCTGATGGATATCCGCGGCCATGGCCGCTCCGACAAACCCCGCGAGCGCTACAGCATCGCCGCGTTCAGCGCCGACCTGCTGGCCCTGCTCGAACAGTTGCAGACAGGCCCGGTGCACCTGGTCGGTTTGTCCATGGGCGGCATGGTGGGGTTCCAGTTCGCCGTCGATCACCCCCAATGGCTGCGCAGCCTGTGCATCGTCAACAGCGCCCCGGAGGTCAAGCGTCGCACCCGCAGCGACTGGATCTGGTGGGCCAAACGCTGGGCCATGGCCCGCCTGCTGAGCCTGGAAGCCATCGGCAAGGGCCTGGCCGCACGCCTGTTTCCCAAGCCGGAACAGGCCGAACTGCGGCGCAAGATGGCCCAGCGCTGGGCAACCAACGACAAGCGCGCCTACCTCGCCAGTTTCGATGCCATCGTCGGCTGGGGTGTCAGCGAACGCCTGGGGCAGATCCGCTGTCCTACCCTGGTCATCACCGCCGACCAGGATTACACCCCGATACAACTCAAGGAACGCTATGTCCGCCTGATTCCCCAGGCGCGACTGGCGGTGATCGAGGATTCGCGGCACGCTACGCCCCTGGACCAACCTCAGGTTTTCAACCAGACGCTGCTGCATTTCCTGGCAACGTCCACCACTTCTCAAGGAACATTGAGCCCATGCTGAAAAAACTCCTGCTCGCCACCTGCTCGGTCGTCTTCGCCACCAGCCTGATGGCAGCCGACAAAGCGCCTCACGTACTGCTGGACACCAGCTTCGGCCAGATCGAAGTCGAACTCGATCCGGTCAAGGCGCCGATCAGCAGCAAGAACTTCCTCGAATACGTGGACAGCGGCTTCTACAACAACACCATTTTCCACCGGGTGATCCCGGGCTTCATGGCCCAGGGCGGCGGCTTTACTGCGCAAATGGTGCAGAAGCCAACCCGCGACCCGATCAAGAACGAAGCCAGCAACGGCCTGCACAACACCCGTGGCACGCTGTCGATGGCGCGGACTTCCAACCCCAACTCGGCGACCAGCCAGTTCTTCATCAACGTGGCCGACAACGCTTTCCTCGACCCGGGCCGTGACGCGGGTTACGCGGTATTCGCCAAGGTGGTCAAGGGCATGGACGTGGTCGACCAGATCGTCAATTCGCCGACCACCGTACAAAAAGGCATGCGCGATGTACCGGTCGACCCGGTCTACATCAAGTCGGCCAAACGCATCGACTGACACTCCGGGGGCTCACAGGGACGTGACCCCAGGCCTTAAGGTCGAACCAGACAGGAGTTACCCTTTTCATGCTGTTCCGCCGTTTCGAAAAGCTGATCGACATCTTCCGTGAAGCGCCCACGGCGGCGCCGCCCAGCACGGTCTGGCCGTTCTACCTGTACTACCTGCGCCAGGTCTGGCCGAGTTTTGCCGCATTGCTGGTGATCGGTTTTATCGGTGCACTGATCGAAGTGGCGCTGTTCAGTTACCTGAGCCGGATCATCGACCTGGCCCAGGGCACGCCCTCCAGCAGTTTTTTCAGTGACCACGCCGGCGAGCTGCTGTGGATGCTGGTGGTGGCGCTGATCCTGCGCCCGGTATTCCTCGCCCTGCATGACCTGCTGGTGCACCAGACCATCAGCCCGGGCATGACCAGCATGATCCGCTGGCAGAACCACACCTTCGTGCTCAAGCAGAGCCTGAACTTCTTCCAGAGCGACTTTGCCGGGCGCATCGCCCAGCGCATCATGCAGACCGGCAACTCGCTGCGCGACTCGGCGGTCCAGGCCGTGGATGCCCTGTGGCATGTGCTGATCTACGCCATCAGCTCACTGGTTCTGTTCTTCGAAGCCGACTGGCGCCTGATGCTGCCGCTGATCAGCTGGATCGCCTGCTACATCGGCGCACTCTACTACTTCGTGCCACGGGTGAAGGAACGCTCGGTGATCTCCTCCGACGCCCGCTCCAAGCTCATGGGACGAATCGTCGACGGCTACACCAACATCGCCACCCTCAAGCTGTTCGCCCATACCGAGCACGAACAACAGTACGCCCGCGATGCCATCAGCGAGCAGACCGAAAAGACCCAGCTCGCCGCCCGGGTCGTCACCAGCATGGATGTGGTCATCACCAGCCTCAACGGCCTGCTGATCGTCACCACCACGGGCCTGGCCCTGTGGCTGTGGACCCAGTCGCTGATCACCGTCGGCGCCATCGCCCTGGCCACGGGCCTTGTGATCCGCATCGTGAACATGTCCGGTTGGATCATGTGGGTGGTCAACGGCATCTTCGAGAACATCGGCATGGTCCAGGATGGCCTGCAGACCATCGCCCAGCCGGTCACCGTCACCGATGTGCCGAACGCCCCGGCGCTCAAGGTCGAGCGCGGCGCGGTCAAGTTCGAGAGTGTCGGTTTCCACTACGGCAAGGGCAGCCGGATCATTGACGGCCTGAACCTGGACATTCGTCCGGGTGAAAAGATCGGCCTGATCGGCCCCTCAGGTGCTGGTAAATCGACCCTGGTCAACCTGCTGCTACGCCTGTACGACCTCGAAAGCGGCCGCATCCTGATCGATGGCCAGGATATCGCCCGGGTCACCCAGGCCAGCCTGCGGGCACAGATCGGCATGATCACCCAGGACACCTCGCTGCTGCACCGCTCGATCCGCGACAACCTGTTGTACGGACGCCCGGATGCCAGCGAGGCGGCGTTGTGGGAGGCGGTGCGCCGGGCGCGCGCCGATGAGTTCATTCCACAGCTGTCCGACGCCCAGGGCCGGACCGGCTTCGACGCCCATGTCGGTGAGCGCGGGGTCAAGCTGTCCGGCGGCCAGCGCCAGCGCATCGCCATTGCCCGGGTGCTGCTGAAAAACGCGCCGATCCTGATCATGGACGAGGCGACCTCGGCGCTGGACTCGGAGGTCGAGGCCGCCATCCAGGAAAGCCTGGGAACCCTGATGCAGGGCAAAACCGTGATCGCCATCGCCCACCGCCTGTCGACCATCGCCCGCATGGACCGTCTGGTGGTCCTGGAAAAAGGGCGGATCGTCGAGATGGGCAGCCACGCCGAACTGCTCGCTCACCAAGGGCTGTATGCCCGCTTGTGGCATCACCAGACCGGCGGGTTTGTCGGCATCGATTGAAGTCGCCGGCAGCGGGCCCTCAAACCTGGCGATACGGCAACGCCATCCTGGCCTCTTCGGCGTACCCCATCACCCCTGCCCGCTCCTGCTCGAGGAACTCCACCACCGCGCGGCGCAATCCCGGGTGCAGCAGGTAGTGCCAGGACCGGGTAATCACAGGCTCGAAGCCCCGGATCAGCTTGTGCTCGCCCTGCGCCCCGGCATCGAAGCGCTGCAGGCCTTCGGCGATGGCCAAATCCATGCCCTGGTAGAAGCAGGTCTCGAAATGCAGCCGGTCGAACTCATCCACACAGCCCCAGTAGCGGCCATACAGGCTGTCGCCACCCACCAGACTGAAGGCCATGGCCACATCGCGCCCGGCCTGGCGAGCCATGACCACCCGGATTACCTGGGGCATGCGTTCGGCCAGCAGGCTGAAGAACGAGCGCGTCAGGTAGGGCGCACGACGGCGCACGGCGTAGGTATTGGCATAGCAGGCAAAGACGAAGTCCCACTGCGCCTCGCTCAGCTCATCGCCGCGGTACCAGCGAAATTCGATCCCCTGCCCCGCCACCTGCTCGCGCTCCTTGCGCATCTGTTTGCGCTTGCGCGAGCTGAGGTTGTCGAGGAAATCCTGGAAATCCCGATAGCCCTGGTTGCGCCAATGAAACTGGCACCCAAGGCGTTCCATCCAGCCCTCACGCCCGCGCATCACGGTATCAGCGTGCGCGTCGGTGAAGTTGATATGAGCGCCTGACAGCCCCTGCTCGAACAGTTGCGCAGTCAGCCGGTCGACAAGCTCCCCAGCCGCCTCGGCGTCGCCCAACAGCCGCGCGCCGGTCACCGGGGAAAACGGCACGGCGCAGAGCAGTTTCGGGTAATAGGCAATCCCCGCCCGCTCGCAGGCATCGGCCCAGCCATGGTCGAAGACGTACTCGCCATAGGAATGGGTCTTCACATACGCCGGCAGAGCGGCCAGCAACTGGCCCGCCGAATCGGTCAGCAGCCGATGGGCCGGGGTCCAGCCGGTGCGCGAAGAAACGCTGCCACTGTCTTCCAGGCTGCTGAGAAAGGCATGGCGCAAAAAGGGTTGCTCCCCCGGCACCAGGGCATCCCAGTGCTGTGGTGCAAGTTCGGCGAGGTGAGACAAGGTCTGGGTAGGCATGGACGCAGTCTGCCTCTTCATGCGCACGAAAAGAAGCTCTTCACGAAGTATTGGGGATGTAACCTTGGAGCTTGGAGCTTGGAGCTTGGGCTGTTAGTGGGCGAGCTTATCCATTTGATGCAGCGACGCTGCCGGCCCCTTCCGCCTTTACGGCGGGTTCCTTTTGTCTTGGCAAAAGGAACCAAAACCGCTCGCTCCTGCATACGGCCCTCCGCTGCGCTTCGGGTACCCTCGCTGCGGCACCTTCCGGGGCCACGCGGCACTACGACTTGCTGCGCAAGTCTACGGCTCGCGTTCTTCGGCTACGCCGAAGGTGCTACGCACCGGCCCCTACAGGTGCCTCCACTCGGCCTTCTGAAGTCGCAGTTTGCAGCGTCTGTACCTACGCGTATGAAGAGCAAAAGCAAAAGCAAAAGCAAGAGCGACTGCAAGTCGTATGTTCGCTTCGCGTGCGAAGCTTGTTTTGCGGTGGCGAATATCCACTGCACGATCGGCTTTCGAAGATAAAGCCAGTTCAGGCGCCGCCCGTAACTTTGCGACTTCAGGAGGCTGAGTGGAGGTGTCTGTAGGGGCCGGTGCGTAGCACCTTCGGCGTAGCCGAAGAGCGCGAGCCGTAGACTTGGCGAAGCAAGTCGTAGGCCGCGTGGCCCCGGAAGACGCCGGAGCGAAGGGACCCGAAGCGCAGCGTAGGGCCGTATGTAGGAGCAGGCGGTTTTGCCTACTTTTTCCAAGAAAAAAGTAGGCCGCCGTAAGGGCGGAAGGGGCCGGCAGCCTCGCTGCATCAACTGGATAAGCTCGCAGCCTCGACAGCCCAACCCTGCCCCTCTTCCCCAACAATCCGTGAAGAACCGAAAAAAAGCCCCGCGGGTGCGGGGCTGAAGATCTAACGGATGAGGAGCGGTGATGCTTAGAACACGTACTGCGCGCGCATGACGAAACCGTCGCCGCTGTCGTCGCCGGCAGCGTTTTCGGCATTGTCGACCTTGGTCTTGACGTATACACCGCTGAGCTTGATCGACTCGTTGGCGTACCAGTTCACACCCACGTTGTGCACCTTGGCTTCGACATCGTCGATGTTGGCGAAGGCGCCGTTGTCATCGTCGGTGCTCAGGTGATCGTAGCGGTAGAACAGTTCCCAGGCGCCGATCTGCTTGTTCGACGGCTTGATGGCGTCGAACTTGCCGAGTTTGTAGCCACGGGCTTCACCGGTGAGGGTGTAGGCCAGTTGACCGTAATAGCCTTCGGACTTGATGTCGGAGAAGCTATCGCTGTCAGCCTCGGTGTCACGCTTGATGTATTCGCCCTGTACCGAGAACGGCCCCATGGCCCAGGCGGCTTCCAGGTTCCAGGCCATGTCGGTGTCGTAGGCACCGACCGGGGTGTTGTTCTGGCCGCCGAGCACCAGGCGGTTGCCGTTGCTGCCGGCATCCTGACCACCGTCGGTGCTCACGCCACGCATGCCCAGGCGGCTGCGGATACGGCCGTCGAATGCGGTGTCGGAAAGATCGCGCTGGGCGTAGTTGATACCGAAGTGCAGGACGTTGCCGGCTTCGTGCATCGGGGCGAAGACGCCGCGCAGGTTGAACTGCTTGGTGCTGTCACCATCCTTGTCCTGGTTGGTGGCGTCCTTGGCGAACACACCGGCCGAACCATACAGCGAGTCACCGGCGTTACCCGATACCTGCAAGCCCATGCCACCGTTGTGGGCGTTGGTCCAGTCCACCAGGTCGTAGGCGGCGGTACGCTCCTGGGCAGTCACCCACTTGGAGCTGGTGGCCTTTTCCAGACCGAATTCCGGGTCGAAACGGCCCACCTTGATCTGGACCGGCTTGAAGCCGTTGTAGGCCAGCGAGGCTTCGTCGAAGTAACCGTCTTCGCTGCGGTTGTCACCGCCGGAGTTGTGCGAGAAGTCGTAGGCGATCTGGTAGGCCCAGTCGGTGTACATCACACCGCCCAGTTCCAGGTAGGCACGGCGGAAGTAGCCGGCGTCGGCGGTGTTGCCGTTGTTGGTGTAGAAACCGTCGAAGCGGCTGTAGTCGGCCTGGACACGACCGCCCAGCTTGAAGCTGAATTCCTTGTCGGTAGTAGCGACCTCGAGGCCACCTTTGGTCTTGACTACGATATCGGCGCCGTCGGTGGTTACGGTACCCGCGAAAGCCTGGGCGGTTACGGCCATGGCCAAGGCGCTGGCTGCGAAACCTGCGAAGTGCTTACGGATCATCGAAGTAGCTCCCCTACTATATGGTCTTGAAAATGCTGGAAAAACACGCGGCCAGGGCCACTTGTGCTGGGGAGGAATCTTGGCGGGGGGTTATGTCAGATCAGTGGCTTTTATATAAATGTTTTATGACAAGGGAACTTTTTTTACTTCCAAAAGAAATAAGCTGGAAAACACCGTTGCAGTGCCTTCCAGGGATGGTTCAGGGCTTGTTTGCGCCTTGTCGCTCACGGGCCAGGCGCTCGGCCAGTGCCTCGCTGCCGGCCTCCGGTACCTGCGGCATGGCCCGCACGGTGGCCTGGGCCAGTTGCATCTGCTTGATGAAGCGCCGGCAGTTACGGCAGAACAGCAAGTGCTGACGCACCATCAGGCGCTCGCCCAGGCTCAGTTGCTCATCGATGAAGTCGCTGGAGCGGGCGACAAGTTCCTTGCAGGTCAGCATTGGCCGGTTTCCTCGAAGTGTTCCAGGGTCGCGAAGACCTTCAGCCGTGCCCGATGCAGCAGCACGCGGACATTGGAGAGCGAAATGTCGAGAAGGTTACAGATCTGTTCCAGCTCCAGCCCCTGACGCTCGCGCAGCACCAGGACGCTGCTTTGCAGCTCCGACAGGCTGAGCAGGGTGTGCTCCAGGCATTCGCGTAACTCGTCCTGGCTGAGCAAGGCTTCGGGGCTGTCCTCATGCCAGGCTGAAGGCGCCAGCAACCAGTGCCCGTCGGTGGCAAATCGCTCGTCACCGATGCTGCCGTGCGGTGCGGGCAGATCGTCAAGCAGCACTTCCCGGCGGTTCTGCTTGTAACGGGTCTTGGCCGCATTGGCGGTAATGGTCAGCAGCCAGGTCTTGAGGCTGGAACGCTGCTGGAAACCACCCAGGTTGCGTACCACCGCCAGCCAGGCGTCCTGCACCACTTCATCGGCATTGCGGCTGCCGACGATGGCATAGGCCACTGCGCGCATGGCCCCTTGGTAAGTATCGACCAGTTCCTTGAAAGCCTGTGGCTCGCCCTTGAGCAGCCGCTCGAGCAAGCGGCCTTGTTCTTCACCTGTCATCGCCATCCATCCGTCGTTGTGCCGGTAGAGTCCGATTAAGAGGTTTTATTACAGGCAAGGCTATCAGCAAAGGGAACATTCACCGAGGAGCCTTTCCCTTTACCATCAGGTAGAACCGCCTCACCACTGTGCGACGGTTCACAGGTGGATCAGCGTTTGCGCAGGATCACGCTACCGATGGAGTAACCCGCACCGAAGGAGCTGAGCACGCCCAGGGCGCCTTTGGCCAGGTCGTCCTGGTGCTTGTGCAGGGCGATCACGGAACCTGCCGAGCTGGTGTTGGCGTAGCTGTCGAGGATCACCGGTGCCTCTTCTTCCAGGGCATCACGGCCCAGCAGCTTCTTGACGATCAGGTGGTTCATGCTCAGGTTGGCCTGGTGCAACCAGAAGCGCTTGACGTCACTGACGTTGAGGTTGTTCTCGGCCAGGTGCTGGCCAATCAGCTCGGCAACCATCGGGCAGACTTCGCGGAACACCTTGCGGCCTTCCTGGACGAAGAGTTTGTCCGGGGCACCGATGCCTTCTTCGGCGGCGCGGTTGAGGAAGCCGAAGTTGTTGCGAATGTTGTTGGAGAACTGGGTCAGCAGCTTGGTGCTGACGATCTCGAACTGATGGGCGGAGGTCGCGAGGTCTGCACGCTCGACCAGCACGGCGGTGGCCGCGTCACCGAAGATGAAGTGGCTGTCACGGTCACGGAAGTTCAGGTGGCCGGTGCAGATTTCCGGGCTGACCACCAGCACCGCGCGGGCCTGGCCCAATTGCACGCTGTTGCAGGCGGTCTGGATGCCGAAGGTGGCCGAGGAGCAGGCGACGTTCATGTCGAAGCCGAAGCCGTTGATGCCCAGGGCCTGCTGCACTTCGATGGCAATGGCCGGATACGGGCGCTGCAGGTTGGAGCAGGCGACGATTACCGCATCGACATCGGCAGCCGTGCGCCCGGCCCGTTGCAGGGCCTGCTCGGCAGCAGCCACGGCCATCTGGCAGAGGATCGACGGCTCGTCGTTGGAACGCTCCGGCAAGCGTGGCTTCATGCGCTGCGGATCGAGGATGCCGTCCTTGTCCATGACGAAACGGCTCTTGATCCCCGAGGCCTTTTCGATGAAGGCGGCACTGGACTCGGCCAGGGCCTGGACTTCACCCTGCTCGATGGCCTGGGCGTTGTCAGCATTGAACTGCTGCACGTAGGCGTTGAAGGAATCCACCAGCTCTTCGTTGGAGATGCTGTTGGCCGGGGTGTACAGGCCGGTGCCGCTGATGACGACGTTATGCACGGTCGTTCCTCTGTTCAGGGGCCGATGCCGGGCGGGCAGCGGCCTGTTCGATTCGTAAAGCTGGCACGATCGTGCCAGTTTGTGCACGCAATAACCCCCGGGCGGGAAAGCCGCAGGGCGCCTCGTTCGTTCAACACCGCTGCCGGGCAGGCAGCGGTTATATATCGGCCAAGTGTGCCACAAATAAAGGCGTCTAGGCTTCTACCTGACTCCACTGCTTGCTCAATCGCTTGTCGGAAACCGGCACCTTGGTGCCCAACTGCTGGGCGAACAACGACACCCGGTACTCTTCCAGCCACCAGCGGTAAAGCGTCAGTTGCGCATCGCGCTTGCCTTCCTGGGCGTGCTTGTCGGCGCGGGTCTTGTACTGCGTCCAGAGGTTGCCCAACTCGCCGCTCCACACCCGGTCCTTCTGGACCTGGCTGCCCAGCTTTTCCAGGCGCAGTTCGACGGCCTTGAGGTAGCGCGGCAACTCCTTGAGCCACAGCCCCGGGGTCTCGCGGACAAAGCCCGGGTAGACCAGGTTGCCCAGTTGCTGCTTGATGTCGTTGAGCGCAACGGCCTGGGCCAGGTCGATCTTGCCCTTGAAACGCTTCTGCAGGCCATGCCAGAGCTTGAGGATCTCCAGGGTCAGGCGCGCCAGGCGTTCGGCGTGTTCGGTCCAGCTACCGCGCTTGCGCTCGGCCAGCGAGGCCAGGCCGGCACCATCGCGTGGCAGGTTGCTTTCACCGTCGAGGATGCAGCTGTCCAGGCTGGCCAGGAGGATATCCTCCACCAGCGCCTCGATGCGCCCAAGCTCGCGGTACAGCAGGCCCAGCTCGGTGAGGCCTGGCAACTTGCCGCGCAGGAACTTCGCCGGCTCGGCCAACTGTTGCAGCAGCAATCGCTGCAAGGCGCGACGGTGCTGGAACTCGGCTTCGGCCTGGGTCGAGAAACGCCCTTCCTTGACCGTACCGTTCTCCTCCACCAAGGCCGGATAGACCGTCATCGACAGCCCGGCAATCTTCTGCTGGGCGGTTTCGGCCACCTGGGCGAAGGCCTTGGCCTGCACCGGCTGCTGGCTCTTTTCGGTCTGCGGCACGGCCAGCGCGGCTTGGCTCGCGGCGGCAAAGCGCGCAGTCAGTTCCGCCAGGTCGCGGCCTTCGCCAAGGAACTTGCCCCGGCCGTCGACCACTTCCAGGTTCATCTTCAGGTGGTTGTCGACTTGCCCGGCAGCTTCGGCCCAGGCTTCGTCGCTGACCCGCGCGCCGGTCATGCGCAGCAGTTCGCGGCCCAGGGCCTGGGGCAAGGAGCCCTCGGCAAAGGTCATGCGCTGCAGGGCGGCCTTGACGAAGTCCGGCACCGGCACGAAGTTCTTGCGCAGGGCCTTGGGCAGGTTGCGCACCAGGGCAATGCACTTGGCTTCGAGCAGGCCCGGCACCAGCCACTCCAGGCGCTCGCCCGGCAGGCTCGGCAGCAACGGCGCCGGTACCCGTACCGTGACACCGTCACGCGGATGATTGGGCTCGAAGTGATAACTCAAAGCCAGGCTCAGGTCGCCCAGGCGCAGGGTATCGGGGTACTGCGCCGCCGTGACCTCACTGGCCTCGCGGGCCAGCACGTCTTCCTCGCGCATGATCAGCAGCTGTGGATCTTTCTGGCTGTTGACCCGGTACCAGCTGTCGAAGGTCGCGGTCTGGTGGATCTCGGCCGGCAAGCGCGCTTCGTAGAAACCGTAGAGGGTTTCGTCGTCGGCGAGGATGTCGCGACGCCGGGCCTTGGCTTCCAGCTCGTCGAGCTGTTCGAGCAGGTTGCGGTTGGCGCTCAGGCACGTGGCCCGGGACTGGATTTCACCGCCCACCAGTGCCTCGCGGATAAACAGCTCGCGGGACATCACCGGGTCGATCGGGCCGAAATGCACCGGGCGACGACCGACCACGATCAGGCCGTAGAGGGTAACCTGCTCGTAGGCCACCACCTGGCCGCGCTTCTTCTCCCAGTGCGGCTCGAAATGGTTCTTCTTGACCAGGTGGCCAGCCAGTGGCTCGATCCAGTCCGGCTCGATCTTGGCCACCATGCGCGCGTAGAGCTTGGTGGTTTCGACCAGTTCGGCGGTCATGATCCACTGCGGACGCTTCTTGCCCAGGCCCGAAGACGGATGCACCCAGAAGCGCCGCTGGCGGGCACCGAGGTAATCGCCGTCTTCGGTTTTCTGGCCGACCTGGCTGAGCAGCCCGGAGAGGATCGCCTTGTGCAGTTTCGGGTAATCGGCCGGGTCCTTGTTGATGTTCAACTGCAAGTCGCGACAGATCAGGCTCAACTGCCGATGGGCATCGCGCCATTCGCGCAAGCGCAGGTAATTGAGGAAGTTCTTCCGGCACCAGTTGCGCAGCGGGCTGGCGGTCAGGGCCAGGCGTTGTTCTTCGAAGCCGCGCCACAGGTTGACCAGGGCGGCGAAGTCGGAGTCCACATCTTTCCACTGCGCATGGGCCTGGTCAGCGGCCTGTTGACGCTCGGGCGGACGCTCGCGCGGGTCCTGTACCGACAGGGCGCTGGCGACGATCAATACTTCGTTGAGGCTGCCCTGCTTGGCACCTTCTAGCAGCATGCGACCCAGACGTGGGTCGACCGGCAGGCGCGCCAGTTGCCGGCCCAGTGGCGTCAGCTGGTTCTCGCGATTGACCGCCGACAGCTCCTGCAACAGGTTGAAACCGTCGCTGATGGCCTTGCCATCCGGCGGCTCGATGAAGGGGAAGGCGTCGATCTCACCCAGGCGCAGGTGCAGCATCTGCAGGATCACCGCCGCGAGGTTAGTGCGCAGGATCTCCGGATCGGTGAATGCCGGCCGTGCGTTGAAATCTTCTTCGCTGTAAAGGCGCACGCAGATGCCCGGCTCGACCCGGCCGCAACGTCCCTTGCGCTGGTTGGCACTGGCCTGGGACACCGCCTCGATCGGCAGGCGCTGGACCTTGGCGCGGTAGCTGTAGCGGCTGATCCGCGCGGTGCCGCTGTCGATCACATAACGAATGCCCGGCACCGTCAGCGAGGTTTCGGCGACGTTGGTCGCCAGCACCACCCGACGCCCCGGATGGGACTGGAAGATCTTCTGCTGCTCGGCCGGCGACAGGCGCGCATACAGCGGCAGGATCTCGGTGTGGCGCAGTTGGGCCTTGCGCAGCATTTCGGCCGCGTCGCGAATTTCGCGCTCGCCGGGCAGGAACACCAGCACGTCACCCGGCCCCTTGCCCTGGCCGCGCTCATGGGCGGCGATTTCGTCGAGGGTGGCGAGGATCGCCTGGTCCACGGTCAGGTCGTCTTCGACCCGGTTACCCTCCTCGTCCTGCTCACTGGTCAAGGGTCGGTACCAGGTTTCCACCGGGTAAGTACGGCCGGAAACCTCGATGATCGGCGCATCGTTGAAGTGTTTGGAGAAGCGCTCCAGGTCGATGGTCGCCGAGGTGATGATCACCTTCAGGTCCGGACGCCGGGGCAGCAGGGTCTTGAGGTAGCCGAGCAGGAAGTCGATGTTCAGGCTGCGTTCGTGGGCTTCGTCGACGATGATGGTGTCGTAACGTTCGAGAAAGCGGTCGTGCTGGGTTTCGGCCAGCAGGATGCCGTCGGTCATCAGCTTGACCAGGGTATTGGCGTCACTCTGGTCTTCGAATCGTACCTGGTAGCCGACCAGCGCCCCCAGCGGCGTACCCAGCTCTTCAGCGACCCGGGTGGCAACGCTGCGTGCAGCGATCCGCCGGGGCTGGGTATGTGCGATCAGGCCATGCTGGCCGCGGCCCAGCTCCAGGCAGATCTTCGGCAACTGGGTGGTTTTGCCCGAGCCGGTTTCACCGGCGATGATCAGCACCTGATGCTCGGCCAGCACCTTCTTGATCTCGTCACGCTTGGCCGCAATCGGCAGGCTGTCGTCGTAACGGATGCTCGGCACACTGGCCTTGCGCGCCGTGACCTGGGCGCAGGATGCCTGGACCTTGTCGACCCACTGCGCAAGCCTGGCCTCGTCCGGGCGCTTGCGCAGTTCATGCAGTTGCCGGCGCAGGCGATGGCGCTCGGCAATCATGGCGTGGTCGAGGTTTTTCAGCAGTTGATCGATAGCGTGGTCAGTCATGGGGGCTTTTTAGTCGTGCAGGTGAGCCTGCTTTTACATGATCGGCATAGGAAGGGCTGGGATTGTCGCAGATTTGCCCCGCCTCGGCACGGTCGTGGCGGGGAGATCTTTGTTTAGCCGAGATTGATCTGAAGGTATACAAAGGCTGATTTAATGAACCTTCGCCGGCATGGGAGTATCCAGGCATGACTTCGCCCCTGCGCTTGCCCCGCCCGTTGTTGCGCCCTTCGTTCCCGAAGGTACGGGCTCGCTCTGGCGAAAACCCGCTGGTGCACATCATTCTTGCCTTCTGGGCCTTGTGGCACTGCCGCCATGCCCGCCCACCGGACGCCCTCCTCGCTTCGCACTGAACCGTACGGCCAACCGTTGGCCGACTTTCCTTGTCGATGACTGCCGCCATACTGGTGAAGACAGTCCTGTGCGCCTGACGGCGCGAGCGAGAGCATCATGCAATTTGCCCCCATCGAACAGGCCCGAACGTTCCTGGCCGACAACCCCGATATCGAGATGATCGAGCTGTTCATCCTCGACGCCAACGGCGTGCCGCGCGGCAAGCTGTTGCACCGTGAAGAGTTGCTGGCGGTGTATGAGAGCGGACGGCCATTGCCCAGCACCATCCTGGGCCTGACCCTGAACGGTGACGATGTGGAGAACTCCGGGCTGGTGTGGGATGTCGGCGATATCGACTGCCGCGCCTATCCCCTGGAGAACAGCCTGGTGCGCCTGCCCTGGCGGCAGATCCCGACCGCTGCGGTACAGGTCAGTATGCACCCCAGCGAAGGCATGCCGGCCAGCATCGCCGACCCGCGCCACCTGCTGGTCAAGGTCATCGATGCACTCAAGGCCGATGGCTACCACCCGGTGATGGCCTGCGAGCTGGAGTTCTACCTGCTCGATCAGAAGCGCGACCACCAGGGCCGGCCACAAGCGGCGCTGGACAGCGACGGCGGCCGCCCACGCGGCACCCAGGTCTATGGCCTGCGGGAACTGGAACAGATCGAACCGTTCCTCGCCGACCTCTATGCCGCCTGCAAGGCGCAAGGCATCCCGGCGCGCACGGCGATTTCCGAGTATGCCCCAGGCCAGGTCGAGATCACCCTGGAGCATGGCGATGCGCTGTTGGCCATGGACCAGGCCGTGCGCTACAAGCGCCTGGTCAAAGGTGTGGCCAACAAGCACGGTATGCAGGCCTGCTTCATGGCCAAGCCGTTCGATCACCTGGCCGGCACCGGCATGCATATGCATGTGAGCCTGGCCGACGCCCAGGGCAATAACCTCTACGCCAGCGAAGACAAGGCCGGTACACCGCTGCTGCGCCAGTCGGTGGCGGGCATGCTCAAGCACCTGCTCGATTCCCTGCTGTTGTTCTGCCCCAACGCCAACTCCTACCGCCGCTTCCAGGCCAACAGCTATGCACCGCTGGCGCCGACCTGGGGCGTCGACAACCGTACCGTGAGCCTGCGTGTACCGGGTGGCCCGGCCAACAGCCGCCACATCGAGCACCGCATCTGTGGCGCCGACGCCAACCCGTACCTGGCCGCCGCCGCGATCCTCGCCAGCCTGCACCAGGGTATTCGCCAGCAACTCGACCCGGGCGCCCCGGTCGAAGGCAACGGCTATGCCCAGGCCAAGCAACTGCTGCCCACCGACTGGCTGACCTCGCTCAAGGCCCTGGAGGCTTCGGACTGGGCACGTGAAGCCTTTGGCGAGGCCTTCCTGGGTGTCTACCTGGCGGTCAAGCGTGCCGAGTACCGCCAGTTCATGGCCGAGGTCGGCGAACAGGACTGGCGCTGGTACCTGACCCAGGCCTGATCCTTTTATTTCTGCACCCAGGATTTTTTATGAACGCAGCCCTGAATACCGGCACTGCCCAACGCAGTGCCTCCTACTACACCGCCAGCCTCAACGACAGCACCCAGTACCCGACCCTCAAGGGCACGGTGAAGGTCGATGTGGCCATCATCGGTGGCGGATTTACCGGTGTGGCCAGCGCCGTCGAACTGGCCGAACGCGGCCTGAAGGTGGCCATCGTCGAAACCAACCGCATCGGCTGGGGCGCCAGCGGGCGCAATGGCGGCCAGGTCACTGGCAGCCTGTCCGGCGATGAAGCCATGCGCAAGCAGATGCGCGACAAGCTCGGTGATGACGTCGATGACTTCATCTGGCACCTGCGCTGGCGCGGGCACCAGATCATCGAACAGCGGGTGCAACGCTACGGCATCGCCTGCGATCTCAAGCGCGGCCACCTGCACGCGGCGATGAAACCCTCGCACATGAACGAACTACGCGCGTTCGAAGCCGAGGCCCAACGCCGCGGCATGGGTGATCAGGTGCAGCTGCTCGACCGCCAGGCCATGGCTTCACACCTGCAAAGCCCGCTGTACCTGGGCGCGCTGAAAAACCGCCGCAACCTGCACCTGCACCCGCTCAACCTGTGCCTGGGCGAAGCCCGGGCGGCCCACAGCCTGGGCGCGCTGATCTTCGAGAATTCCGAAGTACTGGACATCGTCCACGGTCCGCAACCTGCCGTGGTTACCGCCCAGGGGCGGGTCGAGGCCAAGCAGATCCTGCTGGCCGGCGACGTCTACCACAAACTGGAAAAGCGCCAGCTCAAGGGCAAGATCTTCCCGGCCATGGGCGGCATCGTCACCACCGCGCCGCTGGGCGAACTGGCGGCACAGATCAACCCCCAGGACCTGGCGGTGTACGACTGCCGTTTCGTCCTCGACTACTACCGCCTGACGGCCGATGGCCGCCTGCTGTTCGGCGGCGGCGCCAACTACTCGGGACGTGACTCGCGGGATATCGCCGGCGAATTGCGGCCGTGCATCGAGCGCACCTTTCCGGCGCTCAAGGGCGTGCCGATCGAGTTCCAGTGGAGCTGCGCCATGGGCATCGTGGTCAACCGCATTCCGCAGCTGGGCAAGCTTTCAGACAATGTCTGGTATTGCCAGGGCTACTCCGGGCATGGCATCGCCACCAGCCACATCATGGGCGAAATCATGGCCGAGGCGCTGACCGGGACGCTGGAGAAATTCGATACCTTTGCAGGCTGCAAACACATCAAGGTGCCCATGGGCGAAGTGCTGGGCAACCCGTTGCTGGCGGCGGGGATGTGGTACTACCAGATGCTGGAGAAATTGCGCTGAGGCCATCGCCGGTGGGAACAACTGTCTTGGGTGGGAGCGGGCTTGCCCCGCGATAGCGGTGTGTCAGACACATCGCTTCGCGGGGCAAGCCCGCTCCCACGGGCCCTCAGTGACCTCAGGCGATCTTTTTCAGGCCCAGCTTTTTCAGCTCTTCATCACGCAGCTCACGGCGCAGGATCTTGCCGACGTTAGTGGTCGGCAGCACCTCGCGGAACTCGACGTAACGCGGCACCTTGTAGCCGGTGACATTGGCGCGCATGTGCTCCATCACCTGCTCCTTGGTCAGGGTCACCCCCGGCTTGGCGACGATGAAGATCTTGATCACTTCACCGGACTTCTCGTCAGGTACACCGATAGCCGCGCACTGCAACACGCCCGGCAGTGCTGCCAGCACATCCTCGAGCTCGTTCGGATAGACGTTGAAACCGGAGACCAGGATCATGTCTTTCTTGCGGTCGACGATGCGCATGTAGCCGTCTGGCTGGATCAGGGCGATGTCACCGGTCTTCAACCAGCCTTCGCTGTCGAGGATCTCGTTGGTGGCGTCCTGGCGCTGCCAGTAACCCTTCATCACCTGCGGACCTTTCACGCACAGCTCACCGACTTCACCCAGCGGCAATTCGACACCGGCGTCGTCAATGACCTTGCACAGGGTCGAGGGCACCGGAATGCCGATGGTGCCGACCTGGTTCTGCTCGGCCGGGTTGACCGCCGCCACCGGGCTGGTTTCGGTCATGCCGTAACCTTCGCAGATGGCGCAACCGGTGACCGCCTTCCAGCGCTCGGCCACGCTCATCTGCAGGGCCATGCCGCCCGACAGGGTGATCTTCAGGCCGGAGAAATCCAGCTTGCGGAAGGTTTCGTTGTTGCACAGGGCAACGAACAAGGTGTTCAGGCCGACAAAGCCGCTGAACTTCCACTTCGACAGCTCCTTGACCATCGCCGGCAGGTCGCGCGGGTTGCTGATCAGGATGTTGTGGTTGCCGATCAGCATCATCGCCATGCAATGGAAGGTGAAGGCATAGATGTGGTACAGCGGCAGTGGCGTGATGAGGATCTCGCAACCTTCATTGAGGTTCGAGCCCATCAGCGCTCGGCATTGCAGCATGTTGGCCACCAGGTTGCGGTGGGTCAGCATCGCGCCCTTGGCCACCCCGGTGGTACCGCCGGTGTACTGCAATACGGCAACATCGTTGCTGTCCGGGCTGGCTTCCTTGACCGGCCGGCCCGCGCCCTTGCTCAATACTTCATTGAACTTGATCGCCTTGGGCAGGTGGTAGGCCGGCACCATTTTCTTCACGTACTTGATCACGCTGTTGATCAACAGGCGTTTTACCGGTGGCAGCATATCGGCCACTTCGGTGACAATAACGTGCTTGATCTGGGTCTTGGGCACCACCTTCTCGGCCAGGTGCGCCATGTTGGCCAGACACACCAGTGCCTTGGCGCCGGCATCGTTGAACTGGTGCTCCATTTCCCGCGCGGTATACAACGGGTTGGTGTTGACCACGATCAGGCCGGCACGCAAAGCGCCGAACACGGCGACCGGATACTGCAGGACGTTGGGCAACTGCACGGCGATACGATCGCCAGGTTGCAGGTCGGTGTGCTGCTGCAGGTAGGCGGCAAACGCCCCCGACAGCTCGTACAGCTCGCCGTAGGTAATGGTTTTGCCCAGGTTGCTAAAGGCTGGTTTATCAGCAAAGCGTTGGCAGGACTGTTTCAGCACTGCCTGGATGTTCGGGTACTCGTCAGGATTGATTTGCGCCGCAATCCCGGCTGGGTACTTATCCTTCCAAAAATTTTCGATCATGGAAGCCCACTCCTTCAGCAACAGCGAATTCTTCACCGCAGTCGATGCGATTATTATTGATATGAGATTACGGTTTATTGCAAACCTGATAATCGAAAGCGGGCCGAGAGTAGCAGCTTTGCCAGGGGTCGCCTAGAGCTAAAGCAGCCCAAACAGTCACAAAAATGACTCTTGATTATACCGTAGTCATTTTTAGAGTAAAAAACCTAAACAGCCGATTTCCAGCCGCCCTGTAGCCGCTGCCGCCAGGCTGCGATCGGCCGCGAAGCGGTCGTAAAACCTGACCACCTCGCGGCGTCGGCCCTAACCGAAGCGCCAGGGTTGCGACTGCGTTGCAGTCGATCGCAGCCTGGCGGCAGCGGCTACGGTCAGGCGATGTCGCGCAGCTCGCGCCGCAGGATCTTGCCCACCGCCGTCATCGGCAACGAATCACGCACTACGATGTGCTTGGGCACCTTGTAACCCGTGAAGTTGGCCTTGCAATAGGACTTGAGCTCTTCAAGGCTGACCCCGCCCTCCCTCGGCACCACGAAGAGTTTCACCGCCTCGCCGGAACGCTCGTCGGGGATTCCGATCACTGCACAGTTGGCCACTTGCGGATGGCCCATGACCACTTCTTCGATCTCGTTGGGGTACACGTTGAAACCCGAGACGATGATCATGTCCTTCTTGCGATCGACAATCCGGGTAAAACCATCGGGGTCGATCACCGCGATATCGCCGGTCTTGAACCAGCCTTCGCTGTCCAGCGCCTCAGCCGTGGCCTCGGGATGCTGCCAGTAACCCTTCATCACCTGCGGGCCCTTGATGCACAACTCGCCGCGCTCGCCGAACGGTTGTTCATTGCCCTCATCGTCAATCACCTTGAACGCGGTGCCCGGCACCGGAATACCGACTGTGCCCAGGCGCGCCAGTTGGCCGTAAGGGTTGGTACTGGCCACCGGCGACGTTTCGGTCAGGCCATAGCCCTCGACAATGCGGCAACCGGTCAGGGCTTCCCAACGCTCGGCCGTGGCCGTGACCAGCGCGGTGCCGCCGGAGTTGGTGACCTTCAGCGCCGAGAAGTCCAGTTCCTTGAACTTTGGATGATTCATCAGCGCGACGAACAGGGTGTTGAGCCCCAGCAGCGCCGAAAACCGCCACTTCTTCAGCTCTTTGACAAAACCGGGAATGTCCCGCGGGTTGGTGATCAGCACGTTGTGGTTGCCTGTCACCATCATGCACATGCAATTCGCGGTGAAGGCATAGATATGGTAGAGCGGCAGCGGCGCGATCATCACTTCCTGGCCTTCCTTGATCAGCCGCTGGCCATCCGGTCCGTGCTGGGAAAAACAGGCCAGCACCTGGAGCATGTTGGCCACCAGGTTGCCGTGGGTCAGCATCGCGCCCTTGGCCAGCCCCGTGGTGCCGCCGGTGTATTGCAGCACGGCGACGTTATCGAGGCTCTGCGCCACCGGCCGCAGTGACTGGCCGCGCCCCTGTTCCAGGGCGGTCTTGAACGGCACCGCCTGGGGCAGGTGGTAGGCCGGCACCATTTTCTTGACCTTGGCGACCAGGGTGTTGACCAGCCAGCCCTTGGCCGCCGGCAACATATCGCCCATCCTCGCCTCGATGAGAAATTCGATGTTGGTGTCGGGCAACACCTCCTGCACCAGCTTGCCGAACATGTTCAGGTACACCAGCGCACGAACCCCGGAATCCTTGAACTGGTGACGCATCTCGCGCGCGGTGTACAGCGGGTTGGTGTTGACCACGATCAGCCCGGCACGCATGGCGCCGAATACAGCGATGGGGTACTGCAGCACGTTGGGCATCTGCACCGCAATGCGGTCGCCCGGCACCAGATCGGTGTGCTGCTGCAGGTAGGCGGCAAAGGCCGCAGAATGGCGTTCCAGCTCAGCGTAGCTCAGGGTTACCCCCAGGTTGCTGAACGCCGGGCGGTCAGCGAACTTCTTGCAGGAGCGTTCGAACACTTCGACCACAGACTTGTAAGCATTCATGTCAATGAGCGAAGGAACGCCTGCAGGGCGCTTGTCATTCCAGAAATCAGCTTGCATTTATTCTTGTCCTCATACCTGAGCCGTTCCGGGCCCCCTTACCTGCTTGGCGAAGAGGGTACTGTGCCGACGTTAGCAGGTATGCCGCGGGTGGCAAATACGCCAAGGGCTGTCATTAACATTGTGAATCTTGTTTGTGGCCGCCTTTCGATTGCATGCTTGGGTTATACACTGTGCTCACTCACCGACCCGCGTGCACAAGGACCCGCCATGCACCACGATGCGTTCTGGCTAGCGACCTGCGATCACAGCAACCTGTATGTCTACCAGTGGCTGCCGGACACGCCGATCAAGGCGGTGGTGCTGCTGGTCCACGGCATGGCCGAGCACGCAGGTCGCTACCAGCGCCTGGGTGAAGCCTTGTGCGCAGCCGGGTTTGCCCTGATCGCCCACGACCAGCGCGGCCATGGCCGTACCGCCGAACTCGGCACCCTGGGCCTGTTCGCCCGGCACGACGGCTGGAGTACGGTCATCAACGACCTGGGTCTGCTCAGCCAGCATATCGGCCTGCAGTACCCGGGCACTCCGGTATTCCTGTTCGGTCACAGCATGGGCAGCTACATTGCCCAGGCCTACCTCATGCACCACGGCGCCAGCCTGCAGGGGGCGGTGCTCAGCGGCTCGAACTTCCAGCCACCGGCGCTGTACCGTACCGCCTGCGTGATCGCCCGATTCGAGTCCTGGCGCCAGGGTCCGCTGGGCCACAGCGCACTGATCGACTGGTTGTCATTCGGCTCGTTCAACAAGGCCTTCACGCCCAATCGTACGCCGTTCGACTGGCTTAGCCGCGACAGCACCGAGGTCGACCGCTACGTGGCCGACCCGCTGTGCGGCTTTCGCTGCAGCAACCGCCTGTGGATCGACCTGCTCATGGGCCTGGAACAGATCAGCCGGCCAGCCAACCTCAAACAGATCGATCCGAACCTGCCGATCCTGGTCATGGGCGGCGAATGTGATCCGGTCAGTGCCGGCAAGCGTCTCAAGGATCTGGCCGGTGCCTTGCGCCTGGCCGGCAACCAGCATGTGCAGTTGCAGTTGTACCCGCAAGCACGGCATGAACTGCTCAATGAAACCAACCGTGACGAGGTCACGGCCGCGATCATCGACTGGCTGGAACAGGCCCTGGCCCTTGGCCGCCCTGCCCGCAGCGAATGACGGCCGCCCCCGCACCTACAGGAACCGAATCGATGACCCAGGTCACCAACACGCCCTACGAAGCCCTTGAAGTCGGCCAGACCGCCAGTTTCAGCAAGACCGTCGAAGAACGCGACATCCAGCTGTTCGCGGCGATGTCCGGTGACCACAACCCGGTGCACCTGGATGCCGAGTTCGCTGCCAAGAGCATGTTCAAGGAGCGTATCGCCCACGGCATGTTCAGTGGTGCCCTGATCAGCGCCGCGGTGGCCTGCGAGCTGCCTGGCCCGGGCACCATCTACCTGGGTCAGAAGATGAGCTTCCAGAAGCCGGTGAAGATCGGCGATACCCTGACCGTGCGCCTGGAAATCCTGGAAAAGCTGCCCAAGTTCAAAGTGCGCATCGCCACCAATGTGTACAACCAGAGAGACGAACTGGTGGTCGAAGGTGAAGCCGAGATTCTCGCACCACGCAAGCAGCAGGTCGTCGACCTGGTCAGCCCGCCACCGATCAGCATCGGCTGAGGTTTACAGCTCGCGCAGGCGGCGCTCGATAAAGCGCCGCTCGGCGCCCTGGGCGGTCAGGCCCAGCGCAGTCTCGTAGGCTGCCCGCGCCTGCTCCGGCCGTCCCAGTTGCCGACAGAGCTCGGCACGGGCGGCGTGGGCCAGGTGGTATTCCTGCAACTGGCCACGGGCCAGAATCACGTCTATTGCATCCAGGCCTGCCTGGGGACCATCGCGGCGTGCCAGGGCGGCGGCGCGATTGAGTTCCACCACCGGTGACGGCCAGCCCTGCAACAGCACGTCGTACAAACCCACGATTTCTTCCCAGTCGGTCTGCTCGGCACTGGCGGCTTGCGCATGCACGGCGGCGATGGCCGCCTGCAGGCTGTACACACCGAACTGCCGGCTGCGCAGCGCCTGTTGCACCAGTTGGCAGCCCTCGGCGATCAGCTCGCGGCTCCACAGGCTGCGATCCTGTTCGTCGAGCAGGATCAACTCGCCGTTTTCATCGCTGCGTGCCTGTTGTCGCGAGGCTTGCAACAGCATCAACGCCAGCAGGCCGAGGACTTCAGGGTCGGGCAGCAGTTGTTGCAACAAACGCCCCAGGCGAATGGCCTCGTCGCTCAGGTCGTTGCGCATCAGGCTATCACCCGAAGACGCCGAATAGCCTTCGTTGAACACCAGGTAGATGACCCGCAGCACGCTGTCCAGCCGCTCGGGCAGCTCGGCCAGCGAAGGCACCTGATAGGGGATCTGCGCATCGCGGATCTTGGCCTTGGCACGCACGATACGCTGGGCGATGGTGGCCGGGCTCTGCAGGAAGGCCCGGGCGATTTCCTCGGTGGTCAGGTCACAGACCTCACGCAAGGTCAGTGGCACCTGGGCGTCGGCAGCCAGTGCCGGGTGGCAACAGGTGAAGATCAGGCGCAGGCGATCGTCCTCAAGCTCTTCATGCTCCACCTCATCCTCCTCCAGCGCCTCGAGGGCCATCATCAACTTCGCCTGGGAGCGGTCGAAACGGGCACGTCGGCGTAACCCATCAATGGCTTTGAAACGCCCGGTGGACACCAGCCAGGCCCGAGGATTGGCAGGAATGCCATCGCGTTGCCAACGCTCCACGGCCACGAAGAAGGCCTCGTGCATGGCTTCTTCGGCCAGGTCGAAGTCACCCAGCAGACGGATCAGCGTCGCCAGGATGCGACGCGACTCCCGCTGATAGACCGACTCGACCTCGGCCCGCGCCTGCGCCAGCGTCGTCATCAGCCCGGCATCTTGTGGATCACCAGGTCCACCAGCCGGTCGAGGCTTTCGCCCCAACCGCGATGAAAGCCCATTTCCTCGTGGGCCAGGCAATCGGCGGCATTCCAGTGCCAGGCGCGTGCGGTGTAGCGGGTCTTGCCCTGGACATCCTCGAAGGTCACCACCGCGGTCATGAATGCCTGGCTCGACGGCACCCAGCCCGGTCCGAAGGCATCGGTGAAGACAATCCGCTCGGGCTCGACAATCTCCAGGAACACGCCCTGGTTCGGGTATTCGGTGCCGTCTGGTGCCTGCATCACGGTGCGAAACAGCCCACCCACCCACAACTGCATTTCGCACACTGGTGTTGACATGCCGTTGGGGCCCCACCATTGCGCCAGCAGCTCAGGTTCGGTCCAGGCCCGGAACACCTTGCTGCGCGGCGCATCGATCAGGCGGGTGAGGGACAGCTCGTATTGCGCCGCCCCGGGTGAATAAAGGCTCATCGTGATGCTCTCCCTCGGTTCAGGGTTGCAGTTCGCGGACCGGCCTCACTTCGACGCTGCCGACCCGGGCGGCAGGTATGCCCTTGGCGATGTTCAGCGCCTCGTTGAGGTCGCGTGCATCGACCAGGTAGAAACCGGCCAGTTGCTCCTTGGTTTCGGCGAAAGGGCCGTCTGTCAGGCTCATGTGCCCACCGCGCACGCGCACTGTGGTCGCGGTCTGTACGGGCTTGAGCGCTTCGGCGGCCAGCATGCGTCCGCTGCCCTGGATCGATTCGGCATAGGCCATGCATTCGGCGTCGGCAGGACTGTCGGGCAGGCTGTGCAGCAGCCCTTCTTCACAGTAGACCAGGCACAGGTATTTCATCGTCATCTCCACAGCGGAAAGTGCACTATGACGGTAGATCACACCATCAGGGAAAGCGCGATTTGGCGTAAGACCGGCCGTTTTCAGCTCAAGGTTTTAGCGAGAACAGGGCCGCACCGGACTCCATGTCGAAAGGCGCCGACCAGTGTTCGTGGATGACTTGCCATTGCCCGCCAATACGCTGGTAGCCGACGGTGACGCGCATGTAGCAGCTTTGGTCCTCACCGCCTTGCGGGGTGGCCGGGCCGCAGCGGTTGAGCCAATGGGCAATGGCCAGTTCCGGCGTGGCCTGCACCTGCAACTGCTCCACCTCGAAGACCATCTCGCCGGGGCAATGCTCCATGCAGGCCTGCCAGTGGGCGCGGTAGGCGGCCTTGCCCTGGAACTGCAGGGCCTTGACCGCATCGAAGGCGCGGATGTTCTCGGCATAAGGGGCAGTGATGGCGTCAATGTTCCGGCTGCGAACGGCCGGGATCCACTGCTCGATCAGTTGACGGATTTCACGTTCGGCTGTGCTGCTCATGGTCGTGTCCTCTGTGCGTCGACAGGTGCGGGGCGCCGATCGGTTCGGCGCGTTCACAGATGGTCGAATGACGGTGCGAGGAATCGACAGCAGCGCTGAAAATAGTTACCGGCCCGAGCCTAGCGTGGCTCGAGCGGCAACCAGATCTCCATGACGCTGCGGCTGTCGAACGGATCGAAATCCTTGCCATAGCGCTCGAACTCCGGCGCCTGCGCGGCCTGCTCGCCGGAGGCCGGCAGCCAGTCGTGCCAGATGGCCTGGAAGGTATCCTTGAGGTGGTCGAGGTTGCCATGGTGCTCGAAGACCGCATAGCGCTGGGGCTTGAGTTTGACGTGTTGAAACTTGTCCGACAGCATCTTGATGTTCGCCACTTCGACGCCGGCGATGTAGTCGAAATTGCCTTTGCCGTCGCCGTTGAAGCACACGCCATAGGTGAAGTCAGAGACCTGCCCGGGCACCCGACCGATATAAGGTTCGAAACGCTGCCAAAGTGCTGGAATATCGCTGACCGTGGACTGCTTGAAGTGCTCGCGCAAACCAGCGATGACCAACGTGGCGGCTTCCTCGAAGCGTACGGGTCGGACTGCGGGTTGAATCGGATCGGACATTTCCTTTGCCTTAATCAAACAAGAGCCCCTCTCGGGGCTCCTGGTCGTTGTCATGGAAGGAAACCACTGGCTGCCGCACGTTTTGCACGTTTGGCGGCGCGTTTTTCATCAGCGGTTTTCAGGGGTTTTTTCTTGGCCATTTTTTTTGCATCAAGACCTTTCATCGCAAAGATCCTCCGGCCTGACGGCACCTGCGCGCGGGTGCCCCGACTGATTATAGACCCGCTGTGGCAGTCGGCACGGCAAGGATGAATTCCCGATAACCGGAGACAATCACGTAGACCGCGAAGTAGCAGAAAATCGCCGCCGAGAGCAGGTAGGACCAGGTCAGCAGCCGGTCACCCAGCAACCGCCCGCCGTGACTGGCGATCAGGCACAGCGACAGGCACCAGAGCAGCCCGGCGGCAAAAAAGCCGGACAGGAACAACCCGGCTTCCATCAGGCTGCCACCGCCCGAACGGGAGATCAGCACCCCGCCCACCGCAGCAAACCAGAGGATGGCGCTGGGTGACGATATCGCCAGCACGATCCCGCGGACAAACTCGCGCCAGGACGATTCCACCACCACCTCGCCCGGTTGCAGATGCCCCTCACCGCGCCAGGCGGCCAGCAGCATCTTCAGCGCAAACCAGATCAGCATCATCGACCCGCCCACCCACAACACCCAGCGCACGGCCTCGAACTGCAGCAGCACGGTCATCCCGGCCAGGGCCGCCAGCGCATAGATCAGATCGCCCACACAGGTGCCCAGCCCCAGCCAGAGCCCTTGGAGAAAACCACGCTGCATGGCCAGGGTAATCATGGCGATATTGGCGATGCCGATATCCAGGCACAGGGAAAGACTGAGGAGAAATCCATTGGAGAACGGCATGGGGCATTCCATAGACAGCGTTGAAGGCAGGCGCTATTAAAGCGGGAAACGCCGTGGCTGTATTGGAAGAAATTGCTTTTTGCCTACCCCATCAACACCTGCGCATACCGCTCCCGATCGACATTGGCACCACTGAGAATCACCGCCACCTTGCGCCCCCGTTGCCGCTCGCGCTCCTGGATCAGTGCCGCCAGGCCTGCAGCACCCGCACCTTCCGCCGTGTTGTGGGTATCCTCGTGATAAATACGCATGGCCCGGGCGATTTCATCATCACTGACCCGCACGATACGCGCCGCATGCTCGCGGATGATTTCGAAAGCCTCGGGCATCGGTATGCGACAGGCCATGCCGTCGGCAAAAGTGTCGGCGGTGGCGGTGGTGACGATCCGGCCTTGCTCGACACTCAAGGCAAAGGCATCCGCCGCCGTGGACACCACGCCGACGATCTCGGTGCGCAGCCCCAGCAGGTTACGGGCCTGGATCAGGCCACAGATGCCCGAGCCCATGCCGATTGGGACATACACGCAATCGAGGTCCTGCACGGCCTCAAGCAACTCCAGGGCATAGGTCGCCACCCCGCGTACCAGTTGCGGATGAAAGGACGGCACCATTTCATAACCGTGCTGTTGCGCCTGGCGCGCAGCCTCCTCGCGGGACTGGTCGAAGTCGACGCCATGCTCGATCAACTCCGCACCGAGGGCGCGCATCGCCGCATTCTTTTCCCGTGAATTACCCTGGGGCACGACGATGATGATCGGCAGCCCGGCATTGCGCGCCGCCAGCGCCATGCTCTGGCCATGGTTGCCCCGGGTGGCGGTGACCAGTCCCCGCACCTGCGGCCGCTCGGCCTGCAACCATTGCACATAGAGCAAGCCACCCCGGACCTTGAAGGCGCCGGTCGGGGCATGGTTCTCGTGCTTGACCCAGACCTCGCACCCCAGGCGCTCGGCCAGCCGCGGCCAGGCATATTGGGGAGTGGCAGGCACATGGGCATTCACCAGGCGGGCAGCATCACGCAAGGCAGGCAGGTCGAACATGGAACACCTCGGCAGCAGTGGATTTGACCTGATCCTAGCGCCGGGGCATTGTATGGGTAAAAGCTTATATTGCATGGCCAACAATAAATGTGGACCCCTACCCTCCCCGACAATGACCAACCACGCTACCTGGCTCTGGTCGATGCCATTGCCGCAGCCATCGAGGGCGGCGAGCTGAAAGTCGGTGAGCGCCTGCCGCCGCAGCGACGCCTGGCCTGGAACCTGGGGCTCAACCCCAGCACCACGCAGCAGGCCTACCGGGAGGCCGCCGTGCGTCACCTGGTCAGCGGTGAAGTCGGCCGCGGCACCTATGTGCTGGCCGGCAGCAAGGAGGCCACGCTGTTCCACCTCAAGCAACAGGACGTGCAGCCCGACCTGATCGACCTGTCGACCAACGTGCCGGCAATCGACCCTGACAACCACGACATCGAGCGCACCCTGCAGAGCCTGCTGAGCAGTGGCGATACCCGTAGCCTGGAGCATTACCTGAGTGCCGAGGCGCTGTTGCTCGCCCGGGTGCAAGGCGCCGCCTGGCTGGCCAATCGCGGCCTGCAACTGACTGCGAGCCAAGTGTTGCTGTGCGGGGGTGCCCAGCAGGGCCTGTTCAGCCTGTTGCTGTCGCTGTGCCAGGCCGGCGAGCCGGTGCTGGTCGAAGCCCTGACCGCGCCTGGCATCAAGGCCGCCTGTCGGCAGTTGCGTCTGCCCTTGCATGGCATTGCCCAGGACCTGTACGGCATCATCCCGCACGACCTGGACCGCGTCGCAAGGGCCACCGGTGCACGGGTGGTGGTGCTTACACCCAGCCTGCAGAACCCCACCGCCACCTGCATGAGCGTTGAGCGCCAGCAGGCCGTGGCCGACGTGGTGCACCGCCACGGCTTGCTGGTGATCGAGGATGATGTCTACGGCGCGCTGGTCGAGCCGCCCGCCTTATGGCCGCTACTCGGCCAGCAGGGCATTCTGGTCAGCAGTCTGTCCAAGACCGTCGGCGCAGGCTTGCGCCTGGGCTGGATCGTCGCGGATCCGCAGTGGCTGGCCAAGGTCGACCCCCATGCCCAGGCCACCCACTGGCAGGTTTCACCGCTGAACCTGCAGATCGCCTGTCGCTGGATCGCCGACGGCACCGCCGCCCGGCGCCTGGCCTGGCAGCGCGAAGAAGTCGCCTGGCGCTGGCGTCTGGCACGCCGGATCCTGGGCAGTGACCGGCTCTACGGCCAGCATCCCTCCCCGCACATCTGGTTGCACTGCACGCAACCGGCACACGTCCTGGTGCAACGCTGCCGGGCCAATGCCGTGGAGGTGGTCCCCGCCGATGTCTTTGCGGTAAAACAGAGCGACCTGCCGGCCGTTCGCATCAGCCTGTCCGCCGCCAGCAGCCGTGCCGAACTGAAACAGGCACTGGAGCGGGTGGCACAGGCCCTGGAGACACCATGAGCGAATTCTATCGCCAGGCCGAGGGTTTCCTGGCTTCCCTGGACCCACAGTGGGCCGCGCATATCCAGGCCATCGGTCCTTGCCAGCATCAGCCGCGCCCCCATCGCGACCCGTACCAGGCGCTGGTACGGGCAATCGCCTATCAGCAACTGCACGTCAAGGCCGGCGATGCGATCCTCGGACGTTTCCTGGCGCTCTATCCAGGCTGCGACTTCCCCAGCCCCGCGCAGGTGCTGGCGACCACGCCGGATCAGCTGCGCGCCTGTGGCTTTTCCGCCAGCAAACTGGCGACCATCCAGGGCATTGCCCGTGCCCGCGAAGAGGGGCTGGTACCGGATCATGACCAGGCCCTGGCGCTGGACGACAAGCAACTGATCGAGCGCCTGGTCAGCCTGCGGGGTGTCGGCCGCTGGACGGTGGAGATGCTGCTGATCTATACCCTTGAGCGCATGGATATCCTGCCGGCCGATGACTTTGGCGTGCGCGAGGGCTACCGTCGCCTGCAGGGGCTGCAAACCCAGCCCAAGCGTCGACAGATGATCGAGCTCGGACAAGCCTGGAGCCCTTATCGAACCGTCGCCGCCTGGTACCTGTGGCGGGTGCCGAACCTGCGAGTTTGAACGCAAGACCCGGAGTTACTTGCGCCGTTGCCTGCGCCACTCTGGAGCCGTTGACACTCAGCGAGAGCACATTGAAATGAGCCAGGGCAAACCCCGCATCAGCGAAACCGACCCACGCTGGCAAGCCATGCTCGCCCGCGACCCGGCAGCCGACCGGGCCTTCGTCTATGCCGTGCGCACCACCGGGGTGTACTGCCGCCCCAGCAGCACCTCGCGCCTGCCACGGATCGAAAATGTCGAATTCTTCGACACCGCCGAGCAAGCCGAAGCCGCAGGCTACCGCCCCAGCAGGCGCCGGGCAGCGGATCAGACGCACCGGGCCGAACAGCATCGGGCCCAGGTTACCCATGCCTGCCAATTGATCGAGACGGCCGAATCGGCGCCCAGCCTCAACCAATTGGCCGAACAACTCGGCATGAGCCCCTTCCACTTTCACCGAGTGTTCAAGGCCATTACCGGCGTCACGCCCAAGGCCTACGCCTCGGCTCACCGGGCACGCAAGGTGCGCACCCGGTTGCAGCAGTCGAGCAGCATCACCGAGGCCCTGTATGACGCCGGGTTCAACTCCAACAGCCGCTTCTACGAGTCCAGCAACGCGCGCCTGGGCATGACCCCCGGGGCTTACCGCGATGGGGGGGCCAATACCGAAATCCGTTTTGCCATCGGCCAATGCTCATTGGGTTCGATCCTGGTGGCGCAGAGTGAGCGGGGCATCTGCGCGATCCTGCTCGGTGATGACCCACAGCAATTGCTACACGACCTGCAGGACAAATTCCCAAAGGCAGAACTACTGGGCGGGGATAGCGGATTCGAAACCCTGGTCGCCAGGGTAGTAGGCCTGATCGAAGCCCCGGGGATCGGCCTCGACCTGCCGCTTGACCTGCGCGGCACTGCCTTCCAGGAAAGGGTCTGGCAAGCCCTGCGAACGATCCCGGCCGGTACCACAGCCAGCTATGCCGAGATTGCCCGCAAGATCGGCGCCCCCAGGGCGGTGCGCGCTGTGGCCCAGGCGTGTGCGGCCAATGCCCTGGCGGTAGCCATTCCCTGCCACCGGGTGGTGCGCAGCGATGGCAACCTTTCGGGGTATCGCTGGGGCGTTGAGCGCAAGCGTCAGCTACTTGAGCGCGAAGGCCCCATGCCTGGAACGACCGAGTAACAGGATTGCGGACAGTTTTGACAATAAAACGTTGTCAGTTACAACTGACGGGTAATGTAACGAGCGCGAACGATCAACCGTTGCTGCAACCATTACCCATGGCGCGGTATTCAATGGTGTGGCGTTGACCCTGATGATCTTCGTAGACCATGGTTGCAGGCACAACTTCGCAAACATTGGGCAGGGTCGACAAACTGATGACTTTGGCGATATCCAGGTTCTGGCTATAGTCGTATTGTTCAACGGCAGGCTGTGCCGATGCAGTCGTTACTTCATCTGCCAAGGCGAACGAAGACAGACCAGCCAGTGCAAGTACCAGTAAACTTTTCATGATAATAAGCCTGCAAAGCAATCAAACGAATCGATTGACTTCATTGGCCAACAGGGGCGCGGAGAAGTTGCTATATCAACTAACGGACATAACACGAAGTACCGGTCCCACTGTTTGTATTCTTGTGGGACAGGGATAGTTTACAACTTGGCCTGTAAGCTTTAAGCCCTGCCCCGGACATTCACTGTTACGCGTTTTGCAACAATGCCCTTCATCCGCCCCCTCGACAACCTGCCAATGTCGGTGTAAAAGCCCGGGCCAGAGCCTCTGCAGGATGATTCCCGTGACCGACCTACGCTTCTGCTCGCTGAGCGGGCTCGAACAGCCACTACTGAACAAATTCTACAAAAGCCAGGGTTCACCCATGCGTGCAGCAGCCAATGGCCAGTGCTGGGTTGCCCGTGACCCGGGCATTGTCGCGGCCTTGTGCCTGAGCCCGGTAGCCGAGGGTCACTGGCTGACCGGGTTGTGGGTCGCGCACGCCTCAAGGAAGCAGCGGATTGCCGGACGGCTGATCGATGAGGCCATCCGTTCGATCGCGGGGCCGGTCTGGTTGTTCTGTCATCCGGACTTGCAAGCCTTCTACGAACGCCAGGGATTTGTCCTGTGCCTCGACCTGCCTGCCCCGCTGGCCGAGCGCCTGAGCCGATACCAGCGCAGCAAGCCGTTGCTGGCGATGATCCGTCCTCAGTCGTCGCTGGCCGGATCCAGCCCGGGGAACAGCACCTCGGTATAACCGAACTTGCTGAAGTCGTGGATGCGCGAGGGGTACAAGCGTCCGATCAGGTGATCGCACTCATGCTGCACCACCCGGGCATGGAAGCCTTCGGCGATCCGGTCGACCGGCTGCCCCTGCGGGTCGATGCCCTCGTAGCGAATGCGTTGAAAACGCGGCACCACGCCGCGCAGGCCCGGCACCGACAGGCAACCTTCCCAGCCATCCTCCACCTCGGTGCCCAGCGGGGTGATCACCGGGTTGAGCAGAATGGTCTGTGGCACGGGTTCGGCGTCCGGATAACGCTCGCTGCGCTCGAAACCGAAAATAACCAGTTGCAGGTCGACGCCAATCTGCGGCGCGGCCAGGCCGACACCGCCGACATGGCGCATGGTCTCGAACATATCGGCAATCAGTTGCTCAAGTTCAGGACTGCCGAGCAGTTGCGAGGGCACGGGCGGCGCAATGCGCAGCAAGCGCTCGTCGCCCATTTTCAGAATGTCACGAATCATGGGAAGTTCGACTCAAGGGTTCGCCTTCGTGGGCATCCGAGTGGTCATGGGAGTGATCGCGGCCCAGCCCGGAAACATGTTTTTTCTCATGTTCATGGACCTCGCCGCCCGCTCCCGTGTTATCGGGGCTCTTGCCTTCGGCCGACATGTAGTCGATCACGGCATTCATTTCCGCGCCCAGCAACAGTACCGCCGCAGAAATGTAGAAATACAACAGCAGGACAATGATCGCACCAATACTGCCGTACATGGCGTTGTAGTCGGCGAATGCCTTGACGTAGTAACCGAACGCCAGGGAGGCGACGATCCACACCACGACCGCCAGTACCGAGCCTGGCGTGATCAGCCGGAACTCCTGCTTCACATCCGGCATCACGTAGTAGATCAGCGCCACCGCCATCATCATCAGGAGGATGATCGCCGGCCAGCGCAACACGGTCCACAGGATGACAATGAACTCCTGCATGCCGATCTGGGCGGCGATCCACTCCATGACCTGCGGCCCCAGCACCATCAGCGCGGCGGCGGCCAACAGCATGCCGGCGATGCCCACGGTATAGATCACCGACAAAGGCAGACGCTTCCAGACAGGCCGTCCTTCGACCACATCATAGGCCGCGTTCATTGCGCTCATCATCAACCGCACACCGGCCGAGGCCGTCCACAGGGCGATGACGATACCCACCGACAGCAGGCCGCCCTTGGACTGCTGCAACTGGTCGATCACCGGATTGACCTGTTCCAGGGCCTGGGGCGGCAAGACCAGTTCCGATTGCAGACGCAACCAGGAAAAGAAGTCGGGAAGGTGCAGAAAACCAATCAGGGCGATCAGGAACAGCAGGAAGGGAAACAGCGAGAACAGCATCTGGTAGGCCAGCGCCGAGGCATAGGTGGACATCTCGTCATCGAGAAACTCCTTGACGGTGCGCACCAGCACGCGATGCAACGGCAAGCCGCGCAGGTCGGGGAAAATCATAGCGTCTCCTTTCGCCGTTCGAGGGTCATGGCCAGGTCTCCTCATTCAGGTCTGCATTGAAGTCTAAACGACGTTCGCCCCAGAGTTGCGATTGATTGGCGCAGATAGCACAACGGCCACCCGAAGATGGCCGTTGCGCACTCACGACTGCGTCAATCAAGGCTTTTTCACCGCATCCTTGACCTTGCCGACCACCTGCTGGGCTTCGCCCTTGCGCTCCTGCAACTCGCCCTCGGCGCGCAGTCGCTCATTATCGGTGGCTTTGCCAATGCCCTGCTTGGCGTTGCCAATTGCTTCGTTGGCCATGCCTTTGATTTTATCTTTGGTTCCACTCATGGGGATTCTCCTGAAGGGAAATACCGACTGTCGTCGGCGGCAGTCAGTGGACCTGCGACCCAAATCAGGAGTTTCAATTAATTGCAGGCGTCGACCCAAGCGCGCCGCCGCTTTATGTTTCGCTGCATTGCCAGCACAATAGTCGACCTTTCAAGCGTCACCCGTAGGAACCTGCATGAAACTCGACAAACCCGCCGCCATCGCCCGTCGCAACCTGGAGCTGGAAAAACCCGTGCTCGCCAGCGACAACACCCTGTTTGCCGTGCTCGACACCAAGCGCAGCCTGTGGTGGTTCGATGTGCCGGTGAAACTGGTACTGCGCAAAGGAGCGGCCGACTGGGTCAATCTGCTGCTGCACACGCCCGAAACCGACGAGTTGCAGCACTTGAAGGTGCCGGTGAACTTCCTCAAGGCCCATCTGGAAAAAATGGAAGTGCGTCACCCCGGCAAGCGACGCTCGACCATCAGCCTGGCGCTGAGCGCTGACCGCGACTCGCTGCTCCAGGACCTGCGCCCGGGCGGCGAAAACCTGAACTTTGCAGGTTTCCGCCAGGTGTGATCAGGCCAGTTCGATGCGGTCGGCGTGGATGACGATGCGGCCATCCTTGTACAAGGCACCGATGGCCTTCTTGAAGTTGCCCTTGCTGACCCCGAACAGATCGCTGATCAACTGCGGATCGCTCTTGTCGCTGACCTGCAGCACGCCGTTGGCCTCCTTGAGCTTGCCCAGGATCTTGTCCTGCAGGCTATTGGCCAGGTCCTGGCCGACGGGTTGCAGGCTCAGGGCGATCTTGCCGTCGCTGCGCATCTCCTTGATGTAACCCTTCTCCTGCTTGCCCGAACGCAGGTACTTGAACACTTCGTTCTTGTGGATCAGGCCCCAGTGCTTGTTGTTGATGATCGCCTTGAAGCCCATCGGGGTTTCTTCGACCACCAGCAGGTCGACTTCCTGGCCGGTCGTGTAGGTGGCCGGCACCTTGTCCAGGTAGCGGTCCAGGCGCGCGGTGGCGGTGATCCGGCGGGTACGCTTGTCCAGGTAGGCATGCACCACGCAGTACTCACCCTGGCGCATCTGGCGCTTTTCTTCGGAGTACGGCATCAACAGGTCCTTGGGCAGCCCCCAGTCGAGGAAGATGCCGATGCTGTTGATTTCCTTGACCTTGAGGCTGGCGAACTCGCCGACCTGCAGCTTGGTCTTTTCGGTGGTCGCGATCAGCTTGTCTTCGCTGTCCAGATAGACGAACACGTTGAGCCAGTCTTCGACTTCAGTGGGCGTGTCCTTGGGAATGTAACGATTGGGCAGGAGGATTTCGCCATCCACGCCGCCGTCCAGGTAAAGGCCGAAGTCCGTGTGTTTCACGATTTGCAAACTGTTGTAACGCCCAACTAGAGCCATTTCCGAAAATCCTCAAAGCAAGACCGGCATTCTACACCGGAACCTGCCAAAGGAACCGCAATGGGCCAAGCTGATCTATAAAGACAAGCAAGCCACCGCAAGGATTCGCTCATGTACGCCAGCCTGTACAAGCACCTGCGCAGCCTCCTGTTTCTGGTCATGGCAGCCCTGCTGGTGCTGGCCTGCAACCGTATCGACCTGGCCTACCGCAACCTCGACGTGCTGGTGCCCTGGTCGTTGAACGATTACCTGAACATGAACCGCCAGCAGAAGACCTGGTTCGACCAGCGGCTCAAGCAGCACCTGGCCTGGCATTGCCGCACCCAGTTGCCGGGCTACCTGAACTGGATCGACGAAGTCCGACAGATGGTCGCCAACAACCAGGTGACCGACCAGCAACTGCAATTGCGTACCCAGGAAGCCAAGCAGGCCATTGCCAGGGTAGCGGGCCAGATCACCCCCTCCGCCGCCCAGTTGTTGCGGGCGATGGACGATGAGCAGGTGCGCGAGATGCGCCAGGCGTTCAGCGAGGACATCAGCGAACGCCAGGCCCGTTATGTGAAAACGCCCCTGGCCCGGCAGATCGAGGCGCGCGCCGAACGCATGGAGAAACGCCTTTCCCCCTGGTTCGGTGAGCTGAGCCCGCAGCAGCGGGTGCGCATCATGGCCTGGTCACAAAGCCTGGGAGAGCAGAATCGCCAATCGATCGCCAACCGGGCGAACTGGCAGGCACACTTCAGTGCGGCCCTGGACCTACGCAAAAGCGCCAGCTTCGAGCCGCGTCTTGACCAACTGTTGAGACACCGCGAAAGCCTGTGGACCCCGGAGTACCGCCAGTTCTACCAGCGCTCCGAGCAGGCGACGCGGCACCTGTTGGTCGACCTGATGGCCCAGATCAGTGATCGGCAACGCCAGCACCTGGAGCAGAAGCTGGACCAGATGCGCAAGGACTTCAGTGAGATGAAGTGCATGAAAAGCTGAAGATCGAATACCTGCGCAAGCCGGCGAGGGTCACCGTCATTCTGTGTAGCCGCTGCCGAGGAACGAGGCTGCGATCGACTGCCTGTAGGAGCGGGCTGGCCCCGCGATGCGTTGCAGCGCTAAATCGCGGGGCAAGCCCGCCAATCGCAGCCTGGCGGCAGCGGCTACACCATCAGGCAATCAAGACAATTGCTCCCACAAGGTTGGGTGGCTTTTCAGCACTCCCGGGCCTTGCGCCGATACGGGAACACATCGATCACCTTGCCGGCCCGAATCGCTTCCTGCAGCCCTTTCCAGTAGTTGGCATCGTACAGTTCGCCATGTAACTGGCTGAACAACCGCCGCTGGCCACTGTCGGCGAACAGGAACGGCGGGAATTCTTCCGGGAACACATCCAGCGGTCCGATCGAGTACCAGGGCTCGGACGACATCTCGTCTTCCGGAAAGCGCGGCGGCGGGATATAGCGGAAGTTGACCTCGGTCAGAAAGCAGATTTCGTCGTAGTCGTAGAACACCACCCGGCCATGACGGGTTACGCCAAAATTCTTCAGCAGCATGTCGCCGGGAAAAATATTCGCCGCCGCCAGTTGCTTGATTGCCAGGCCGTAGTCTTCCAGGGCTTCGCGCACCTGGGCATCGTTGGCGTTCTCCAGGTACAGGTTGAGCGGCGTCATGCGCCGCTCGGTCCAGCAATGGCGCACCAGTACGGTGTCACCTTGCACCTCGACGGTCGAGGGCGCCACTTCGAGCAGTTCGGCCAGGCACTCGGGGTCGAACTTGCTCAAGGGGAAGCGAAAGTCGGCGAACTCCTGGGTGTCGGCCATGCGCCCGACCCGGTCGACGCTCTTTACCAGGCGGTACTTCTCGATCACCGTGGCGCGGTCGACACTCTTGGACGGCGAAAAGCGGTCCTTGATGATCTTGAACACGGTGTTGAAGCCCGGCAGGGTGAACACGCTCATGACCATGCCGCGCACACCCGGGGCCATGATGAAGCGATCGTCGGTGCTGGCCAGGTGATTGATCAGGGCCCGATAGAACTCCGACTTGCCGTGTTTGTAGAAGCCGATGGAGGTGTACAGCTCGGCAATGTGCTTGCCCGGCAGGATGCGCCGCAAAAAGCCGACGAACTCGGCCGGCACCGGCACATCGACCATGAAATAGGAACGGGTGAAGGAGAAGATGATCGACACCTCGGCCTCATCGGTGATCAGCGCGTCGATCTCGATGCCATGGCCTTCGCGGTGCAGCAGTGGGATCACCAGCGGCCACTGCTCGTCCTGGGTGTAGAGTCGCCCCACCAGGTATGCCCCTTTGTTGCGGTACAGCACCGGCGAGAACAGTTCCACCGCCAGGGCCGGGTCCTTGCAGACCCAGTCCGGCAGGTTCTCGCGCAACTGCCCTTCCAACCGGTGCAAATCGCCCTGCAGGTCGCCGTAGGGTGCATCGAAGCTGTAGTCGGCAAAGATCTGCGCCAACAGGCTGCCCAGGCTGCCCTGGGGCCGGTAGGTGCGGGTTTGCGCCGCCCGCTCATGGCTGCGCAGCGACGGCCGGGTGGTATGGATGAACATGCAGCCGTCGCTGATCAGGTCGTGGCGGAACAGGCTGCAGAAGATCGAGTTGTACCAGGTCTCCGACAGTTCATCGTCCAGGCGCGGGTCGATCAGGTCGATGTAGGCGCTCTTGACCAGTGGCCAGAGCGCCACGTCCAGCAGCTCCTGGGCGTCGAACGCCTCACGCAGCCCGCCACTGACTTCGCTGACCTTTTCCTCGTAGAGATTGATCCGTGCCGCCGACGCACTCTGGGTCTGCGGCCACTGGGCCTGCTCGAAGCGGGCGCGGGCGCCGACGGTGATCTGGCGAAAATGCTCCCGGTAGTTGTCGAAACCATCAAGAATCATCCGGGCGATATCGGCGGCCGGCCATTGCTGGGGCATACGTCAGACCTCTGCGGGCATGTCAAAGCCTGAGCTTAGCCAGTCGTCGTAAGCAACGAAAGCCCATTGGCCCGGGTGTATCGGCCAAATTCGCAACCAGCGGAATTTGAGCGCAAGAATGGGAGAGAGCCCGGACCGGCATATGGCGTAAACTCGCGCCCTGCACCAAGGACCCGGAGACCCCATGAGCCCCATCGCCCTCACCCGCCTGTTGATGCTTGCCGCTGTCTGGGGCGCGAGCTTTCTGTTCATGCGGATCATCGCGCCCGTGCTGGGCACCCTGCCAACGGCCTTTTTCCGGGTATCGATCGCCTGCGCAGGCCTGCTGGTGATCCTCGCCCTGATGCGGGTGCGCTGGGACTTCAACGGCAAACTCAAGGCCTGCCTGGTGCTGGGCATGATCAACTCGGGGATCCCGGCCACCCTCTATTCGGTGGCGGCCCAGGTGTTGCCAGCCGGTTACTCGGCCATCTTCAATGCCACCACGCCCTTGATGGGCGTACTGATCGGCGCCCTGCTGTTCCGCGAACCCATGACCCTGACCAAGTTGAGCGGCATCTTCCTCGGCCTGTTCGGCGTCGGCATTCTCAGTGGCGCAGGCCCGGTGGCGTTCGACGCTCAACTGCTGCAGGGTGCCCTGTCGTGCCTGGCGGCCACCACCTGTTACGGCTTCGCCGGCTTTCTGGCCCGGCGCTGGCTCGACCAGCAAGGCGGCCTGGACAGCCGCTTGTCGGCCCTGGGCAGCATGCTCGGTGCGACCTTGTTGCTGCTGCCGCTGTTCGGCTACAGCGTGCTGACCCAACCACCGGCCAGCTGGGGTGGCTGGGATGTCTGGCTGTCGTTGCTGGGCCTGGGCCTGGTGTGCACCGCCTTCGCCTACATTCTGTACTTCCGTCTGCTGAGCGAGATCGGCCCGGTCAAGGCCAGTACCGTGACCTTCATGATCCCGGCCTTTGGTGTGCTCTGGGGCGCGTGGCTGCTGGACGAGTCGCTGTCGATGGCGCACCTGTATGGCGGGTTGCTGATCGCCGTGGCCTTGTGGCTGGTGCTCAAGCCCACAGCCGCCGGACGGACCGTGCGAGCCTGACACACCCCTGGTTTCACCCATGAAACCAAACCTCCTTTTCCGTTACCGAAAAAAGCCCCCTTTCCTCGCATCAACAACTGCCTCGCGCAGTTGTTGTGCAATTTCGTGCCACATAGAAAACCTTGTTTCATATATGGAACAAACGTGATTTCCCAACAAACCACTAAACCCTTAATAAATAAGAAGTTTCTATTTTAATCGTAGAAAAATCCTACCTGGCATTGTTCATGCACTAAACGGCGTATCACCTATAAAACAGACCAGAGAGCTTCCCCAATGGCTGTGAAAGAGATGTACGCAATCCCCTCTCAATGGAATACGCCGCACTCCAAGGAAGACCTGGAGCCGACCGAAATCGAATTTCGCAACGTCGGCAAATGTTTCCCGGCCAAGGGCAAGGCCGAAGCCCCCTTCGCCATTCGCGAGGTGAACTTCAAGATCCGTCGCGGTGAGGTGGTTTCGATCATCGGCCCGTCCGGCTGCGGCAAAAGCACCATCCTCAACATGGGCTCCGGGCTCTACCGTCCCAGTGAAGGCGAAGTCTTCGTCGGCGGCGAGGCAGTGCTCGGGCCGGTGCAAAAGGTGGCTTTCATGCTGCAGAAGGATTTGCTGATGCCCTGGCGCAGCATCCGTCGCAACGTCGAACTGGGCCTTGAAATCCAGGGCATGCCCGCCGCCAAGCGCCAGCCGATCGCCGAGGATCTGCTCAACCGTTGCCACCTGCAAGGATTTGCCGACCACTACCCGTTCCAGCTGTCGGGTGGCATGCGCCAACGGGCTGCGTTGGCCCGCACCCTGGCGATCAACCCGCAGGTGCTGTTCCTCGATGAGCCGTTCTCGGCCCTCGATGCGCAAACCAAGATGATCCTGCAACAGGACCTGGCGCGCATGCTGTTCGAAGAAAAGAAGACCGCGCTGTTCATCACCCATGACCTGGTCGAGGCGATTGCCATGTCTGACCGTCTGCTGGTCATGAGCGCCCGCCCCGGCACCATCATCGAAGAGATCCAGGTCGACCTGCCGTTTCGTGACAACCCGCTGGAGCGCCGCAAGCTGCCGGAAATCGGTCCGCTGGCCGGGCGCCTGATGGAACTGCTGAAAGTCGGCGAAGACACCGAACTGCATTGATCAACGCCTTACGGCCCATCAACCGATTCAGGAGTACGCATGTTCAAGTCCCTGCAACGCCTGGCGCAGACTTCGGTCATCGCCCTCGGTCTTGGTCTGGCGCTCACTGCCCAGGCAGCGCCAACCAAGGTCACCTACCTGCTGCCCGCGCCACCCAATTCGCCGGCCTTTGCGCCGTGGATCATCGCCAAGGAAAAGGGCTATTACAGTGCCAGGGACCTGGACCTGACCTTCATCGCCGCCAAGGGCGGAGTGGATGTCGCAAAACAGATCGGCGCCGGCAACGCCATGCTCGGCGGTGCCATTGGCGACACCCCGATCGTGGTCCGTGCCAACGGCATCCCGGTGCGCGCCGTGGCGGTGCTCGGCGCCGGTGGCGTGACCATGATCGCCACCAATGCCGGCGAGAACATCCAGTCGATCAAGGACCTCAAGGGCAAGACCCTGACCGTGATGTCCTACTCCGACACGACCTACTACGCCCTGCTCGCCTCGCTGCGCAAAGCGGGTTTGACCAAGACCGACGTCGACATCCAGGCCGCTGGCCCGTCGGGTGTCTGGCAGTTGTTCTCGGCCAGCAAGGCCCAGGCCATGGCCGGTGTGCCGGACTGGGTGGTCAACGCCGAAGAGGCCGGACTGAAGATCAACCTGATCCCGCAGACGGAGATTTTCGAAAGCATGGCCCAGGCGATCCTCGCCTCCGACGACGCCATCAAGCACCAGCCGCAGATCGTCGGCGGCGTGGTCCAGGCCACCTTGCAAGGTATGCGCGACATCATCCAGGACCCGAAAGCCGCGGCCGCTACCTTCGCCAAGGCGGTACCGGCCTATGCCGGCAAGGAAGCAGCACTGGAAAGAACCTTCCGTCTGTACGTCGAGCATGTCTATGCCAACCAGACCGTGCTCGGGCAGATCGACCCGGCGCGCCTGGACGCGGTACGCAAGTTCTACGTCAGCGAAGGCATCGTCGCCAAGGAGCCCCGGCTCGACGAGCTCTACAGCAACCAGTTCATCGAAACCACCACGGCCGCGCAATAAGCCTGGATGCATAACAAGGTAATAGCCCGATGAGAAACCTCAACACCTCCGTGCTCGGCAGCGTCGCCCTGCTGATCCTGTTCCTGCTGCTCTGGCAGTGGGGGCCCGGCCTGCTTGGCATGCCCGAATTCGTCATGCCGCAACTGAGCCGCGTGGCCCAGGAAAGCGTCGTGATGTGGCAATCCAGCGCACTGCTGCAGCACACCCTGATTACCGCGTTCGAAATCATCGTCGGTTTCGGCCTTGGTGCCCTGCTGGGCGTAGCCATCGGCGTATCGCTGGGCCTGTCGCCTTCGGCCGAGGCCATGCTTTCGCCGTACATCCTGGCCCTGCAGATCGCCCCGAAAGTGGCCTTCGCCCCGCTGTTCGTGATGTGGCTGGGTTACACCATCTACCCGAAGATCCTCATCGCCATCCTCATCGTGTTCTTCCCGGTGATGATCAACGTGCTCTCGGCGATCCGCACCGTGGACCCGGACATGATCAACCTGGTGCGCACCATGAACGCCAGCCGCTGGCAGATCTTCCGCCTGGTGGAGTTCCCCTCGGCCATGGCCGCGTTGTTCTCGGGCCTGCGCATCGCTTCGACCCTGGCCGTTATCGGCGTCACCGTCGGCGAGCTGGTCGGCGGCAACCAGGGCCTGGGCTTCCTGCTGGTGGACGCCGAGGGCCAGGGCAACACCGCCGGGGTCTTCGTCGCCATCGTCATGCTCACCCTGATCGGCGTGCTGGCGTACGGCGCGGTGGTCTGGGCCGAGAAGCGCGTGCTGCATTACCTGCCCAAAGCCATGCTGAGTAGCCAATGATGAACCCATTCAACACCATGCTCGAAGGCCGTCGCGTGCTGGTCACCGGTGGTGCCCGCGGCCTGGGCTATGCCTTCGCCCAGGCCATCGGCCAGGCCGGTGCACGGGTAGTGATCGCCGACATTCTTGCCGATCGGGTGCAGCAGGCAGCCTGCGAATTGCGCGAACAAGGCCTGCAGGTCAGCGGCGTGACCCTGGACCTCGGCAACCCGGAGGCCATCACCGCGTGCGTCGCCGCCGCCACTGCCGAACTCGGTGGCCTGGATGGCCTGGTCAACAACGCCTCGATCACCAACTCCGGCGGCAAGACCTGCGAGCAACTGGACATCGACACCTGGGACCAGGTCATGCAGGTCAACGTGCGCGGCACCTGGCTGATGACCCGAGCCTGCCTGCCGGCCCTGCGCGCCAGCGGCAAGGGCGCGGTGATCAACCTGGCCTCCGACACGCCGTTGTGGGGTGCGCCGAACCTGCTGGCCTACGTCGCCAGCAAGGGCGCGATCATTGCCATGACCCGCAGCCTGGCCCGTGAGCTGGGCAACGACAACATCACCGTCAATGCCATTGCCCCCGGCCTGGTACTGGTCGAGGCCACCGCCTACGTACCCGAGGCGCGCCACCGCCTGTACACCGAACAACGGGCGATTCAGCGCCCGCAATTGCCCGAGGACGTCAGCGGCGCCGTGCTGTTCGCCCTGTCCGACCTGTCGCGCTTCATCACTGGACAAACCCTGCCGGTCAACGGCGGGTTCGTCATGCCTTGATCAGGAGAGAGACCCATGACTGACCTATCCGTACACAAAGACACCGCGAAAACCTGGGAACAACCTGCAGGTTCTGACCTGGCCGGCTGGATGCAGACCCGCATCGCCCGCTATGAAACCCGCAAGTACGACTGGGACGCGCTGAAGTTCCAGGCCGACTACGACCCCAAGTTCCGCCGTGCGCAAATGCGTTACGTCGGCACCGGCGGCACCGGGGTCAATAGCGACATGAACACCATCCCCTCGGAAAACTTCACCTTCTCGACCATGGTCATCCCGGCCGGCCATGAAGGCCCGCCGCATATCCATACCGACGTCGAGGAAGTGTTCTTCGTGTTGCGCGGCAAGCTCAAAGTGATCATCGAAAAGGACGGTGAGCGTTTTGAAACCGTGCTGACCGACCGCGACCTGATTTCGGTGCCGCCGGGCGTGTATCGCGAAGAGATCAACATCGGCGATGAGGACGCGCTGATGTGCGTGATGCTCGGCGCGAAAAAGCCGGTCACCCCGACCTACCCGCCAGCGCACCCGCTGGCCTCGATCAAGCGCGGGTAAGCCATGTTGCACGCCACCGACCCTTCGCTCGCCGCGCTCCAGGCGCAGTTGCCGCAACGCTTTCCCCAGCGTCTGGTGGCGCTGGCCGACGGCCCCCAGGCGATCCGCGAAGCCGGGCACGGCCCCGCCATCGTGCTGCTGCATGGCATCGGCTCGGGCGCCGCGTCCTGGCTGCAGGTGGCCGTGCAGCTCAGCCAGCATGCCCGGGTGATCGCCTGGGATGCACCTGGCTACGGCGAGTCCACTGCCCTGGACGCCCCGGCGCCATCGGCGGCGGACTATGCCCGGCGCCTGCTGCAACTGCTCGATGCGCTGCAGATTGACGACTGCGTGCTGGTCGGCCATTCCCTCGGCGCCCTCAGCGCCGCGGCGCTGGCCTGCAGCCAGCCGCAACGGCTACGCCGCCTGGTGCTGATCAGCCCGGCACGCGGCTATGGCGACCCGGCTCGCGCCGAGCAGGCACACCAGGTGCGCAGCCAGCGCCTGCACAACCTCGAACAGCTGGGTATCAGCCAGATGGCCAGCCAGCGCAGCGCGCACATGCTCTCGCCCATGGCCAGCGCCGAGGCCCGCGCCTGGGTGCACTGGAACATGGCACGGCTGCAGCCCCCGGGCTATCGCCAGGCCATCGAGCTGCTGTGCGGTGACGACCTGCTGCGCTACGCCGCCTGCACCGTGCCTTGCGAAGTCCATTGCGGTGCCGCCGACAGCATTACCCCGCCCGCCGACTGCCAGGCCTTGGCGGCTGCGCTGGGTGCACCGTTCCAGCTGATTGCCAGGGCCGGCCATGCCAGCCCGATCGAACAACCCGAGGCCGTGGCCCGTCTGCTTGCCGCCGCCCTCGACGCCTCACTGACAGGTACTGCGCTATGAATGATTCGGATCTGTTGAAAGACAACCAGGACAAATACATCGTCCCCGGCCTTGAGCGCGGCCTGTTGCTGCTCTGTGAATTCAGCCGGCAAAACCGCACGCTCACCGCGCCGGAACTGGCGCGGCGCCTGGAGTTGCCACGCTCGACCATCTTCCGCCTGCTGACCACCCTGGAAACCATGGGCTTCGTCACCCGCAGCGGCAACGAATACCGCTTAGGCATGTCGGTGCTGCGCCTGGGCTTCGAATACCTCGCCTCGCTGGAGCTCACCGAACTGGGCCAGCCGCTGCTGGCACGGCTGTGTGATCACCTCAACTACCCGAGCAACCTGGTGGTGCGCGACGGCCGCTCGATCGTCTATGTGGCCAAGGTTTCGCCACCGTCGGTGTTCTCCAGCGCGGTCAATGTCGGCACCCGCCTGCCGGCCCACGCCACGGTGCTGGGGCGCATCCTGCTGGAAGACCTGAGCCTGGCCGAGCTTCGCGAACTGTACCCGGAAGAACACCTGGAACAGTTCTCGCCGTGCACGCCAAAAACCGTACTGGAGCTGTTCGACCTGGTGCAGAGCGACCGCCAACGCGGCTATGTCAGCGGCGAAGGTTTCTTCGAGTCGTCGATCTCGACCATCGCGGCCCCGGTGCGCGATCACAGCGGCCGGGTGGTCGCCGCCATGGGCGTGACCATTCCCACGGTGCAGGTTGCGCACATCAACTTTGACGGTTTGCTCGGCCATGTCCGTGGCAGTGCCGACGAGCTGTCGCGCCTGCTCAACTACACCCCGCACGCCGGCAACGGCCGCGTCACCGCGCTGATGAGGGATTGAGATGAGCAGCCTTTATCAACTGCAAGGCAGCACGGCGATTGTCACCGGCGGCTCCTCCGGAATCGGCCTGGCCTGTGTCGAACAACTGCTCGAGGCCGGTGCGGCGGTGGCCTTCTGCGGCCGTGATCAGGAGCGTCTGCAGAGCGCCGAAGCCCGCTTGCGCGAACGCTTTCCCCAGGCGCGCTTGCTGGCCCAGGTCTGCGACGTGCTCGACAGCCAATCGGTACAGGCCTTCGCCGCCGCCAGCCTGGCCGCCCTGGGCCCAGCCCGGGTGCTGATCAATAACGCCGGCCAAGGCCGGGTATCGACCTTCGCCGACACCACCGACGAAGCCTGGAGCGAAGAGCTGCAGCTGAAATTCTTCTCGGTGATCTACCCGGTGCGCGCCTTCCTGCCACAACTGCAAGGCCAGGCCGGCGCCTCGATCGTCTGCGTCAATTCGCTGCTGGCCAGTCAACCGGAGCCGCACATGGTCGCCACTTCGGCGGCCCGTGCGGGGCTGAAGAACCTGGTGCGTTCGATGGCTACCGAGTTCGCTGAAAAAGACATCCGGGTCAACGGCATTCTCATTGGCCTGGTCGAGTCCGGCCAGTGGCGCCGGCGCTTCGAGGCCCGCGAGGAGCGCGCACTCGACTGGTCGCAATGGACCGCGCAACTGGCGCAACGCAAACACATTCCCCTGGGTCGTCTGGGCCTGCCCAAAGAGGCAGCCCAGGCCATCCTGTTCCTGGCTTCGCCGCTGTCGGCCTACACCACCGGCAGCCATATCGATGTTTCTGGAGGCCTGTCCCGCCATGCGTAATGAAAACACTGTCACCGTTGGCGCTGCCATCACCGCGTTCCTCGAACAATGCGAGGTCAAGGCCGCGTTCGGTGTGATCTCGATCCACAACATGCCGATCCTCGACGCCTTCGCCGTGCGCGGCAACATCCGCTTCGTCATGGCCCGCGGCGAAGCCGGGGCGACCAACATGGCCGACGCCTATGCCCGCACCACCGGTGGCCTGGGTGTGTGCCTGACCTCCACCGGCACCGCCGCCGGCAACGCCGCCGGCGCACTGGTCGAGGCACTGACCGCCGGCACGCCGCTGCTGCACATCACCGGGCAGATCGAGACGCCGTATCTGGACCAGGACTTCGCCTACATCCATGAAGCCCGCGATCAGTTGACCATGCTCAAGGCGGTGTCCAAGGCGGCCTTCCGCGTGCGTAGCGTCGAGACCGCGCTGAGCACCCTGAAGCTTGCGGTGCAGACTGCCCTGACCGCGCCCACCGGCCCGGTCAGCGTCGAGATCCCGATCGACATCCAGTCGACCTTCATCCCCATGCCGACTGACCTGTCGCCGCTGCCCATTCCCGTCGCCGTGCCAGCCCCGGAAGCCCTGGACCTGGTCGCCGAACGCCTGGCCAGCGCCACCCGCCCGCTGCTCTGGCTCGGCGGCGGCGCCCGGCACGCCGGCCCGCAGGTCAAGCGCCTGATGGACATGGGCGTTGGCGTGATCACTTCCACTCAAGGCCGTGGCGTGGTCAACGAAGACGACGAGCGTTGCCTGGGCGCCTTCTCGCAGAACAAACTCGTCGAAGGCTTCCTCCAGACCTGCGACGCGCTGGTCGTGGCCGGCTCGCGGCTGCGCAGCAACGAGACCTTCAAGTACGCCCTGAAGCTGCCGCGCACCACCCTGCGCATCGACGCCAACCCGGCCATCGAAGGCCGCAGCTACTCCAGCGAGCTGTTCATCTGCGGCGACTCGGCGCTGGCCCTCGACGGTCTGGCGGATCGCCTGCAAGGCCGCCTGAACATCGACCCGAGCTTCATCGATGAACTCAAGGCGGTGCGCGCGCAATCCCGCGCCCAGCTGGTGGCCGACCTGGGTCCTTACTCGGCCATGGTCGAGCAGTTGCAAGCACTGACCGGACGCAACTTCTCCTGGGTGCGTGATGTGACCCTGTCCAACAGCATCTGGGGCAACCGTCTGCTCAACCTTTACCACCCGCTGTCGGGCGTGCATGCCCTGGGTGGCGGTATCGGCCAGGGCCTGGCCATGGGCATCGGTGCTGGCGTCGCGGCGGCAGAAACCGACCCGCAGCGCAAGGTCTTCGCCCTGGCCGGTGACGGTGGCTTCATCCTCAACCTGGGTGAGCTGGCGACCCTGGTGCAGGAAAAGGCCAACGTGGTGATCCTGCTGATGAACGACCAGCGCTACGGCGTGATCCGCAATATCCAGGACGCCATCTATGGCGCTCGCCATGCCTATGTCGAGCTGCACACGCCGAACTACACCCAGCTCGCCGAATCCATTGGCCTGCGTCATGGCCTGGTCAGCGACCTGAAAGACTTTGGTCCGGTGCTCGACAGTGCGCTGAGCCAGGGCGGCCCGTTCCTGCTGGAAGTCGACATGCTCAGCGTCGGTGGCTTTGCCACCCAGTTCGCCGGCCCACCCAACAGCGAAACCAAAGCCCAGAAAGCCACGGCCTGAGGATTGCAACATGCTCACTATCACCATGATCGGCTGCGGCGCCATTGGCGTCTCGGTGCTGGAACTGCTGGAGAGCGATCCACAGCTGCGCGTCGAGCATGTGATCGCTTCGGCCGGCTCCGAGGCGCTGGTGCGCCAGCGCCTGGCCAGTTTCAAGTGCCCGCCGCAGGTGCTCACCGCCTTGCCCGCCGACGCGCGTCCGGACCTTGTGGTCGAGTGCGCCGGCCACCAGGCCATCGAAGAACATGTGCTGCCCGCGCTGGAGCGGGGTATCGCCTGCCTGGTCGTCTCGGTCGGCGCGTTGTCCGAACCTGGCCTGGTCGAACGACTGGAAGCCGCCGCTGCCCGTGGTAACACGCGAATCGAACTGCTGCCCGGCGCCATTGGCGGTATCGATGCCCTGTCGGCGGCCAAGGTCGGCGGCATCGACTCGGTCGACTACACCGGACGCAAACCGGCCAGGGCGTGGAAGAACACCCCCGCCGAGCAGGTCTGCGACCTGGACGCGATTGACCAGGCCACGGTGATTTTCCAGGGCAGCGCTCGCGAAGCTGCGCGCCTGTACCCGAAGAACGCCAACGTCGCCGCCACCTTGTCGCTGGCCGGGCTGGGCCTGGACCGCACACAGGTAACGCTGATCGCGGATCCCTTGAGTGAAGAGAACGTTCACCACTTCGAAGCCCGTGGTGCCTTCGGCGGTTTCGAAATGAGCCTGCGCGGCAAGCCGCTGCAGGCCAACCCGAAGACCTCGGCCCTGACCGTCTACAGCGTGGTCCGTGCCCTGGGCAACCACGCCCATGCCATTTCCATCTAGGGGAACGTCGATGACTCTGGAACAGACTCTACCTATCAGCATCGCCGGCACCTGGCGCCTGGGTGGCGGTGAACGCTACGCCACCCGCTACCCGGCCACGGGCGAGCCGGTGGCCTGGCTCAATGCCGCCAGCCTCGAAGACGTCGAAGAGGCCGTGCAAGGTGCCCACCAGGCCTTCCTGCACAGCGGCTGGGCCCAGCGCAAGCCGCATGAGCGGGCCGCCGTGCTGTACCGTATCGCCGACCTGATCCGCCAGCGCGGTGAAGAACTGGCGCAGTTGCAACGCCAGGACAACGGCAAGCCGATCAATGAAACCCGTGCACTGGTGGCCAGCGCCGCCGGCACCTTCCAGTTTTTCGCCGCCGCCTGCGAAACCCTGGAAGAGACCATTACGCCGTCGCGCGGTGACTTCGTCAGCATGAGCGTGTACGAGCCCATGGGCGTGGTCGCCGCCATCACGCCGTGGAATTCGCCGATCGCAAGCGAAGCGCAAAAAGTCGCCCCGGCCCTGGCCGCCGGCAACGCGGTGGTGATCAAGCCGGCCGAGATCACGCCATTGCTGGCCCTGCAACTGGCCCGGATCTGCGAAGACGCAGGCTTGCCCAAGGGCCTGATCAGCGTGCTGCCGGGCAAGGGCTCGGTACTCGGCGATGCCTTGACCCGCCACCCGTTGGTCAAGCGCGTGTCGTTCACCGGCGGGACCAGGACCGGCAAGCACATCGCCCACATCGCCGCCGACAAGATGATGCCGGTATCGCTGGAACTGGGCGGCAAGTCGCCGACCATCGTCCTCGATGATGCCGATCTCGATCACGCCGTCGCCGGCGTGCTCTACGGCATTTTCAGCTCTTCGGGCGAAGCCTGCATCGCCGGCTCGCGGCTGTTCGTCGCCCGCGCCCTGTATGAACCCTTCATGCAGCGCCTGGTTGCCGGGGCGGCACGCTTGCGCCTGGGCGATCCCGCTGACGAAGCGACGCAGATGGGCCCGCTGATCAGCGCCGCGCATCGCGAGTCGGTGGAACGTTATGTCGCCCTCGGCCTGGCCGAAGGTGGTCGCCTGCTGCTCGGCGGCCAGCGGCCAGCCGGCGGTATCTACGACCAGGGTTACTTCTACCCGCCGACCATCCTCGAAGGCCTGAGCAACAGCCAGCAGACCTGCCAGGAAGAGATCTTCGGTCCGGTGCTGGTGGCCCTGCCCTTCGACAGCGAAGCCGAACTGATCGAGCAGGCCAACGACAGCCTCTATGCCCTCGCCGCCGGCATCTGGAGCCGCGACTACAAGCGCGCCTGGGCCCTGGGTCGCAAGATCCAGGCCGGCACGGTGTGGATCAACACCTACAAGCAGTTCTCCATCGCAACGCCCTTCGGCGGCTGGCGTGACAGCGGCCTGGGCCGCGAGAAAGGCCGCCTGGGCATCCTGCAGTACATGGAACAGAAGAGCCTCTACTGGGGCATGAACGATCAACCACTGGCCTGGGCCGGTGCGGAGGCAAGGCCATGAGCGTATTGGGCATCGATGAAGTCACCTACGGCGTCGAAGACCTCGACACTTGCGTGCGCTTCTTCAGCGACTGGGGCCTGAGCAAGGTCAGCGAACAGGCCGATGAAGTGATCTTTGAAACCCTCAACGGCTGCCGGGTAGTGCTGGCCGACATCAACAAGGCAGGGCTGCCACCGGCCATCGAACCGGGCTCGACCGTGCGCGAGGTGGTCTGGGGCGTGGAAAGCGATGCCGACCTGGCCTTGTACAGCCAACGCATCGCCAATGATCCTGGCTTTGTCGAAGGCAACGGCCGTATCGGTTGCACCGACCCCAATGGCCTGGCGATCCGCTTGCAGGTGACCCGCAAGCGGGCGCTGGACATCGAGTGCAGCGGCCACAATACCTGGCAGACCAAGGGCCGGATCAACAAGCCGGCGCCGGTCTACGAGCGCGCCACGCCGATCGAAGTCGGCCATGTGGTGTTCTTCGTCAAGGACGTCAATGCCTGCGAAGCCTTCTACCACGAGCGCTTCGGCTTCCAGGCCTCGGACCGCTACCCCAACCGTGGCGCCTTCCTGCGCACCGCCGAGGAAGGCGGCCACCACGACCTGTTCATGCTCCAGTTGCCAGCACCGCGGGCCGGCCTCAACCACGTGGCCTTCACCGTGCGCGACCTGCACGAAGTGTTCGGTGGCGGCATGCACATCTCGCGCAGCGGCTGGGCCACCGAAATCGGCCCGGGTCGGCATCCGGTGTCGTCGGCGTTCTTCTGGTACTTCAAGAACCCGGCCGGTGCCCTGGTCGAGTACTACGCCGATGAAGACCAATTGACCGGTGAATGGCAGCCACGGGAATTCGAACCTGGCCCGACCGTATTCGCCGAGTGGGCGATCGCCGGCGGCATCGATGGCAACACCCGACGCCAGCAACACGTCGAAGCACCGCAAGGCAAGTTCCTCACCGACAAGCCCAAGGGTTAGGCCATGAGCGAAACGCTGCTGCTGACGGTGGTGCTCAGGCACGACCAGTCGAAGAACCTGGAGGAAATCCAGGCGCACATGAAGAAGATGGGCTGGTGGGACAGTTTCCCACCCGCCGGCGTCGAGCTGGTGTCCTGGACCGTGGCCATGGGCCTGGGCCAGATCGTCACCCTGCGCCTGCCGCCGAGCCTGCTCGGCAAGGTCAATGTTGAACTGGAGCGCGCCGCCTGGGGCGTGTTCCGCACCGAATGCTATCCAACGTACGACTTTGTCCCGGTCCGCGAAACGATCCGCGAACGGGTCCGCAATGGAGGTCAATGACATGAGCAACACCGAACGCTACCTGGAGCCCCATCAGGCCCGCAAACGGCCCAATACCCCGTTCGAGGAGTTGCTTGGCGACTCCATCGAACGCGCCTACGGCAACGGCGTGACCGAGCTGCCCGAGCTGCTGGCGCACCTGAACCTGGCCGGGCCGCCCTGCCCGCTGACCAGCGGCGAGTGGACCGAAGACTCCTATAAAACCCTGATGGCGCGGCTGGGCGCATGACCCGCCGGAGGTAGAACAAGATGAATATGCAATTCACCGTCGATCCTGTTGAGAACCACCTGGCCAACGGCCTCAAAGACCTCTGGTTTCCCGTGTTGCCGTCGCAGCTGCTGGGCGAGAAGCCGGTATCGATCCGCCGCCTGGGCTACAAGATCGCCCTGTGGCGCGATAACGATGGCAGCGTGCATGCCCTTGAAGACCACTGCCCGCACCGCGGTGCGCCGTTGTCCCAGGGCCCGGTGCTGGGTGACCGGCTGCAGTGCCCGTACCACGGCGTCGAAGTGCGCTGCGACGGCACCGTGACCAAGGTCCCCGGTAGCCCGGGCTGCAAGCTGGAAGGCAGCCGCCCGACCCGGATGTTCCACACCCGAGAAGCTGCCGGGGCGATCTTCCTGTTCAATGCCACCGACCCGCACCTGGACACCCCGCCGGAGCTGGTACTGCCCGAGCAATTGACCTCGCCCGAGTGGAGCAGCTTCCTCTGCTACACCGAGTGGAAAGGCGACTACCGCTACGTGCTCGACAATGTCATGGACCCGATGCACGGGACCTACCTGCACAAGATGTCGCACTCCATGAGCGAAGGCGAAGCCACCGCCAAATTCGTTACCCGCGATACCGAGCAGGGCTTCTTCTTCGAGAAGGAAGGCCAGCGCGGGGTCAACTTCGACTGGACCGAGTTCCTCGACAACGGCTGCCACTGGCTGCGCCTGGAAATCCCCTACCCGAAAACCGGCGGTCCGGGCGGCAACTTCACCATCATCGGCAGCTACACCCCGAGCAGCCGCAGCCTGTCGGCGGTGTTCCACTGGCGCGCCCGGCCACTGACCGGCTGGCAGCGCGACACCTGGCGCTTCCTCTACAAGAACCGCCTGGAAGCCCGCCACTGGGCGGTGCTGGAACAGGACCGGGTGCTGCTGGAATTCATGGAGCCCGATGCCAACCAGCGCGAGAACCTGTACCAGCATGACCTTGGCGTGGTGCGCCTGCGCCGCTTCCTCAAGGGCAAGGCCAAGGAGCAATTGGCGCTGATCGAAGCGAAACAGCTGTCATGAGCCTGGCCGTGCACCGTATCCAGGCAAGGGAACTGAGCGAGCTGGCCACCGCCAGCTGGTCCAACGCCCTGTTGCTCGGCAACGAACTGGTGATGTCCGGCATGACCGGGCATCCGGCCACGCGCCAGGCCAGTGAAGCTGGCTCCCCGCTGGGTGCCTACGAACAGACCCTGCTGGTACTGAACAAGATCCGGGCACTGGTTGAAGCCGCCGGCGGGCACATCGGCAACCTGTACCGGTTGACGGTGTACGTCACCCGGATTGCCGACAAGGACGAAGTAGGTCGCGCCCGGCGCGACTTCTTCGCCGGGTTTGCCTGCTACCCCACCTCCACCCTGGTTGAAGTGAGCGCCCTGGTGTTCCCTGAGCTGGTGGTGGAAATCGAAGCCAGCGCCCGGCTCGACATTGACTTGCGCACTGCGCCATTGAGGTGACCGATGTCCAACTCCTCTACCATCACCGCGCTGGTGCATACCCTGCGCCATGAAGCCGAAGGCATCATCAGCGTCGAACTTCGCCCTTGGGGCGACACCGTATTCCCGCCGTTCGAAGCCGGCTCGCACATCGACCTGCACCTGCCCAACGGCCTGGTGCGCAGCTACTCGTTGCTCAACTCACCGAGCGACAAGGGCCGTTACGTGGTCGGCATCCTGCGCGATCGCAACAGCCGTGGTGGCTCGGCCTTCGTCCATGAGCAACTGCGGGTGGGCAGCCAGCTGAACATCTCGCAACCGCGCAACAACTTTGCCCTCGACCCGCATGCCAGCCATAACGTGCTGGTGGCCGGCGGCATCGGCATTACCCCGATCTACTGCATGTTTCGCCAGTTGCTGGCCCTGGGCAAATCCGCCGAGCTGATCTACTGCGCCCGCTCGCGCAAGGAAGCGGCGCTGCTGGAAGAGCTCAGCGGCCTTCACGCCAAAGTGGTCTACCACTTCAACGACGAAAAGAACGCGGTGCCGGACCTGGCCCATTACCTGGCCGGCCAGCCTGCCGACACGCACTTCTACTGCTGCGGCCCGACGCCGATGCTCGACGCCTTCGAAAGCACCTGCGAAAGCCTGGGCTACCCTCATGCGCACATCGAACGCTTCACCGCCGCGGAGCTGCCGCCGTCGGAAGATGCCCAGGACAGTTACAGTGTCGAGCTTAAAAAGTCAGGGAAAACGCTGAACATCGAGCCGGGGTTGAATCTGCTGGATGTGCTGCTCGAAGCCGGTTGCGACATCGAGTACAGCTGCCGCGAAGGGGTCTGCGGCTCGTGCGAAACCCGCGTACTGGAGGGCGAAATCGACCACCGCGATGGTGTGCTGACCAAGGCTGAACGAGCGGCGAACAAGTCGATGATGGTGTGTGTCTCCGGTTGCAAGAGCCGGCGGATGGTGCTGGATCTTTAATCGCTTCGATTGATCACGCGCAGGATTGGCCGACCCGAAGGGGTCGGCTTTTTTTTGGTTCCTCACGGAATGTCGGGGGATAGGATCCTTGGGCTTGGGTTTGGGCTTGGGTGTTAAGGTTGTGCGCTTATCCATTTCCTGTGGCGACGCTGCTGGCCCCTTCCGCCTTTACGGCGGCCAACTTTTTTCTTGGAAAAAGTTGGCAAAACCGCTGGCTCCTGCATCCGGCCCTACGCTACGCTCCGGGTACCCTCCTTGCGCCACCCTCCGGGGCCACGCGGCCTACGACTTGCTTTCGCGTTCTTCGGCTGACGCCGAAGGTGCTACGCACGGCCCCTACAGGTGCCTCCACTCGGCCTCCTGAAGTCGCGGTCTGCGGCGCCTGAACTTGCGTGCATGAAAATCAAGAGCAAGAGCGGGTCGATATTCGCTTTGCGAGCGGGCTTGTCCCGCGATGCTGTGCTTGCGGCTCCAACCTTTGATTTCGAAGATGCATAAGCGCAAACGCCGCCCGTAACTTCGCGACTTCAGGAGGCCGAGTGGAGGTGTCTGGAGGGGCCGGTGAGTAGCACCTTCGGCGCAGCCGAAGAACGCGAGCCGTAGACTTGCGAAGCAAGTCGTAGTGCCGCGTGGCCCCGGAAGACGCCGGAGCGAAGGGACCCGGAGCGCAGCGTAGGGCCGGATGCAGGAGCAGGCGGTTTTGGTTCCTTTTGCCAAGATGTACGGACCGGACACCAAGACAAAAGGAACCCGCCGTAAAGGCGGAAGGGGCCGGCAGCGTCGCTGCATCAAATGGATAAGCCTGCAACCTCCACACCCCAACCCTGGCCCTCTCCCCCCAACAATCGTGAAGAACCTTTCTTATGCCCATCGAGCTATTGAAAAGCCTGCTAATTATTCGACCATAAAACAAGAAGTGCGCCCTTTCTGTTCACTGTGCACTTTGGATGCACACAGTTTTCAGCACATTGTTACTTTCAGACCAGCCTGTTTCAGGAGCGGCACAACTATGTGCGTTTCAGATATAAACAATTGTTTTTCATGGACTTTACCAAAAGCAACCGCCCTCTCCAGCACTGGCATAGATCCTGCTCTCCTGTTTATCGAGTTCAACCTTTAAACAGCGTATTACCTATAAAACAATAAAAGCCAACATCGCCAGCTGCCGTAAGCCCCACCAAAAAATGCCCAACGTCTTGTTCAAGGCGCAGGACAGGTGTTGCCGTCGGAAACTGCTCAACCTTGCAGGGCATTGATATGAACAAGTACGTGATAAGCCTGGGCCTGATCATCAGCAGCGCCGCCAGTTTCGCTTCCGAGCCCGGACCGGCGGCGCCAGACCAGCCACCTGTGGTGAAAAAACCCTTCCCGCATATCGCCCTGCGCAGTGATGACGGCCAGAGCTCGCTGGATATCGGCGGTGCGCTGCGGGTCAATTACCGCGATGAGCACTGGGACACCACCGAGAACAACGGCCGCTTCCTCTTCGACACCTTCCGCCTGGATGTCCAGGCTACCCACAAGCAGCTATTCAGCGATGTCGGCTACTGGTTCCAGGACGACGGCAAACGCTCGATCGACCGCGGTTACATCGGCTATCGCTTCAACGCCAACTCCACTGTGCAATTGGGCGCGCCCTTCAAACCCTTTGGGCTGGAGCCGTATCCGCAGTTCGGCTGGAGTTACCACATCCCGTTCTTCATGGGTTATGGCGTCAGCGCCGGCACCGGTTTGAAATACACCTACAAGGACAAGGAATGGGACCTGCAACTGGGTTACTTTCCGCGCATGCTGCCTGCCGGTATCCGCTACTCGCCGGAAGTCGGCCGCTATGCCGACCTCGACGACAACGCCGTGGCCTTTACCCAATCGCGCCAGGACAACGAGAAACGCAACCAGGTCAACGCACGAGTGGCGAGGACCTTCACCGGCGATGGCTGGAAAACCGAAATCGGTGCGTCTCTGGCTGCCGCCGAGCTGTACAACGCCACCACGCGCGATGATGGCGACTACTGGGCGGGCGGCGTACACGCGATCGTCAACGCTGGCAACTGGACTGTCACCAGCCAGGCGATCCGATACGAGTACGATCCGCAGAACCCCGACGGCGTCAGCAATGATTCGGTATTGATGGGTGGCAACGGCCTGACCCCGGCCTTCCTGATCGCCTCCAAGGCCACCATCGGCTCGATCAACATCGGCTACGACATATTCACCCCAAGCCTGGGCCAGTTGAAAAAGATCAAGGTGTACAACGACTACAGCCGGATGATGAAAGACAAGAGCGGCTGGGACGACTCGCAGATGTTTACCGTCGGCGCACAGTTCCTGGCCATGCCGATCATGGCCTGGGTCGACTTCACCTGGGCGAAGAATGCCAACCCCTTCGGCGGCGCGGAGAATGGCACCGGCTGGACCAGCACCAGTTCGGTCGGCAGCAACGACTGGTACTACCGGACCAACATCAACATCGGCTACTACTTCTGAAGCAGAAACCGCCCGGCACGCTGCCGGGCGGTGATCTGTGCTAGTCCGCCTGCAATTGTGCCGCTGGCGCAGCCGGCTTGCGGAACACGAACAACAGGCCGATCACGATCAAGCCCATGCCCAGCAAGCTGAGTGTCGCCAGGCGATTGCCAAAGATCAGGTAATCCATCAGCGCCGTCACCGCCGGCACCAGGTAGAACAGACTGGTGACATTGACCAGGTTACCCTTGGCGATCAACCGGTACAGCAGCAGGGTCGCCAGCAACGACACCACCAGGCCCATCCACAGCAAGGCAGCAATGAAACTGCCGTTCAGCTCGACGTGCAGGGTCTGGAACGGCGCGAACACGGCACACATCAGCAGGCCGGCCATGTACTGCAGCGGCAAGGTGCCCATGGGGTTGTCGGTAATGCGTTTTTGCATGATCGAGCCCAGGGTCATGCTCGCCAGCGCCAGCAGGGCGAACAGCATGCCGGCCAGGGAGATACCGCCCAGCCCGATGCCCTGGTAGACCACCATGATCAACCCGCTCAAGCCCAGGCCCAGGCCGAACAGCCGGGTGAAGGAACGCTGACGCTCCATCAGCACCACCGTGAGGATGGGTTGCACGCCCATGACCGTAGCCATGATCCCCGGGGTGACATGGGTGTTCAGCGCCAGCAGGTAGAAGATCTGGTAGGCACCGAGCAGTACGCAGCCGGTGGCCAGGGCCTGCAGCACCCCGGCACGGTGGCGCGGCCAGCGCAGTTTGAGCAGTGGGGCAAGCAGCAACAGGCCGCACAGGGCCAGGGCCGAACGCAACAGCAAAAAGGCAAAGGGACTGGCGTGGGCCAGGCCCAGCTTGGAGCCGATCGCCCCGCTACTCCAGAGCAGGACGAACAGGCCGGTGGTGGCCGCCGAGGCCACGGATTGTTTCGATAGAACTGACATGAATGCCACCTGTAATTCGGGCAGATAAGCCGAACGGTGCTACCGGCGAGGGGCAGCCAACCGTATTCAGTAGGGTGCAGGTGTGTGGGGACGCAGCGATTGGCCGCTTAGCCCAGCACTACCACCGCTGGCGGTGCGACAACGCACACGACCACGCTACTGACAGGTGGTGGGTAGTGACTGATCATGGCCGGCTGCTGACTGCCACGCACAACGACAACCGCGTCGGGCGCGGTAGCGAATACGGTGGATAGGCAGGAAGCTGGCATGAGCAGGTCTTCGGTGAGATGAACTGTGGCTGACTATAGCGGTGAGTTTATCGCGGGGCAAGCCCGCTCCTACAGAGTGAGAACCTGTAGGAGCGGCGGTGCGACGACTCGACTTGCCCCGCGATGCTTTTCTCAAAACAGCCAGCAATACAACAGGTAGGCCACCACCACCGCCAGCACCGGACGCAACACCCGGTAGGCCTTGGGGTTGGCGCGCTTGAACTGCTTGACCTGGCCACTGATGACGGTGCTGAAGCGCTTGCTCCAGGCATAGGCCTGGTTGATCCCGCCCACGCGCTCGTCGTCGGTGTTCTGCGGCGCGGTGGCGCGACCGAGGAAGGCGCTGACCTTGCGGTTGATACGGGTCATCAACGGACTGCTCAGAGGTCGCTCGACGTCGCAGAACAGGATCACCCGGGTGGTTTGTGTCTCGTTCTTCACCCAGTGCACATAGGTTTCATCGAACATCACGTCTTCACCGTCGCGCCAGGCATAGACCTGGCCATCGACGTAGATCCGGCAGTCGTCGGAGTTGGGCGTCGACAGCCCCAGGTGGTAGCGCAAGGAACCCGCAAAGGGGTCGCGGTGTGGGTTGAGGTGGCTGCCGCCGGGCAACAGGGCGAACATCGCGCCCTTGACGTTGGGAATGCTGTTGACCAATTCGACCGTTCGCGGGCACAGCGCTTGGGCCGATGGCAGCGGTTTGTCGTACCACTTCAGGTAGAAACGCTTCCAGCCCTTCTTGAAGAACGAACCGAAACCGGCATCGTTGTCCTTCTGCGCGGCGCGGATGTAGCCCTCGTCGAACAGGTGCATGGCCTCTTCGCGGATCACCTGCCAGTTGTCCTTGAGTACATCGAGCTCGGGAAAGCGCTTGCGATCGAGGTAGGGCTTGGACGGCACGCCGGAGAACAGGTACATCATGGCGTTGTAAGGGGCAAACAGCGCCGAGTGGTTGACGAATTGGCGCAACATCGGCAAACGCGCCTTGCCGCGCAGGTGGACGTAGAGCGTGCTGCCGAAAAACAGCAACAGAACACCTGCCTTGGCGGCAAAGGAAAAGGTCATGCAACACTCCTTGGAATTACGATCGGGCGATCACTGCCAGCATTTCGAGCATCATAAACCGATCCACCCCCGCTAAAAACAACCGGGGCTGGCATTGTGTTTTAAGGATTGTGTAACAAAGCCCGGCGCCGACCCTTGCCCTCGATCAGCGCCGGGGCGCATTACTGCTGGTTTTCCTGCTCGGTGAACAGATCGCTGAACAGCATGCTCGACAGGTAGCGCTCACCGGAGTCGGGCAGGATCACCACGATGGTCTTGCCCTGCATCTCCGGCTTCTCCGCCAGGCGCACCGCCGCTGCCATCGCCGCGCCACAGGAAATCCCGCTGAGGATCCCCTCCTCCTGCATCAGGCGCAGGGCCATGGCCTTGGCCTCTTCGTCACTGACCAGCTCGACCTGGTCGACCATCGACAGATCGAGGTTCGTGGGCACGAAACCGGCGCCGATGCCCTGGATCTTGTGCGGGTTGGGCTTGACCTCCTGGCCGGTCAGGGTCTGGGTGATCACCGGCGAGGTAATCGGCTCGACCGCCACGGACAGGATCGCCTTGCCCTGGGTCTGCTTGATGTAGCGCGACACGCCGGTGATGGTGCCGCCGGTGCCGACGCCGGCTACCAGTACATCGACCGCGCCATCGGTGTCGTTCCAGATTTCCGGACCGGTGGTCTTCTCGTGGATCGCCGGGTTGGCCGGGTTGTCGAACTGCGCAGGCATGAAGTACTGGGCCGGATCGCTGGCAACGATTTCGCCGGCTTTCTCGATCGCCCCTTTCATGCCCTTGGCAGGCTCGGTCAGCACCAGCTCGGCGCCCAGCGCCTTGAGTACCTTGCGCCGCTCGATGCTCATGGACGCCGGCATGGTCAGCAGCAGCTTGTAACCACGGGCGGCGGCGACAAAGGCCAAGCCAATGCCGGTGTTGCCCGAGGTGGGCTCGACGATGGTCATGCCCGGTTTGAGTTTGCCGCTGCTTTCAGCGTCCCAGATCATGTTCGCACCGATCCGGCACTTGACCGAATAGCCCGGGTTGCGCCCTTCGATCTTGGCCAGGATGGTCACGCCGCGCGGGGCGATGCGGTTGATCTGCACCAGCGGTGTGTTACCGATGGAGTGCGCGTTGTCAGCAAAAATACGGCTCATGGCAGGGGTCCTTTTGGACTGCGGACGGAAAACTTCAAGGTTAAGCCTGCGACGTCGGTGCGTCCATAAGCAGCGAACCGACGCCAACGACAGGGGTCAACCGATCTATACCCCTGCTGGAAACCCGACCGATGAAACGCCGTTATCGCTGGCCCCTCGGGGGGCTGTTGGGGATTGCCCTGTTGCTGCTCGGCCTGCACCTGGCCCTGCCCTGGCTGGTGCGCGACTACCTCAACGACCGGCTGGCCGACATGGGTGACTACCAGGGACGGATCACCGACGTGGACCTGGCCTGGTGGCGGGGTGCCTACAAGATCAACGGGATGACCATCGTCAAGACCAGCGGCAAGGTACCGGTGCCGTTGCTTGAGGCGCCCTTGATCGATCTGTCGGTCAGCTGGCGTTCGCTGTGGTACGACCATGCCGTGGTTGCCGAAGTGCTTTTCGTACGCCCCAAGCTGAATTTCGTCGACGGCGCCAGCAAGCAGAGCTCGCAGACTGGCCAGGGTACCGACTGGCGCCAGCAACTGGAAAAGCTGCTGCCCCTTACCCTCAATGAAGTGCGCATCGACAACGGCACCGTGAGCTTTCGCAACTTCAACGCCAGGCCCCAGGTCAACCTCAAGGCCACCCGGCTCGATGCCAGCATCCGCAACCTGACCAACGTCGAGGACCTCAAGGGACGGCGCGATGCCCGCTTTGATGGCAAGGCCCGGCTGCTCGGCGATGCCGCTGTGGAGAGCAACGCCACGTTCGACCCGTTCAGCGACTTCGACAACTTCCAGTTCCGCCTGCGCGCCACCGGCATCCAGCTGCGCCAGCTCAATGATTTTGCCAACGCCTATGGCAAGTTCGACTTCAATGCCGGCCACGGCGACCTGGTGATCGAGGCCCAGGCCAGCAAAGGCCGGCTTACCGGCTACATCAAGCCGCTGCTGCGCGACGTCGATGTGTTCAACTGGCAGCAGGACGTCAAGGATGAAGAAAAGGGCTTGTTCCGTTCGATCTGGGAAGCGCTGGTCGGCGGTGGCGAAACGGTCCTGAAAAACCAGGGCAAGAACCAGTTCGCCACCCGCGTGGAACTGCGCGGCAGCGTACACAAACGCGATATCAGCGCCTTCGAGGCGTTCCTGCAGATCCTGCGCAATGGCTTTATCCAGGCGTTCAACGCACGTTACGAGCAACCTGCGCCCAAGTCTGACTGAGTCACCAAGTGACGGCCCATTCAGAGACTGAATGGACCGTCTGCGTTCCCAGTCGGCCGGAGCCCGCGTTATAGTCGTGCATGACAATTTTTCCGCCGGGGGCCATGCACCCCGGGCGCCACGTTAGAGGATCGGTTCATGAAGTTCGAAGGCACCAGCGCATACGTCGCCACAGACGACCTTAAACTGGCGGTCAACGCGGCGATCACCCTGGAGCGGCCACTGCTGGTCAAGGGCGAGCCGGGTACCGGCAAGACCATGCTCGCCGAGCAACTGGCCCAATCCTTTGGCGCCAAGCTGATCACCTGGCACATCAAGTCGACCACCAAGGCCCACCAGGGCCTCTACGAGTACGACGCGGTCAGCCGCCTGCGTGACTCGCAGCTGGGCGTGGACAAGGTCCATGATGTGCGCAACTACCTGAAGAAAGGCAAGCTCTGGGAAGCGTTCGAGTCCGAGGAGCGGGTCATCCTGCTGATCGACGAGATCGACAAGGCCGACATCGAGTTCCCCAACGACCTGTTGCAGGAACTGGACAAGATGGAGTTCTACGTCTACGAGACCGATGAGACCATCAAGGCCAAGCAGCGCCCGATCATCATCATTACCTCCAACAACGAGAAAGAGCTGCCGGACGCCTTCCTGCGCCGCTGCTTCTTCCACTACATCGCCTTCCCCGACCGCGACACCCTGCAGCAGATCGTCGACGTGCACTACCCCAACATCAAGAAGGACCTGGTCAGTGAAGCGCTGGACGTGTTCTTCGATGTGCGCAAGGTGCCGGGCCTGAAGAAAAAGCCGTCCACCTCGGAGCTGGTCGACTGGCTCAAGCTGCTGATGGCCGACAACATCGGTGAAGCGGTACTGCGCGAGCGCGATCCGACCAAGGCCATCCCACCGCTGGCCGGCGCCCTGGTGAAGAACGAACAGGACGTGCAACTGCTCGAGCGCCTGGCCTTCATGAGCCGTCGCGGCAACCGCTGAGCCGGGAGGCCATTGCCATGCTGCTCAATCTGTTCAATGAAATGCGCGCGGCCAAGGTGCCGGTGTCGGTGCGCGAGCTGCTTGATTTGCTCAATGCGCTCAAGCAGGGCGTCACCTTTGCCGACATGGACGAGTTCTACTTCCTGTCGCGGGCGATCCTGGTCAAGGACGAACGGCATTTCGACAAGTTCGACCGGGCCTTCTCCGCCTACTTCAAGGGCCTGGAGAACCTCAACCAGCACCTGGAAGCGTTGATTCCCGAAGACTGGCTGCGCAAGGAATTCGAACGTTCCCTGACCGACGAGGAACGCGCGCAGATCCAGTCCCTGGGCGGTCTGGACAAGCTCATCGAAGAGTTCAAGAAGCGCCTGGAAGAACAAAAGGAACGCCATGCCGGCGGCAACAAGTGGATCGGTACCGGCGGCACCAGCCCGTTCGGCTCGGGTGGCTTCAACCCCGAGGGCATTCGCGTGGGCGATGCCGGCAAGCGCCAGGGCAAGGCGGTCAAGGTCTGGGACCAGCGCGAGTACAAGAACCTCGACGACCAGGTGGAACTGGGCACGCGCAACATCAAGCTGGCCCTGCGCCGCTTGCGCAAGTTCGCCCGCCAGGGCGCGGCCGAGGAGCTGGACATTGACGGTACCATCGACCACACCGCCCGCGATGCCGGCCTGCTCAACATCCAGATGCGCCCGGAGCGACGCAATAGCGTCAAATTGCTGCTGCTGTTCGACATCGGCGGCTCGATGGACGCCCACGTGAAAATCTGCGAAGAGCTGTTCTCGGCCTGCAAGACCGAGTTCAAGCACCTGGAGTACTACTACTTCCACAACTTCGTCTACGAGTCGGTGTGGAAGAACAACCTGCGCCGCACCTCCGAACGCACCTCGACCATGGACCTGCTGCACAAGTACGGTGCCGACTACAAAGTGGTGTTCGTCGGCGATGCGGCCATGGCGCCCTACGAGATCACCCAGCCGGGTGGCAGCGTCGAGCACTGGAACGAAGAAGCCGGCTACGTGTGGATGCAACGCTTCATGGAGAAGTACAAGAAGCTCATCTGGATCAACCCCTATCCGAAGGACACCTGGGGGTATACCGCCTCGACCAATATCGTGCGCGAACTGATCGAGGACCGGATGTATCCGCTGACCTTGCGGGGGCTTGAGGAAGGGATGCGGTTTTTGTCCAAGTAGGCCTTGGGGCCGCTATGCGGCCCATCGCCGGCTATGCCGGCTCCCACAGTACCCCAAGGTCACCCTAAGTCCTGTGGGAGCCGGCATAGCCGGCGATGAGGCCCGATCAGGCCACAAACCGCTGCAAAAATGCCCGCTGTTCCTGCCAGGCCATCGCCTGCACCACCGGCCTGAACCTGACCACACTCCCCGGCAACATCTGCGCCAGGCGCGCCAGCGCCAGCGGCGTCAACGCCCCCAACCGCGGATAGCCGCCAATGGTCTGGCGATCATTGAGCAACACGATCGGCTGCCCATCCGGCGGCACCTGCACCGCGCCCAGCGGAATCCCTTCGGAAATCATCGCCGGCCCCTGGTACTGCAAGGCCGGTCCCAAGAGACGAATGCCCATGCGATCGGCACGGCTGTCCAGGGTCCAGTCACGGTTGAATGCATCGAACAGGCTCAAGCCACTGAAATCAGCGACCTGGGCACCCAGCACCAGGTCCAGCGGCGCATTGACGGTAAAGTCAGGACGCAGTGCTGCAGGCACTTCCCGCGGTGCACTGCCCTGGCCCTCGTAGTTCAGTTGCTGCCCCTTGGCCAGCGCCGATCCACACCCATCCAACCCGCCCAGCTCTTCACGTGCAACGCTGGCGCAACTGCCCAGCACCTGCGGCGCAACAAAGCCCCCTGGCGCCGCCAGGTACGCCCGGGCGCCCTGCAAGGGCTGGTTCAGGCGCAAACGCTGGCCCTTGGCGAGGGTGAAGTTCGACCAGGGCTTGAGCGGCTGGCCATCGATGCGGGCGTCCAGGTCAGCACCGGCCAGGGCCAGGCAACAGTCCGCTTCGGCCACCAGGCTGAAGCCACCCAGGGCGATTTCCACCACCGCGGCATCGGCGGCATTGCCCAGCAACCAGTTGGCCCAGCGCATCGACACCCAGTCCAGCGCTCCGCCCTGGGTCACGCCCAGGTGCCGTACGCCAAAGCGCCCGGCGTCCTGCAACAGGCACAGCGGCGTGCTGGCCTCGATCCACAAGCGGCTCATGCCAGCACCTCCAGCGGGGTATCGTCGCCGCCCAGGTTGATGAAGGTCGTGCGGTCCACGGGTACAAAACGCACCCGGTCACCCGGTTGCAACAGGCTGTAGCCGTCGCGCTGGCGATCGAAGAGTTTGCTCGGCGTACGCCCGATCAGGTTCCAGCCACCGGGCGATACCGCCGGATAAGCCGCCGTCTGGCGCTCGGCGATGCCGACACTGCCCGCCGCCACCCGTTTGCGCGGGGTGGCCAGGCGCGGCGCGGCCAAGGCTTCTTCGACCAGGCCCATGAAGGCGAACCCGGGGGCGAAACCCAGGGCAAACACCTGGTACTCGCGCTCGCTGTGGCGGCGCACGATATCGGCCACCGAGGTGCGGCAACGCTCGGCCAGCAGGCTCAGCTCCGGGCCGACGCTCAGGTCGTACCACACTGGAATCTCGTGCTGGTGGCCGCCGGTGCCGTTATCCGGCTGCAAGTGCTCCAGTGCTTCGCGGATCAGCGTCTGGGCCTGCTCCGGCGACAGTTGCATCAGGTCGAAGTGCACCATCACCGTGGTATAGGACGGCACCAGGTCGATAAGCCATTCGGCGAACGTCGCCCGCAAGCGCTGACTGGCCGCCAGCATCCAGGGCATGTTGGCCTCATCGATGGCATCGAACAAACGCACCATCAGGCAATCGATGGCCACCGTTTCAATGCGGTAGCTCATGCGGCCTCCAGGGCATCGAGGGCCTTGCGAATCTGCTGTACCGCTGCCACGGAGCTTTCGTTGTCGCCATGCACGCACAGGGTCTGTGCCTGCAGGCGCAGTTCACTGCCATCCACCGCGACCAGCGGCTCGCCACGGGCCAGGCGCAGGGCCTGATCGACGATCACCGCCGGATCATGGTGCACCGCTCCCGGCAGGCGTCGCGACACCAGGTGGCCACGCGCATCGTAGGCACGGTCGGCAAAAGCCTCGAACCACAAGGTCACACCGTATTCATCGCCCAGGACCTGGGCGGCGCTGTTGTCGGCGGTGGCCATCAGCATCAACGGCAGTTGCCGGTCATAGGCGGCGACCGCTTCGAGTACCGCGCGCAGCTTGAGCGGATCGGCCATCATGTCGTTGTACAGCGCGCCATGGGGTTTGACGTAGGCGACACGCGTGCCCTGGGTCCGGCAGATGCCGTCCAGCGCGCCGATCTGGTAGTGCAGCAGGTCGCGGATTTCTTCGGCGCTGCAGGCCATGGAACGGCGACCGAAACCGGCCAGGTCCTGGTAGGCCGGGTGGGCGCCGACACGCACGCCACTGGCCACGGCCAGGGCCACGGTCTGGCGCATGATTCCCGGGTCGCCGGCATGGAAGCCACAGGCGATGTTGGCGCAATCGACAAAAGGCATGACCTGGGCATCCAGGCCCATGGTCCAGCTGCCAAAACTCTCACCCATATCGCAATTCAGTAACAGGCGGCTCACGTCTGACACTCCTTCAGGCAAGACCTTAGCGGGCTTCAAGTTGTTTGCCACGGGTTTCCGGCAAGCTCAGGGCCGCCAGGATTACCACACCGTAGGACACCGCGGCAAAACCGCCGATACCCAGGCCCAGCGGCACCTTCTGGCTTAGCATGCCGATCAGCAGCGGAAAGAACGCCGCCAGGGCACGGCCGATGTTGTAGCAGAAGCCCTGCCCCGAGCCACGGATACGGGTGGGGAACAGCTCGGTGAGAAACGCGCCCATGCCGCTGAAAATGCCCGAGGCGAAGAAGCCCAGGGGGAAGCCCAGCCACAGCATCACGCCATCGCTGACCTGCATCTGGGTGTAGAGCAGGACGATGATGAACGAGCCCACGGCGAACAGGATGAAGTTCTTTTTCCGGCCCAGCAGGTCGGTCAGATAGGCACTCACCACATAACCGATGTAGGAGCCGAAGATGACCATCGCCAGGTAGCCACCGGTACCCAGTACGCTGAGCCCGCGCTCGTTCTTGAGGAAAGTTGGCAACCATGAGGTGATCGCGTAGTAACCGCCCAGGGCACCAGTGGTCAGCAGGGACGCGCGAATCGTGGTGGAGAGCATGCCGGGCGCGAAGATTTCCCAGAAATGCGAGGGCGCCTCAGGTTTTTCCGCTGCCTTGGTCGCCTGGTAGATCTCAGGGTCCTTGACCAGACGACGGACGAAGATCACGAACACGGCCGGCACCAGGCCCAGCAGGAACAGCGCGCGCCAGGCATCTTCCGGCGGCAGCACGGAGAACAGTACGGCATACAGGATCGCCGTCAGGCCCCAGCCAATGGCCCAGCCCGACTGCACCATGCCCACCGCCTTGCCGCGGTCCTGGGCGCGGATCACTTCACCGATCAGCACGGCACCGGCGGTCCACTCGCCGCCGAAACCGAAGCCCATCAGGGTACGGGCGATCAGCAGTTGTTCGTAGTTCTGGGCAAAGCCGCAGAGGAAGGTGAAAAAGGCGAACCACAGCACGGTCAACTGCAGGGTGCGAACCCGGCCGATACGGTCGGAGAGAATGCCGGCGATCCAGCCGCCCAGGGCCGAGGCGATCAGGGTGCTGGTGTGGATCAGCCCGGCTTCGGCGGTGGTGATGCCCCACAGGGCGATCAGGGTGGGGATGACGAAGCTGAGCATCTGGGTGTCCATGCCATCCAGGCCGTAGCCGATCTTGCAGCTCCAGAAGGTCCGTCGTTCCTGCTTGTTGATGTTGCGGTACCAGTCGAAGGGACCGGCCACTGAACTGGATTTGACCTGGTGCTGCACGCCCGATGGGTTCATGGTTGCCTCAGCTTGTTGGTATTGTTTTAAAGACGACGATCTTTGTCGCGGCCTGACTGACATTTTTCGATGGGTGTGCATTGCCGTCCAACGAGAAAAACCAGCGGTCTGGCATAAGAAAAAATTGATCAGTGAGTGCGCCATGAACCTCAAGTTCCTCGAAACCTTCGTCTGGGTCGCACGGCTCAAGAGCTTTCGCCTGACCGCCGAAAAGCTCTTCACCACCCAGGCCTCGATCTCCAGCCGCATCGCCGCGCTGGAGGCGGACCTTGGGGTCAAGCTGCTGCTGCGCGACTCACGCGGGGTGAGCCTGACGCCCGAAGGCAGCAAGGTGCTCGAATACGCCGAGCAGATGCTCGACACCGCCAAGGCCCTCAAGCAATCGCTGGACAGCGACCGGACCAAGGTCGGCCGGGTGCGCCTGGGGGTGATGGACACCGTGATCCATACCTGGATGAGCCCACTGGTGTCGGAACTGATGGAGCGCTACCCACAGGTAGAAATCGAGCTGGTCGCCGATACGGCACTGAACTTGCGCGAACAGCTGCAAAAAGGCTTTCTCGATGTGATCCTGCAAACCGACCTGCTGCGCCAGGAATCGATCCGCAGCCTGGACCTTGCGCGTTACCCCATGGGCTGGATCGTCGCCAGCCAGTCGATCTACAACCGCGACTACGCCTCCCTCGCCGAGCTTGCCCGCGAGCGCATCGTGACCTTCTCGAAGAACTCCCGGCCGCACCAGGAAGTGCTCAGCCTGCTGCAGGCCGAAGGGGTCAGCGCGCCGCGGCTCAACTGTGTGAACTCGGTGGCGGCCATCACCCGCCTGTTGCGCGACGGGTTCGGCATCGGCGCCCTGCCGCCGGCGCTGGTCAGCGAAGAACTGGCACGGGGCGATCTGATCCAATTGCCATTGATCCGCCAGCCCCCGAGCCTGGAGCTGGTGGTGGCCTGGCAGACCGGCGTGGAACTGGTGGATGAAGTGGTGGCGCTGTGTCGCAACGTGCTCGAACGCTATGCCGCCAACGCTGGCCCCGAGCGCATCGTGCTGGTCTAGCGCCAGCTCTCGGGCACCGGTTTGCGCCGCCCGCCCAGCGCCAGCCAACCGAGCAGCAGCAACAGGCTTTCCACCGTCAGGGCCAGCAACAGGGCACAACCCAGGCCCCAGGCCAACGCTTCGGGTGCCAGGAGAATCTGGTAGCTGTAGCCCTTGAGGGTTTCTTCGCGCAGCTGGCTGTCGGCGCGCACCAGTACATGCCAGGTACGTTCCAGCCACGGCCCCTGGAGGATCTGCCACTCGCGTTCGAACAGGCGATTGCGGATCAGCAGGCTCTCGATGCTGTTGGCATCGCTGTTGAACACCGGATCGTCGCTGCTGCGGTAGTGCCGTACCAGGGCCTGCAGGTCGCCGTTGAAGAAGCGTCGGGCGGTGTCCTCGAAGCCCTTGAGGCCCTCGCGGGACTCCAGCAGGTGCGCCTCGACCCGCTGGCCGTAGTCGTTGATCAGGCCAGGCACCTGCACCCCGACCAGCAGACCGAAGGTGAACAGCAACAGGCGCAGGTAACTTCTGAACATCGGCTATTCCTTAGCGTTGGCCCTGGGCGATGCATTCGCCACGGCGCCACAGCGCCCACTGGCCGGGCTCGTAACGCTGCCAGGTCTCGTTCTCGGTCAGTGCCTCGGTGGCGATTACCGTGACCACGTCGTTGGGCGTGGTTTCAGCCTGGAAGTCGACGATCATGTCGACATCCTTGAGCCGGGCCGGCCCGAACGGTGCCCGGCGGGTGATATGCACAAGCTTGGTCGAGCAGAAGCAGAACAGCCAGTCGCCATCGCTGAGCAGGCAGTTGAACACGCCTTTGCCGCGGTACTCGGCACAGGCTTCGACCAGCACCGGCAGCAGGGCTTCGACCACCACCGGCTCCGGGAAGGCTGCGCGCACCCGGTTGAGCAGGTCGCAGAACGCCGCTTCACTGTCGGTGTCGCCAATGGGCCGGTAGAAGCTCGCCTGGCCCTGGAACTCGCCCAACTGGCCATTGTGGGCAAAGCACCAGTTGCGCCCCCACAGCTCACGGACGAAGGGATGGGTGTTGGACAGGCAGACCTTGCCGACGTTGGCCTGGCGAATGTGGCCAATCACCACTTCGCTCTTGATCGGGTAGCGCTGCACCAGGTTGGCCACTTCCGACTCGCAGCTGGCTGCCGGGTCCTGGAACAGGCGCAGACCCCGCCCTTCATAGAAACCGATGCCCCAGCCGTCGCGGTGCGGACCGGTCCGCCCACCGCGCTGCATCAGCCCGGTGAAGCTGAAGACGATGTCGGTCGGCACATTGGCGCTCATGCCCAGTAGTTCACACATGCTTGGCTGCTCCCGGGCAAATCCTACAAGCGCGGCTCGACCCGCGAAGATCGGTTGCCGCCCTGCGGCGGTTGTGGCGGGTTGCGGTAGCGGTCACGGCTGTCGACGGCAATCGACTCTTCGGCCAGGACCTCTTCGGCGTCACGCTTGGCCGCTGCCTGCGCCCGCTCGCGGCGAGCTTGGGCGCGTTTTTCCAGGGGCCAGCGCAGCAGCACGAACACGCCGTACAGGGCGAAGGCGATCATGCCGTACATGGCAAGGTCGGCGGCGGCGCGCAATTCGTTGTTGCCGACCTTGAACAGCAGGTCGAGGGCGGCGATGGCGATGGCCGGGGCAAACTTGTCCTTGACCGGGTCGACGATGGTCGGAGTCAGCAGCAGCACCGCCATCACCACCCGCAGCGGTTCGCGCAGCCAGCGCCACATCCAGCGGGTCAGGCGAAAGCCCACCGCCAGGCAACCCAGGGCGGCCAGGGCGTAGAGGCCCCAGGCGAGCAGATAGTCGTTCTCGGTCATGGTGTCCGTGGCAAGCTAGGCAAATAGACGCTTATGATAAACATATTTGAGCGCGCAGGCGCCCCCCAGCCAAGAGATCCCCGCATGTCCGCAGATGCCACCGCCCCCCGCGCCCCGATTGCCCGCAAGGCTGAAGGCGCCGATCCCTATGCCTGGCTGCAGGAACGTGACACCCCCGAGGTCATCGCCTACCTGAACGACGAGAATGCCTATCAGGAGGCGCAACTGGCCGACCAGGCACCGTTGCGCGAGCAACTGTTCGAAGAGATCAAAGGGCGCATCCAGGAGACCGACCTGTCGGTACCCTCGCCCTGGGGCCCATACCTCTACTACAGCCGTACCACCGCCGGCGAAGAATATGCGCGCCACTACCGCTGCCCGCGCCCGGCCGATGACTCGGTGACCGTGGACGAAAGCCGCGAGGAACTGTTGCTGGACCCCAACCCGCTGGCCAATGGCGGCTTCCTGTCCCTGGGCGCCTTCAACGTCAGCCCCGACCACCAGCGCCTGGCCTACAGCCTCGACACCACCGGCGACGAAATCTACACCCTGTACGTCAAGGACCTGACCAGCGGAGACATCGAGCAACTGCCGTTTGAGGACTGCGACGGCAGCATGACCTGGGCCAACGACAACCAGACGCTGTTCTTCGCCGAACTGGACGACACCCACCGCCCCTACAAGCTGCTGCGTCACCGCCTGGGTCGCGAAGGCTGCGAGACGGTGTTCGAAGAACACGATGGCCGCTTCTTCCTGCATTGCTACCGCGCCAGCTCCGAACGCCAGCTGATCCTTCTGCTCAACAGCAAGACCACCAGCGAAGCCTGGGTGCTGGACGCCGAGCGGCCTGACGGCGACTTCACCTGCCTGGCGCCACGGGTCGAGCATCACGAGTACTATCCCGACCACGGCCAGCTCGACGGCCAGTGGCGCTGGTTCATCCGCACCAACCAGGACGGTATCAACTTCGCCCTGTACCAGGCTGGCAGCGAGCAGGTGCCCAGCCGCGAGCAGTGGCAATTGCTGGTGCCGCACCGCGACACCATCATGCTCGAAGGCCTGAGCCTCAACGCCGGTGCCCTGAGCCTGAGCCTGCGCGAAGGCGGCCTGCCGATCATCGAGGTCCACCCACAAGGGCTCCCCGCCTACCGCGTCGAACTGCCAGATGCGGCCTACAGCCTGTACGTGCAGGACAGCCTGGAGTTCGAAAGCAAGCGTATCCGCCTGCGCTACCAGTCCCTGAACCGCCCGGCCCAGGTGCGCCAGCTGGAGCTGGTCGACGGCGCCCAGCAGGTGCTCAAGGAAACCCCGGTGCTCGGCCCGTTCAATGCCGACGACTATGTCAGCCAGCGCCTGTGGGCCACCGCTGGCGACGGCACCCAGGTACCGATCAGCCTGGTCCAGCGCCGCAGTGACCTGGGCAAGCCGGTACCGCTGTACCTGTACGGCTATGGTGCCTACGGCGAAAGCCTGGACCCCTGGTTCTCCCATGCGCGCCTGAGCCTTCTGGAACGCGGCGTGGCCTTTGCCATCGCCCACGTGCGTGGCGGTGGCGAGCTGGGCGAAGCCTGGTACCGGGCCGGCAAGCAGGAACACAAGCACAACACCTTCAGCGACTTCATCGCCTGCGCCGAGCACCTGATCGCCCAGGGGGTGACCCGGGCCGAGCAGTTGGCGATCAGCGGCGGCAGCGCCGGTGGCCTGCTGATCGGTGCCGTGCTCAACCAGCGCCCCGAGCTGTTCAAGGCCGCGATCGCTGAAGTACCGTTCGTCGATGTGCTCAACACCATGCTCGACCCGGACCTGCCGCTGACCGTCACCGAATACGACGAGTGGGGCAATCCGCAAGTGCCCGAGGTGTACGAGAGGATCAAGGCCTATGCGCCCTACGAGAACGTCAAGGCCCAGGCCTACCCGGCCCTGCTGGTGGTGGCCGGCTACAACGACAGCCGCGTGCAGTACTGGGAAGCGGCCAAGTGGGTGGCCCGTCTGCGGGTGACGAAAACCGACGACAACCTGTTGCTGCTCAAGACCGAGATGGGCGCCGGCCATGGCGGCATGAGCGGGCGTTACCAGGGACTGCGGGACGTGGCGCTGGAATACGGTTTCGTGTTCAAGGTGCTCGGGGTCGCCTGACAACGAATGCTCTGGCGACGTCGGCAGCATGTGCAGAAGCCATCGCCGGCGCTGCCGGCTCCCACAGAGGCAACCTGCAACGGACCTTGTGGGAGCTGGCGAAGCCTGCGACCGGCTACGAGCAGTCAATCGGCCTTGGGTTTGCTCTTGCCGTCCTGCGGCGTCAATCCCGGCAAGGGTTGGTCCCTGGGCGGCGCGGGCACCGTGATGGAGGGCAACAGCGGTGATCCCGGTTGCGAATCACGCGCCCGCGGTATCGTACTAGGGGTAATTTGCGGGTAAGGCGTCGGTGTCGCCGTGCCGGGCGCTCCCGGCACCGGGGCAATGGGCCGCGGTTGCAGGTCGGCGGCCACGGTTTGCAGGCTGGCGAAAATCAGGACAGCCATGGTCATGTAGCGCATGGGCAGGCTCCTTGGATTACCAGATGACAGGCTACCTCCAAGCATAGCGGTTTGCCTGTCCGAAAGACCCGCCGTCGGGCTAAACTTGAGGCATAACCGTAACAAGCCCGATAAAAAGGTAATCCCATGAGTTCGGCATCTTCCGCCTCCGCCACCGCGCGGCTCGACCGCATCCTCGCCGACGCCAAGCGCGACAAGGAGATGGGCTATCGCGACAAGGCCCTGAAAATGTACCCCCACGTCTGTGGCCGCTGCGCCCGCGAGTTTTCCGGCAAGCGCCTGAGCGAGCTGACCGTGCACCACCGCGACCACAACCACGACAACAACCCCCAGGACGGCTCCAACTGGGAGTTGCTGTGCCTGTACTGCCACGATAACGAGCACGCCCGCTACACCGACCAGCAGTATTTCAGCGAAGGTTCCACCAGCAGCCCGACCATCGCCAAGGCCACCCACAACCCGTTCGCGGGGCTGGCCAGCCTGCTGAAGAAAGACTGAGCGCAATCCCCTGCCCCACAGGTGCCGGCAAGCCCGTATAATCGCGTTCTTTTTTGCGAAGGGCCCCGGCACGTGGCGAACAAACGGTACAGCTGCATTGGTCTGTTCAACCCCAAGTCAGCGGAGAACGTCGGTTCAGTGATGCGCGCAGCGGGTTGCTACGGCGTCAACTCGGTGTTCTACACCGGCAAGCGCTACGAGCGCGCCCGGGATTTCGTCACCGACACCAAGCGCGTGCACTACGACATCCCGCTGATCGGCATCGACGACCTGCAAAAGATCATCCCCCTGGGCTGCACCCCGGTGGCCGTGGAGCTGATCGACGGCGCCCGCCCGCTCCCCGAATACACCCACCCGGACCGCGCCATCTACATCTTCGGCCCCGAGGACGGCTCCCTGGATCCCAGCGTGCGGGCCTGGTGCGAAGAAACCATCTACATCCCGACCAATGGCTGCATGAACCTTGCCGCTACCGTCAACGTGGTACTCTACGATCGCCTGGCCAAAGGCCTGAACACCCGCTCGGGGCCGAAATTCAAGTAAGCCCGAAGGAACAGCCCGACGCCCGCGACGGTCTGCTGGATATCACCGCCCCTGGAGTATCACCATGTCCAAGACACTGATCCGCGCCCCCCACGACAAACCTGCCGCCCCCGTGCAGGGCCTGGAGCGTGCCAGCTCCGTGGCCGGCGGCGTGATCATGATCGGCAAGGGTTTGCGCCGGGGCGGGTTGTTCGGCCTGATCCAGGTGGCCATTGGCGGCGCAGCGCTGGCGCACGGCATCACCGGGCGCAGCCTGTTCAAGGGCCCGAAGCGCTAACGCAGCAGCTTGCTCGCCAGCACATCGGACTGGCGCCCCAGCACGCGCTCACTGAGCTGGACGAATTCTTCGGTGCTGACGCTGTTCAGGCGCATCAGGGCCCGGGTGACATCGTCCAGCGAGCGTTGATTGTGGCTGTGCAGGCGAATCTCGCGGTCCAGTGCCTGCAACAGCAGCACACCACGGGCCGTCACCGCGCTATCGACCTGCTCACCGCGCAGGCTGGTGACCTTGGCGCTGTTGCGCTCAAGCCCGGCCTGCAGGGCCTGGTAACGGTCATCGGTGATCCCCCCGGCGCGCCGCAGCAACTCGGTGGCGTAGTACTCGGCCAGGCTTTCGCCGATCCAGTCGCTGGCCTGGCGGTCATTGACCTGGGCGAACAGCCGTACCAGCTCACGCAGCAACGGGCTTGAACCGTTCTCGCTGACCAGCGGCCGGCTGCTGTGCAGGTAGATGGAGTTGTGGCCGGCCCGCACGCCACGCCACAGCTGATCCCTGGCCCCCACCAGCAGCAGCTTGGGCGGATTGCGCGGGAATACCGCCTGCAGCTGCGGCCAGACGAAGGTCAGCAGGGTCAGGTTGTCCAGGCGGCGCAGGCCCTGGCCCTGGGGGGCGGCGACGCTGACTTCGGTCTCGCCCAGGCGTGCGCGTCGGGTACCAACGGTGCCTGCCAGCATCCAGCCGGTCGGACGATCGAACAGGCGCGAGACATTGTCGATGCGAAAGCGCTGCTTGCCGATCCGCGGCCAGGGCGTCTCGACGCTCTTCCAGCCCTTGGGCAGCTCGAAACTCAGGCGCGCCACCAGTTCGGTGCCGTCCTGCTGGTCAAGGCGCGCCGGGGGGACCAGGTCGTCACCGCGAAACAGCGCCCACTCCGGCGTCATGCGGGTTTCATAGCTGCCGTTCTTCAAGCGCTGGGCCAACCGCACCCGGTAGGTCAGCTCGCTCTTGCCGGCAGCCGGCTGCCAGCGCCCCCGCCGTGCATCGGCTTGTAACTGCCACTGGCCATCGGCCTTGAAATCGCTGTAGGCGCCCGCCTTGCCCAGGTCGAAATCCAGGCTGCGCACCGCGGCGCCATCGGCCAGGGTCAGGCGCACCTCGGCCTGCTCGCTCTGGGGCAGCAGGCGCACGTGGTAGTCCAGATCGACTTTCTTCGCCCAGGCCGGAGCACTGGCCAGCATGCCCAGGGCCAGGAGCCAATGACAACGCACACGCATACAGAAACTCCTTGCTCCCCCAGACGCGACACCCGGCACGCCGGGTGAATCAGCCGGCGCGGAAAATCAGATAGTCTTCCCAATCGTCCTCGGCCACGCTGTCTTCACTGAGCATGCGCCCGGACTGGGAAATACGTTGTTTGTGCACCTGTTTGCGATCGCCACACACCAGATGGTGCCAACTCGGCAAATCCTTGCCTTCGCTGACCAGGCGGTAGCCGCAGGTGGTCGGCAGCCATTTGAACTGGTCGGCCTTGCCCGGCGTCAGCTGGATGCAGTCGGGCACATGCTTGAGCCGGTTCGGGTAATCGCTGCACTGGCAAGTCTTGAGATCCAGCATTTTGCAGGCGATTCGCGTGTAGTAGACGCTGTTGTCGTCTTCATCTTCGAGCTTCTGCAAGCAGCACAGGCCGCAGCCATCACACAGCGACTCCCATTCCTGGCGGTCGAGCTGTTCGAGGGTCTTGTGCTTCCAGAAGGAATCGACGGTGGCAATCATGTAGCGAATATCCTGTTTCGATCGAGGCGCCGCAGCGCGGCGGCGCCAGTCTAGGGCCAGTCTTCGGCCAATGCCAGACCGCTTGTCAGGGTCGGCACGACCCAGTAGTTTGACCGACGGTCGTAACCTACCTTTTCCACCCGTTCAGGAACTCACCATGAGTGCTAACCCTCGCGTAGCCGAACATGCCATCTCCGACCAGTTCATCAAGCGCTGGTCGCCCCGTGCCTTCACCGCCGAACCGATCAGCGAAGCCACCCTGCTGAGTTTCCTCGAAGCTGCGCGCTGGGCGCCGTCGGCCTACAACTCGCAGCCCTGGCGCTTTCTCTATGCGCGCCGCGACACGCCGAACTGGGAGCGCTACCTGGGTCTGCTCAATGAGTTCAACCGCAGCTGGGCGCAACAGGCCTCGGCGCTGATCATCGTGATCTCCAAGACCACCTTCGCAGCCCCTGGTGCCAGCGAAGAAACCCCGGCCCTGTGGCACACCTTCGATACGGGTTCGGCCTGGGGCCACCTGGCCCTGCAAGCCAGCCTCAGCGGCTGGCACACCCACGGCATGGCCGGTTTCGACCAGGAACTGACCCGCAAGGAGCTGAAGATTCCCGAAGGCTACGCGCTGCATGCTGTGGTAGCGGTGGGCAAGCTGGGCGACAAGGCCAGCCTGGCTGAAGCCCTGCAGGCCCGTGAAGTACCGAGCCCGCGTCGTTCGCTGAGCGAACTGGCGGCTGAAGGCGACTTCACCTTGTGATATTTCCTTCGCCGGCTACGCCAGCTCCCACAGTCCACTGAAACACAGGGGATGGTGTGGGAGCCGGCAGAGCCGGCGATGCTTTCCAGCCTCAATAGCCGCGCTGGAAATCCACTTCGCCGCGCAACCCCTGCCCCGCCTGATACGCCCGCAGGTTCTCGACGAACAAGCGCACCATCGCCGTTGGCGAGGTCGGTGCCGAACTGTGCCCGGTCAGCAGCAGGCCCAGGGCGGTCCAGAACGGATGACGCGCCGGCAGGGGCTCCTGGCGGCAGACATCGATCACCGCGCCGGCCAGATGGCCTTGCTTCAAGGCCTCCACCAGGGCCGCATCGACCACCGCCACACCGCGCCCGGCGTTGATGAACAACACATCGGGGTTGAAACGGGCAAACATCGCTGCATCGTACAGGTCATGAGTGGCCGGCGTGTCGGGAAGCAGGTTGACGACGTAATCCACCTCACCGACCAGACGCCCCAGTTCGCCCAGGCCAGCCACTTCGATAAAGGGTGCCTGCTCACGGGCCTGGCTGGCGATGCCGTACAGCTTGACGCCAAAGGGCTGGAGAAACTCGGCCACGCTCTGGCCGATGTCACCGGTGCCAACGATCAGCACCCGCCGCCCTTCCAGGCTGCGTCCGGGACGGGCATCCCACTTGCGCTCGACCTGGCTGACCAGGCGCGCCAACACTTCACGTTCGTGCACCAGCATATACGTCAGCACGTATTCGGCCATGACCTGGCCGAAGATACCGACCGCACGGGTCAGGCGGTAGTCGCGTTGCAGGCCGTCGGCCAGCAGCGGGGTGATGCCGGCCCAGGTCGATTGCAACCACTGCGGCTGGTGGCCCTGGCGCAGCAAGGTCGCCAGCAGGTCGGGCTGGCCCAGCCACACAGGGCAATCGGCGGCAAGACGGGCAAGCTCGGCCGAGTCGCCACTGGTCAGGACCTCCAGGTCCGGTGCCGCCTCGGCCAGCAGGCGAGCGTAGAGGGCATGGTCCTGTTCAGCGATCAAAACACGCATGTTCTTTACAACCTTGGCAGTAACAACGAAGACCGCCAGGGCATCGCCCCGGCGGCATCATGGCAGGCAGGCCGGTATCAGACCGGGTCGTTGCGGCGCAGCAGCTCTTCGGGCAGGTGTTCGATGTACTCGTCCTCGACCGGTGGCATTTGCAGGTGGTAGCCCTGCTGGTCGAGGTTTTCCAGGACCTTGGCGATGTCCTCGCGGGCCAGCTTGCGCTCCGGGGTCAGGACCAGGTCGAAGGCATGCACGGGGGTGCCGAAGAACGGCAGCAGGCCTTCGGGAACGCGCTCCAGGCCGTCGGCCTTGAGCACATACAGGTACATTTCGTTCTTGCGCGGGCTCTTGTAGATCGAGCAGATACGTTTCATGGTTGTTCTCCTGCGCGGGCCAGGCAGTCAAGCAGCGCCTGCCCCATGCGCTCGCGACGCCAGCCGCGCAGCGAATCGGGAAGTTGATAAGGCCCCTTGGGGTAGCCGCTCTTGAGCAGCAATTCGAGGGTTTTCTTGCGCAGCATCAGCTCCGGGGCGATGTTCAGGCGCTCGCCTTCGGCCTGGCCGATGGCGCGCAGTTGCTTGAGCAGCGCCGAGGCCTCGATCGGCAGCGGCTCGGGCAATGCCGGTGGCCACTCCGAGGGCGGCACACTGGCGGCCTGCTTGATCAGCGCCAGCAGCGCCTCACCGTCCTGGCGGATGGTACGCGGGTGCATGTCTTCGATTTTCGCCAGTGCCGCGAGCGTGTCCGGCTGGGTCCTGGCCATGGGCCACAGGGCGTTTTCACGCAGGATGCGGTTGCGTGGCAGGTCGCGGGCACGGGCTTCGCGTTCGCGCCAGGCGCAGAGCTCGCGCAACACCGCCAGCTGCGCCCGGGACAGTTTCCAGGCCAGCTTGGCGTCGCGGTACAGCTCGTAGGGATCGGTTTCGCGGCGCAACTGGGCGACCAGCTCGGCGCCATCTTCCAGCACCCAGGCGTGCTTCTCGTCCGACAGTTGCGGGCGCAGGCGCTCGTACAGTTCGGCCAGGTGCACTGCATCTTCGGCGGCGTAGCTCACCTGGGTCTGCGACAGCGGGCGCTGCAGCCAGTCGGAACGGGTTTCGCCCTTGGGCAGCTCGATACCGAGCACTTCCTGGACCAGGCGCGAGTAGCCCATGGAGAAGCCCAGGTTCAGGTAGCCAGCGGCCAGTTGGGTGTCGAACAGTGGCGTCGGCAGGCTGCCGGTCAAGCGCGACAGCACCTCGAGGTCTTCGCTGCAGGCGTGCAGCACCTTGATCACCTGGCGGTCTTCAAGCAGTTCGGCCAGCGGCTGCCAGTTGCCGATAAGCAAGGGGTCGATCAGATAGGCACGTGCCCCGTCGCCGACCTGGATCAACCCGGCAATCGGATAAAAGGTGTCGACCCGCATGAATTCGGTGTCGACGGCCACGAAGGGCAGCTTGCGCCACTGCAGGCAGTGTTCGGCCAGGCTGCTGTCGTCGCAAATCCAGTGAATATCGATGGCCACAAGGCTCTCCCACAAACAATGGCGCGCAGTATATACGGCGCAGGCCATTGCCGGGAAACCGCTCGACCGCTATCCCTGCCTGGCCTGCCGGTGGTGTCAATGCATCGCCAGTGCGGGCGGGCGGCAACTGGCGAACATGTCCAGTTGCGGCTGGTACAGCGCGGTGCGCACCTGCAGCAGGCCGAGCATCGAGTGGAACAGGTTGTCCTGGCTCAGCGGCTCGTTGCGCGCCTTGTTCAGGCAGTCGGTATCGATGGCGAAGCTCTGGCGGTAGTTGTCGGAGAACCAGGCCAGCATCGGCACGTGTTTCTGTTGCTCCGGCGCCAGCATGTAAGGCGTGCCATGCAGGAACAGGTTGTACTCGCCCAGCGACTCACCGTGGTCCGACAGGTACAGCATGGCGGTATCGACCTTGTCCTGCTTGCTGCGCAGGATGTCGATCAACGATGCCAGCACATGGTCGGTGTAGACCAGGGTGTTGTCATAGGCGTTGATGATGCTCTGTTCACTGCACTGGTTCAGGGCGTTGCTGGGGCACACCGGGGTAAAGCGCTCGTATTGCATCGGGTAGCGCTTGAAGTACTCCGGCCCGTGGCTGCCCATCTGGTGCAGCACCAGCACGGTGTCCTGCTGCAGGTTGTCGATCATTGCCGCCAGGCCCTGCAGGAGGATCTCGTCATGGCATTCGCTGCTGGTGCACAGTGCCGGGTCCTTGAGGTTGCTGACGTCCTCGAACTGCACCCGGTCGCAGGTACCCTTGCAGCCGGACTGGTTGTCACGCCAGCGCACCGCCAGTCCGGCGCGCTGCAGCACATCGAGCAGGCCCTCCTGGTTCTTGGCCTTGCTCGCCTCGTAGCCCTTGCGGGTGAGGTTGGAGAACATGCAGGGCACCGAGACGGCGGTTTCGGTACCACAGGAGTGCACGTCGCTGAAGGCGATCAGGCCCGCTTCCTTGCCCAGCTCCGGCGTGGTGTCGCGGCCATAGCCGAGCAGGCCGAAGTTTTCCGCCCGCGCGCTCTCCCCGACCACCAGCACCGTCAGGGACTTGCGTGCATGTTGCTGCCAGGTCGGATCACGCTGGGCATCTTCACCGATTTTGGCGAAGGATTTGGCCGCCGTGCCAACCCGTTCACCGACGTAGCCAAGAGAGGCGCCCACCACGTTGCTCGGCACCAGCATCAGGCGAATCTCGTGATGATTGCGAAACAGCGAGGCCAGCCCCTGGTAGTTGACCAGGGCGACCACCCCGAGCATGCCAAGGGTGGCGGTACCGGCGAACAACTTGCTGAGCAGTTCCCGGTGCCAGCGACGGTAGTTGATCGGTGTTTTATAAAGGACCAGCGAAGGCACTACGCCCAACAACAGGATATAAAAGAAAAGTTTCAGCGACAGTAAATCATGAACTTCCGCGACATTGGTCTCGGCGGTATTACGCAACATGCCCACATCAATCAATATACCGTATTGATTCATGAAGTAAGCCGCACCGGCACTGACCATGAACAGGGTAATCAATACCGGTTTCAACACCCGGCGAAAAGCAATCAGGGTCAGGATCAGGTTGAAGGCGCAAAAGATCAGCGCAGCGAAGGCCAGGCGCAGGAAAATCCCGGATACGCCGGGTGTAACTACCTCGGACAAGTGATTCCACAGTACCGAATTAAAGCCGATCAACAGGTAAAGGCTGGCGAGCAACGTGACCCATTCGGTCCGCAGGGGTTTGACCTTGAACATGGCGCTTCGCTTGATGAAGAGTCGGGAACGGTGCCGTTGCGGCACCACCTTTGAACAGCCCGGACTTTAAGTAGCGCGCCATCAATTTTTCGTGAAAAAGACGCCAACAATTGGTGGATTGGCGTCAACTTCTTCATTACATTTTTTTCACATTAAATATGCCTGTGACAACTATCCCGGCAGATGCGTTTTTCTATAGGAATCACGATCGATATCGAGCACTTCGACACATAGCTGAATATCCAGCCCAGGTGTAGCCACAATGGCATCCTTGAGCACCCCCAACAGGCTGTCCGACAACTGGCCCTTCACGTCAGGGGAACGACCACTGAGGATGGCCAGCTTGATGTGGGCAAAGGCGCGCTCCACCGGAGCTACGCCCACCCGGAAAGCCCCCTGGGCCACGGCGCGGCTCTTGATGTCCAGCTCATCGGCGAACTGCCCGCTACCCACCAGCGCATGGTTCAGGCGCAGCAGCAGACGGTCGACGTCCAGCCCGGGCAGGTTGTCGCTGTATTCCACATGAAGGTGAGGCATCGCAAAAAACCTTGAGGTCAGAATTGTTGCGACAGACTACCGCACCCCCGGAACCCGGCAAAGACGACTATTCTCTAAGTTCATGACTTCCACCCCAAACCCCGGAGAGGTGAAGAAATGCCGGTCAAGCACGATTTGCTCGCAGACCTGAACATGACCAGGGAGGCGTTCGACGCCAAGAAAAAAACCGACGCGCGGCTCAGCGAGCTGCACGAAAAGTACAATGCCATCGACGTCGAGGTGGTCAAGGCGGAAAGCAGCAGCGCCACCGACGACCAAATCACCCATTTGCGCAAAAAGCGTCTGCAGATCAAGGACGAAATCGTCGCTCACGTCAAAGCGTAACGCCCCGCAGAATAGTAAAAGCCCCGCAGTTCGCTGCGGGGCTTTCATTTGTCCGGCTGCGGCGATCAGCGCCGCGACCAGACCACCGGAAACCAGTCTTCGCGCATCCGGTCGCCGGTGTTCAGGTCGATGCCTGGGAACGGTGGCGAGGTACGCCCCGGTCGCTGGACGTAGCGCACATCATCGCCCATGAAGCGGGTCGAGAACGCCCGCCGACGATTGGTGCCGGTGTTGCCGGCCGCGCCATGCACGGTACGGAAATCAAAGACCACCGCATCACCCGGCTCCATTTCCGGGGAGAGGATCTGGTACTCGCCGTTCTCCACGTCTGGCATATCCATGAACAGGCTCTCCCCGGTGCCGGCATCCTGGGCGCCGTAGAAGTCCTTGTTGCTGGCCCAGCTTTTCGGCCGTACCGGTTTGGGCCAGCGGTGTGAGCCCAGCACCACGCTCAGGGTGTTGTGGCGGGTCACCGGGTCCAGCGGAATCCAGTAACTGGCGGTTTGCAGGCCGTCCACGCAGTAATACGGCAGGTCCTGGTGCCAGGGCGTCGGCTTGGACGTGCCCGGTTCCTTGACCAGGATATGTTCATGGAACACCTGCACCTGCCGCGACTGCATCAATTCGCCGGCAATCGCCGCCGCCGGAGAGTTCAACACAAAGTCCTTGAAGGTCGGGATCCGCTGCCAGTTGCAGTAGTCCTCGAAGAAGCGCCCGCCTTCGCCGCTGCCGACGTTTTCGATGGCAAAGGCACTGGGCGCGGCCAGGTTCTGCTCGAAACCTTCGCGCAAGGGTTCGATCCAGTCGCGGAATACTCCACGCAACACGACTGCGCCATCACGCTGGAACCGTTCGATATCGGCATTCATCGGGGACCACCTCTCTTGTTGTAATGGCCAGCAGTATTGGACCCCTGTTCGCCCCCGGTAAACGACACTTTGCCTATTCGCCACTATCAGCATTCTGTATGGCCCGGCGTATTGTCAGCCCCGCCCATTGGCCGGTTAATAGCCCTGCCTGTCTCCTTCGGCACCTTGCCACTCAAAAACAAGAACAATGAGGAGTTACCTGGGATGAACGACAACAACAGCGCCTTGCGGCGAGGTCTTAGCACCCGTCATATCCGTTTCATGGCCCTTGGCTCGGCGATCGGCACAGGGCTGTTCTATGGCTCGGCCTCGGCCATCAAACTGGCCGGCCCTTCCGTCCTGTTGGCCTACCTGATTGGCGGCGCGGCCATCTACATGATGATGCGCGCCCTGGGGGAAATGGCCGTGCGCAACCCGGTGTCCGGCTCCTTCGGCCAATACGCCAGCCAGTACCTGGGGCGTTTTCCGGGCTTCCTGACCGGCTGGAGCTACGCGTTTTCCATGCTGGTGGTGTGCCTGGCCGACGTCACGGCCTTCGGCGTCTACATGAGTTTCTGGTTCCCCGACACACCACGCTGGATCTGGGTGCTGGGCATCGTGTTCTTTATCGGTGCCCTGAACCTGTGCAGCGTCAGGGTGTTCGGCGAGCTGGAGTTCTGGCTGTCACTGCTCAAGGTCACCGCGATCGTCTCGATGATCCTTGCCGGTGGCGCGGTGCTGATGTTCGGCATCCAGCTGGGCGGCTCGGCCGAGCAGGTGGCCACGGTCAGCAACCTGTGGAGCCACGGTGGCTTCTTTCCCAACGGTGTGAGCGGCATGATCGCCTCCTTCACCGTGGTGATGTTCGCCTTCGGCGGGGTCGAGATGATCGGTATCACCGCCGGCGAGGCGCGGGATCCGCAGCGGGTCATCCCCAAGGCGATCAACTCGGTGCCGCTGCGTATCCTGCTGTTCTATGTGTTCACCCTGTTCGTGCTGATGTCGATCTATCCCTGGTCGAGGATCGGCAGCGAAGGCAGCCCGTTCGTACAGATATTCAGCGGCCTGGGCATCGACTCGGCCGCCACCTTGCTCAATATCGTAGTGATCTCGGCGGCGGTGTCGGCGATCAACAGCGACATCTTCAGTGCCGGGCGGATGATGTACGGCATGGCCCAGAACGGCCAGGCCCCTGCCGGCTTCTCAAAGCTGTCGCGCTTCGGGGTGCCGTGGATGACCGTGGTGGTGATGGCGGTGGCGCTGTTGTTCGGTGTCCTGCTCAACTACCTGGCGCCGGAAAACCTGTTCCTGATCCTGGCTGCGGTGGTGACCTTCTCGATCGTCTGGGTGTGGCTGATGATCCTGCTGTCACAAATGGTCATGCGCCGTGGCATGAGCGCCAAGGACGTCAGTGCCCTGCACTTCCCGGTGCCCCTCTGGCCGGTCGGCCCGGTCCTGGCGGCGCTGTTCATGCTGTTCATCTTCGGCGTGCTGGCCTGGTTCCCGGATACCCGCATGGCGCTGTATGTGGGCATCGGCTGGCTGGCCCTGCTGTCGCTGGGCTACTGGCTGTGCGTGGCACGCAAGGGTAAATCCCTGGTGGCCGTGGCGGATCCGGCCAGCTGAGTCAGGCGGGAAACTGCTGGCTCGCCCAGTCGAGGAAGGCCTGCGCCGCCGCTGACGGACGCATGGCACTGGACTGGGCCAACACCACTGGCTGCGGGCTGACGCTTTCGAGCAGAGGCCTGCAGGCCAGTGGTTTGCCGTCGTAGCTGCAATCACTCACCGGCCGGGTGCACGACAGCGCCACGCCATAGCCATGGGCAACCAGTCCGCGCTGCATCTCGAAGGTTTGGGTCAATTGCAAGGCAGCCGGTTGCAGGTCATGGGTCCAGAACAGTGAAAGGAAGTACTCACGGGTCCTGGCGATGTCTTCAAGGATCAGGCATTCGGCCGCCAGCTCCACCAACGAGACCTTGTCCTGCAGGGCCAGGGGGTGGTCCGCCGGCAACAGCGCATGGGGCGTCAACTGCGCCAGCACGCGCTTCTCGATCGGTGAGTCCAGGCCGACATCGTAGGTCAGCGCCAGCTCTGCCTTGCCATCGCCAAGCCGGCGGTTGACCTCGGCAAGGTCCGCCTCGAACAGGGTGATGGTGACTTCGGGATAGCGCTGGCGAAAGCCGCTCAACAGCCGCGGCGCATAGTACGGCCCCAGGTCCTGGAAACAGATCAGGCTCAGGGCCCCGCGCACCCCGGCCTGCTCCTCGCCCCGGCCACTGATCGCACTCGCCAGGTTGAGCATGTCCCGTGCCTGCTCCAGCAACTTGCGCCCTGCCGGTGTCAGTTCAAGGCCGCGACTGACCTGGCGGTGAAAGAGCTTTTCACCCAGGGTCGCTTCCAGCTGCGACAAGGCCAGGGACACCGACGGCTGGGAAATATGCTTGGCCCGCGCCGCGGCACTGACGCTGCCCTGCTCGGCGGCGGCGACGAAATACTCCAGCTGGCGCAAGGTGAATCCGATCATCGCAAGGCCCTGACGGGTGGTTGGACAGTCGGGCCATTATGGCCGGTTGTGCCTGTCAGTCCAGCGATTGGTTCTGGCCGCTTTGCGGCCCATCGCGGCCTTTGGCCGCTCCCACAATGTCCGCATATACCCTGTGGGAGCGGCCGCAGGCCGCGATGGGGTGCACATCTGCTACCGCTCTTGCACCGGATGCAGAGACGGTGCGGCGCCCTCGGCCCCACCCCAGATCTGTGCATCGATCTTGCCCGCCAGTTCCGGGTAATCCTTGGCATTGAACTCCGGCGTACCCACCGCGCGCTGGGCAAAGTAGTCACGGGTCAACTTGATCACCACACCCGACAGCAAGCAGATCGCGATCAGGTTGATGGTCGCCATCAGCCCCATCGCCGCATCGGCCGCGTCGAACACCGTGGCCACACTCTCATAGGCGCCCCACACCACCATCAACAACGCGGCGGTGCGCAACACGGTCAGGCCCAGGCGTGTGTTCAGCTTCAGGTACACCATGGCGTTTTCGGCATAGGTGTAGTTGCCAATGATCGAGGTGAACGCGAAGAAGAAGATCGCAACGGCAATGAAATACTGCCCTGCCGAACCGATATGCACATTCATGGCCGCCTGGGTCAGCGGTGTCCCGGTCATCTCGGGGCCAGGCACCACGCCGGACAGCAGGATCATGATGGCGGTAGCGGTACAGATCAGCAGCGTATCGATGAACACGCCCAGGGCCTGCACAAAACCTTGCGAGGACGGGTGGTGAGGGTTGGGCGTTGCCACGGCAGCGATGTTCGGCGCCGAGCCCATGCCGGCCTCGTTGGAGAACAGGCCACGCTTGACGCCATTGAGCATGGCCCCGGCCACGCCGCCTGCCGCCGACTCAAGGCCGAAGGCACTCTTGATGATCAACATCAGCACCCCGGGCACTTCACCCAGGTTGGTCAGGATCACATAGACCGCCACCAGCAGATAGGCACCGGCCATGAAAGGCACGATCCACTCGGCAATGCGGGCGATCTTCTTGATACCGCCAAAGATCACCAACCCGGCCAGCACCGCCACCACCACACCGGTGGTCAGCTTGGGTACACCAAAGGCGCCCTGGGTTGCATCGGCAATGGAGTTGGCCTGCACCGCACCGAACACCAGGCCAAAGGCAATGATCAGGCACACCGAGAAAATGGCGGCGGCCCAGGGCGCATTCAGGCCTCTGGCTATATAGAACGCCGGACCACCGCGGTACTCACCGTTGCCGTTACGCACCTTGTACAGCTGCGCCAGGGTGCTTTCCGCGTAGGCTGTCGCCATGCCGAGCGAGGCCACCACCCACATCCAGAACACCGCCCCCGGCCCACCGAGGGTAATGGCCACGGCCACCCCCGCGAGGTTACCGGTACCGACCCGCGATGCCAGGCTGGTACACAACGCCTGGAACGGCGTGATGCCGCTGGCATCCTTGGCCGGCGCGCGCAGCACCGAGCGGAAGAATTCGGGCAGATGGCGGAACTGGATAAAGCCCAAGCGGACAGTGAAGTAGATACCTGCGGCCAGCAGGCCATAGATCAGGACATACCCCCAGAAGAAGGTATTGAGTGCGTTGATCACGGCTGTCATTGTCTGTTCCCAAATAAAGCGCAGGGCCACTGGAGGGCCTTGCTCAGTCTGTTAAGCAACCGGTGCAAAGGACGGCTCGGGCCTTTTCAGTACCAAAGGCCTGCAGCAAGGGGAGAACGCCAGCAGGTTCTGCGAAGCGCTTCGGCATCACCGGTTTCGTGATGAAAGATGTCGAGCCAGGGCTCGAATAGGCCAGCCTCGGTTAGCGAACGGGCTGATTCTTGTGTGAGAGCCCGGCATGGTAGCAGAACTCACTACTGCCTTCCTGGATGAGGCAGCGCAGGGCGGGTTACAACGACGACAATTTGTGTACCGTGCAGAAACGAAAAAGCCCCGCAGACATAAATCTGCGGGGCTTTCGTATATGGCGGAGAGATAGGGATTTGAACCCTAGGTACCCGCGAAGGTACAACGGATTTCGAATCCGTTTTTGGCTCCACATTTTTTTGGGACATTTTTAAAAAACCCAATCATTTCAGGAACTTCAACGCATCATAACGCAACACAGCTCCACATAGATCGGGGGAGCTATTCCCCCAAAATTCCCCCCGCGAAAATTGCTAGGATCGCACCGGACAAAAGCTGGCGATCTGCCCAGTTTTTAGACAGGTCATCATCAACGGGGCGGTGCACAGGCATGGGTTCAGAGGTAGCGCGGGTCAAGCAGCGATCCGCAAGCAGGAAGCTGGTCGAGGACTTGTTCGAAGATTCCCAGCGTGTGTACGTGGTGCACTACTCCTGCGAATCGTTCTATGAAAACTCCACCGGAGGGTCAACAAGGGTCACCTCCATTGCTATTCGCAACCTGCGGACTGCGCAAACCCGATCTTGGTCCATTCACAAATCGGCTGAGCTCCAAGGCTGCCTGGATCAGATCAACGAGAATTTCCCGGCCCTCGAGAAGGCTATGCTCGAAGGATATTTCGATTTCCTCCGGCAGAACAGCAACTGTCGGTTCCTTCACTGGAACATGCGAGACGAAAATTACGGATTTTTTGCTCTGGAGCACAGGCTGCGCACGCTTGGTGGTTCGCCTTTCGAGCTTCAGGATGACAAGAAGGTGGACCTCGCTCGCATCCTGGTGGGGATCTACGGACGACAGTATGCCTCTCATACGTCCGAGTCTGGCCGCAAGGGCCGCATATTCAGCATTGTCGAACTGAACCACATTGCAGATCAGGACGGGCTCACCGGTGCCCAAGAGGCTGAAGCCTTCGTTAATGGTGAATACTTGAAGCTGCATCAGTCGACACTGCGGAAGCTGGACATGTTTTCCAACATCTTCGAGCGGATGCATGCGAAGAACCTGAAAACCAGCGGTAGCTGGTTTGACGTGAACGGCATTCACCCGGTGTACATTATCGAGCAGATCAAGGCTCACTGGCTTACCACCTTGATCATCGTCTCGGGCGGCCTCATCGGCGCAGCCGTCAAGTACTGGGATGCGATCTCAAAGCTGTGGGGAGGCGGTGCAAGCTAGAGCCTTTTCACCGGCACGCCTCCACTGCTGCTAAAAGCTGCTTCTCATAGCCGATTCGCTGCCGTCGCTCAGCCAGCAGCGCCCGGACCTTAACCTCAAGGCTGTCGGTCTTTCGCAGGCCAGCAACGCCCTTCAATGGCTTGGGTAATTGCAGCTGAATAGCTCTCGCGCCAAACTGGATATCAGCTTCTTACTCACTCAGCTGCCATGTCGTGGAGCGACCGACTATGGACCCGGAAATCATCCATATCCCTGAACTGGCCAAATTACTAGGGCGTTCCGAATCCTCCATACGAAGCGCAATGCAGATCAATGCAGCTTGGCTGCCTCCTTTCTTCAAGCAAGGACGCCGAATCTGCTGGAGGCTCAAGACTGTCAGGAAATTTCTTGAGGAGTGGGAGCAAACCTATAGCGAACCGCTAAAGCCTGGGCGCAAACGGAAGCCACCACCTACGCTTGCCAGCATACAGTAGCCAATCGAATGCTGGAGGCCTGCATGATTTCAGCTGCAACCGACCGCTTTATGCGCATCGACGAAGTGATCCACGTAACAGGCCTGGCAAGAAACACCATCTATCGGCGGATGCGTGAAGGGACGTTTCCGCAGCAGATTCGCCTTGGACCTAACTCCGTAGCTTGGCTTCAGTCGAGTATCTCGGAATGGATGTCATCCCTGGTGGTTGCTGCTTCGTCGGTTGATAGAAACAGTCAGTAAAGTCAGGGTTATGATTGGCCCGGCCGCCGCGGGAATCATCATGATCACGGCCAGCGCTTCGCTGCACGAATTTAAAGGCCTCGTGGCGACCGTTCACTTCAAGCTCCGACAGGCCACTGATCTGCATCCGCCTTCAGTCAATGCAGCGTGTGCGCGGAACCGCCCAACGAGCGCAACTGGTACTCGGTGACAGCCTGGTACAGCGACTCAGCCTCAAGCCGTAGACGCTCGACCACCTCCGGTGGCTCATTGCAGTCTTGCGCTTCGTGGTAGCGCCTCATCGCATCAATGGCCTGCTTAATCAGCGGCTCACCCGCCTCGATGATTCCCGCCAAGGTCTTCATGTCCTGCCCCTGTTGTTGACTCGGCAAGTATAGGCGGTTGAGCTTCGGCTATAGCCTCGACTGGGTGACCCGGCAGATAGCCCATGCAGTACCTGGACCCGGGCCGGCTGATGATGCAGGAATGGGCCGACCTCATCTCAATCGAACAAGCGGCTCTTTAAGGGCCGCCCTTCTCCGGCGTTCTGCCGATGCACCTCACTGAAACCTTGACTCAGACCAACCATTCGATGCCCAATCGCGACCATCGAATGGTGTCCAAGCTCTACATTGACCATTCGTCGCATGTTTTAATCGGAGCACCCTCTAATGCCCTGTGCATTCAAGGGTGTCCGAATATTTAGTTTGACACGGAGCTTGACGCACGGATAATCGCGGGCCAATGTTGTGAGCAAGCTGTGGATAACTACGGTTTGGCGGAACGAAACCGCCCACCGCTCACGGATGGAGCTTTCAGCCAGGAGCCTTCTTATGACCTACTCACTTTTTTTGAGAACCTCACCCAGCATGCCTTCGGGGAATCACTCGAACCTGCGCAATCGCCAGGACCAGGTATTGGTGAAGGACGAAGTGATCTTCGAAGAGTCGCGCGATCCCTATCGCGCTCTCACGGAGGCTAGCCAGCGTATGCACGACGGAAAGAGCGTGTTTTTTGCAGATCACCAAATGAATCAAGATCAAGGAAGTCGTGATCGTGCCGGAATTTTTTCCCAGAACTAAAGAGCTGCCAGCCCAATCTCCGCTTTTCTGGGTTACCCACAAAGACCGCTACTTGCGCCAACTCCTCCTGAAGGACATTCAGGAGGAGACAGGTCGCGCTCTTATAGTGTATTTCACTGAATGCGAAACATCCGGTGCTCAAATCGACACCGGAGACGACGTGTATTTTTCCGAACTGCTCACTGCGTGCGCAGGAAAACCCGTCGACCTCCTTCTCGAAACCAACGGGGGGATGACGGATGCAGCTGAGAAAATTTGTGCCCTGCTTCGTCATGCAGCGCCAGACTTACGGGTAATAGTTCCTAGGCGAGCAAAAAGCAACGGTACGGTTTTCGCTCTATGCGGTAACGCAATTTTGATGGGGTTTGAGTCAGAGCTCGGCCCGATAGATCCATCTATAAACATGATTCCTGTAGAGTTCGTCTTGAACCAGCCTGCTGCGTTTGGACCTCTTGACGTTGCGTATGCGGCAGCGGCACGGAACCAAACGCGAAAGCTCGCTCGTGACATGCTGTCCACCGGTATGATGAGTGATCGACAGCCCGTTGATATTGAGGAAACAATCAGCAAGCTCGCCACTCGGGACCACTACCATTCGCATGGGTCCGTGATTGATATGCGCGAGGCTGCATCGCTGGGCCTCAAAGTAATCGAGCACCAACCGGACAATGAGCTCTGGAGAAAGATCTGGCTGCTCAGGACGATGTATCACTACGATTGCCGCCAGAACGGCTATGCGAAACTGTTCGAGAGCGCCACAGTAAGTACTGCGGTAGCCGTCCAACGGCAAGCCGGCACCCCATAGCTTTTCGCTAAAGGAAAACAGCGCAGGAATCGACTGCGCTATTTCCTCCTCCGGCGTTCTGCCGACCGATCACATCCCCTTTCGACACACTTCCTTTATATAGGCCTGAGCCGCCCTCAAGGCTACCTGGTCGGCGATGATCCCGGCGCGGATATCGAAAACAGATCGTCCAGCAGCTGGAGCGAGTTCGAAGGCTCCTGCATCACCCAGGCTGGTGGCGCTGGCGGTACCGGGCACGTTGCCGCCACCGGCACGACAACTGCCCGCGATCCGCAACCGGCGATCCCCATCAGCAACAGTGCGGCGCAGGCGATCGTTCTCAGCGAGGTCATCGGCTCTCTCCTTGGTCGTTCTGGTATCAAGGTCATGCAAGGCCTGCCTGGCCTGAGCCACTGCCGCATTCGATATCGCGGTCAGGTCCTGCTGGTGCAGGCGCGCCTGGTCGGCAAGCTGCTTTCCATAACGCCAGTCCTGCACTTTCCATGTAGAAAAACAAGCAATGGCCAACAGCAGGGCCAGCCCAACCGGCTTTATCCAGCCGCTGGCAATCACCCCAGCACCTTCAGCGCCAGGTCATACAGCGCCTTTCGCTCAGCGGCACCGTGCGGCACCCGTCCGGGCTTGCCGATGTTGATGATGCTGCCGATGTCCTGGAAGCGGCCGGCATCGGCCAGTTCGTTGAGGCCGTGCTTTGCCCACCACCAAGCGGCGGACATGGCGGCGTGCTCCGGCTGCTCGAGCAGTTGCGGCTCGTCTTCCAGCGACATGCCCAGGCCGGCACCGGCAGCAGCATAGTTCGCGCGGCCAGTGACCTGCAGCAGGCCGCGCCCACGGTGGCGCCAGCCGTCGTCGGATTTAGTGTTGCCGAGGTTTTTCATCCCCCAGGCGCCACCATAGATGTTGTTCGCGATCGCCTGCTGATTGGCCGGGCTCCCGTCAGTACGGCCATAGGCCCGGGCACTGGCCTCGCCAATGCGTTCACGGCTGAACTTCGCAAGCAGCGCGTCGACGCTATAGTTCAGGCTCTCCACAAGATTCCGCAGTTGGCCAGACTCATGTCCGACCTGGGCCAGGAACGCCGCCTGGCGCACCCGGCTGTCGATCTTGTAGCGCGCCATGGCCCGGTTCAGAGCAGGCAAAAAAATGCCCGCGACTGGGCGGGCTTTGGGGAGGATCTGCAGCAACTGCTGCTCAATGAGAGGCATGCGTTTCTCCAGGCAAAAATAAACCCGCTCAGGGCGGGTATGATCGGCTTGCAGCGACGTTAACCGGGCATGGCCGGCCAGTTGATGGTGTCCGGGTAACCTGGTTGGTCCTGGACCCGATTGAGTGCCACGCGGTATTTCTTCCAGAGGACCAGTTCAGCCTTCTCGGCGTCCGTCGCCTCCTCGATGTCGACTGCATCCTGCAGCGGGGCGATCCGGAGTGCGGCTATCCGCAGCAACGAATCCCGTTTGGCGAGCACCAATGCTTCCGCGCTGGGCTTCCGGGCCTCCAGCCACTGGACGACCACCGGGTCGCTGTCCTCCATCTCCACCCATTCGATTTCGTTCATCGGGCTCTGTGGCGATCCGGAAATACCGACGATTGCACCATCCACGACGTACACATAAACGATGCTCATAGCGAGTACCCCCCGACGTAGTAGTTGAACGACGGCGTGCCCGCCGTGGTGTTGGCTCCAATGCCGACCGTCTGCGGTGTGGTCATCAGTACGTTGGCGAAGTTGCCAATGAACACGGCAGACACAGAACCGATGTAGGTGGACAGGTTCTGTTGCGACTGAGCAGTGGCGTTGTCACCGTTCACCGATACGCTGATGTTGGCCGTAGCAGTGCAGGATGCCGAAATTTCCCCCCAGACCTCTTTGGCGTTGAACGGCACAAAGTTTGCGATCGAAATGTTTTGCCCCGGAATATTCGCCGAGAACGAGAAGAACGTGCCCAGCGGGATAGCGACCTTGCGGTCGCGGACGGTGCAAATCTTGAACTGACCGCTGGCATTGGTAGGTACCACCGTCAGCAGCGCCGAAGCGGTGTAGCCGCTGGGCAGGTTGGCCCCGCCGTACACCGGGGGTTGGACCGCCGCGGTGGCATTCTTCGCCAACAAGGCGGAAGTATCGGTGGTCGGGTTGTAGATGGCGTACAGCGCCACAAATCCGTTAACCGGTGCGGCACCGGTATCCATACCGCCAGCCCCGGTGGTACCCAGGTTCACCGTCTTACTGAAGCTGCTCAGGCGATACGCTTGTCCACCCAACACTGTGCCGACGATGACCTCGTCAGC
>NZ_JBIVXC010000009.1:70054-213447 GCF_044769005.1 Pseudomonas sp. NPDC090755 | reverse complement strand
CACTTCATAGCAACTCCTTCATCTGATTGCTCAACTGTAGTTGATCACAGCGAGGTTTCCCCTATGCCCACAGAAAACCGATCCAGCAACACCGAGCAGATGGTCAGCTGCAATTTGAGTAGACCGAACACCGCACAGATATTCTGCGCTTCCGCGACACCTGCGAGGACGGTCAGGACTACGACGTGCCGAAAGATCGAATGGAGTCGCTCGCCCGCATAGGCCTGGTTCGCGCGTTTGGATTTGGTCGTCACCAAACAATCAATGCCGGCGATTCGGAACTTCTGGTGAACCTGCATCAGATCACAACAGAAACTAATACCGATAATTGGTATCAAGTTTCTGCAAACGATCCAGATCGAGTGGTTTGGGCTGTTACGCCCCTCTCACTCCGGCAACGCTTTTCTGAGCATTTGCACAGCGATCTCGATCTCGTTGATGGCACCTGGAACATGATCTGCAACCACCCAAGACCAGCGGGTGTTAGCCGTCAGCCCACCGATCGCCTGCCTGCGCAGTAGCTCAGCCATGCCCTGCCTCTCGGCCACGGCGATGATAGCCAATAATGCCTGCTCAAGATGAAACACTCTATCAGCGGACATGAGCTTCGATCTCCAGGAGTGAGAACATAAGTGTAGTTCCCAACCCATTCCTCCCCCAAGTCAGCCGCCATGGCTGAAGGACAAAGTTATGCCTGAAGAAAAGATCGAGTTTGTAGCTACGAAGCCATTCGTCCCGGCCGAAGTTAAACAGTTGCACTATCGGATGAGGGTACTTGAAGGGGCTGTGGATATAGTCGACAAGCAGCGTGACCACTGGATTGAGGAACGCAAGAAACGGGACGCCCAGCTACGCGGTGTCACCTGCTACATCCTCCAATGGCTGCCTCACCCAACAGCAAGCTGCAGGCTAGCTCTCCCCGCACGAAGCCCCACCCGAACCTACACCCGCACTGGCGCCTGGGCGCTGGATTGATGAGAGGTATCAGCTGTGAGTGAAAAGTCACTGCGCGAGAAGATCATCGGCTACATGCAACAGCGCGAGCAAAGCACCCGCGGCTGGTTCTGTACCTGGTGGTTCAAGTTCCACGTGTCCGGTGCCAGCGGCACGCCGGAGATACGCCGGGAGTTGGAGCGGATGGAGAACGACGGGCTGGTCGAGTCGGATCGAAGCCAGAACAACAACACGAAGTGGCGACTGACTAAGGCGCCCGAGGAGCTACAGCCATGATCCTCCTACCCATCGCCGCCCCGCTCTACATGGCCTGGATGATCTGGAAGGGGCCGAGACCATGAGTAAGCCGCACGCGAGAACAACCACAAGCGCCAAGGTCACCATAACCCTCGAACTGTCCAGCCTAGGGTCCTGGGGCCCCGACTGCACAATCGACCAGGTTTACCGGCAAGCACGCGAAGCGGCGATCGGGCGCTTGAACAAGGTGTTGAAGGATCACGTCGCCAGCACACGCATCCTCGGCCCAGTGATCGTCGAAGCAATCACCACCGATCTCGAAAAGCGCTAACCCCTCCCCCTACAACAACTCAAGCCTGCCGGCGCATCGCCCAGAAGTGCACCGCTGCCAAAACCACACCTGGCAGGGCCAGCCCAAGGCCACTGTAGATGAATGCAGGCTGGTCAGTCAGCACCCCGCTAGTAACGAATCCGACGCCCGTGGGTATCAGCGTGATAACTGCGTACCCATACGGCTTTTTGGTTTCCTTACCCATAACGATCCTCCTCGTTCAATCCCAATTTAACCATATGTGCTGGAGCGTCGCATGCCTCTAGTCCATCCCCACCTCTGCCGCCATGCGCGGCGTGGAGCCTATCCCATGGAACACACAAGCGAGATCCTCGAAGAGGAGGAAGTGGTGCGCCTGACTGGCTACCAAATCCCGAGCAAGCAAATTGCCTGGCTTGCCAACAACGGTTGGCAGTACACGCTCACCCGGGCAAGGCGACCAATTATTGGTCGGATGTACTTCCGAATGAAAATGGCCGGGGTAAAACCCTCGGCGACAAATGCTTCAGCAGAAACTTGGACACTGGACTTATCGCGCGTGGGGTAAAGGATGCGCAGCAGGAAGGCAACAAATAAGGACTTGCCGCCACGGATGTTGCGGCGGGTCCGGAAGATGAAAAGCGGGAAATTGTGGGTGGGTTACTACTACGACGGGAGGGATGCAGACGGGAAGCGGCAGGAAGTGCCGCTGGGGACTGACCTTGCTGAGGCCAAGCTGGAATGGGCACGCCTGGAACACAAGGCGAAGCCGAAGGTGATGGCGACGATGGGTGAACTGTTTGACCGGTACGAGCGGGATATCATCCCTGCCAAGTCGCCACGCACGCAAAAGGACAACAAGTACGAGCTGGAGCGTCTGCGCAAGGCGTTCGCTGACGCGCCGATCGAGGCTATCAGCCCGCCGGTCATTGCCCAGTACCGGGACGCCCGCACGGCCAAGACCCGGGCAAACCGGGAGATCGCCCTGCTCTCGCACGTTTTCACCATGGCGATGGAGTGGGGCTTTGCCGAGCGCAACCCATGCCTAGCGGTTCGCCGCAACAAGGAGAAGGTGCGCGACTTCTACGCAGCAGACGAAATCTGGGATTCGGTGTATGCCGAAGGCGACCAGGGCCTTAAGGACGCCATGGACCTGGCCTACCTGGCCGGCCAGCGCCCCGCCGACACACTGAAGTTCAGCACCGTCGACCTCGACGAGGACTACCTTTGGGTCGACCAGAACAAGACTGACAAGAAGCTGCGCATACGACGGCACGTCAACGGCGAGCTGACCGGCCTTGGCCTGTTCATCGAGGCACTGCTCGAGCGCCGCAAGCTGCAGGGCGTGCGCAATTCGCGCCTCATCACCAACGACTCGGGCCTGAGGATGAGCTGGGAAATGCTGAGAAACCGCTTCAGCGAGGCGCGGGATAAAGCAGCACGCAAGTTGATCGCCGATGGCAACACCGACTTGGCCACCAAAGTTCGGCAGTTCCAGTTCCGCGATATCCGACCGAAGGCAGCTTCGGAGATTGAGGACATCAGCCACGCCAGCCGGCTGCTCGGGCACTCCAAGGAAGAGATCACCAAGCGCGTTTATCGTCGCGTTGGCGAGGTGGTCAGCCCGACCAAGTAGAGGGCTGATGCGGAAACGATGCCCAATGATGCGGAAACGATCAGGTTTTCCAGCCCATAACGAAAAACCCCGCAGACCTTGATCTGCGGGGCTTTCAATAATGGAGGCCGAGGTCGGAATCGAACCGGCGTAGACGGATTTGCAATCCGGAGCATAACCACTTTGCTACTCGGCCTCAAATGCCCAAGACCCTTGAACCAGCAATCTCAAACATATACAACTCTGTAAGGAAACAACTCGCTAAAACCGCTATCTCCTTGAAAACGCTAGGCTTTTCAGCTGTGTCGCTTTCGATGGGGTGAATTATGGACTCATTCGATTGAGCTGGCAACCCCTTGAATTCAAAAAGTTTTATTTTTTTCTGCCGAGGGGGTTCAAGTGCCTTGGACACGGGGTTTCAAGCCAGGATCCGGGATGACGCACCCACACCAAAGCGCCTTATCATACGGGTATTGCCCTTGCCCGCCTACCTGGCTGTGAACGACGATGCAAACCGAACTGGACCTTTTCGACCCTGGCGCCCCACTGCAACCGCAGTGGGTGGCCGCGCAGGCCTTGGTGCTGCCAGGCTTTGCCCTGCCGCAGGTCGATGCCTTGTTGCCAGCGCTGCGCAAGGTCGTCGCAGCGGCGCCCTTTCGCCATATGCTCACCCCCGGCGGGCAGAAGATGGCGGTCGGCCTGACCAATTGCGGCGAACTGGGTTGGGTCAGCGACCGTAAGGGGTACCGCTACAGCCCGTTCGATCCCTTGACCCTCCAGCCCTGGCCAGCGCTGCCCGAGGTGTTGCTGGCGCTGGCCGGTCGCGCTGCCGCCCAGGCCGGGTTCGCTGATTTTCGCCCCGACGCCTGTCTGGTCAACTGCTATCGCCCCGGCAATCGCCTGAGCCTGCACCAGGACCGCGACGAACAGGACTTCAGCCAGCCGATCGTGTCCGTGTCGCTGGGTTTACCGGCGGTGTTCCTGCTGGGCGGGCATGTGCGCAACGCGCCCACCCAGCGCATCGGCCTGCGCCACGGTGATGTGCTGGTCTGGGGGGGCGAGGACAGGCTGCGCTTTCATGGGGTGCTGCCACTCAAACCCGGCGCCCATCCGCTACTGGGCAATCTGCGTATCAACCTGACCTTGCGCAAGGCCGGCTGAAGGCCCGGGCGTACCCCTTGACCGGTGCAATCGCTGCGCTCCATGCTCTGGCCTCCGTCAGACTTTCAAGGAGTGATTGCATGAAGCTGGAAACCCTGGCCATCCACGCGGGCTTCAGCCCGGATCCGGCCACCAAGGCCGTCGCGGTACCGATCTACCAGACCACTTCCTTTGCCTTCGACGACACCCAGCACGGCGCCGACCTGTTCGACCTGAAGGTCGCCGGCAACATCTATAGCCGGATCATGAACCCGACCAACGATGTGCTGGAGCAGCGCATGGCCGCCCTCGAAGGGGGTGTCGGCGCCCTGGCGGTGGCCTCGGGCATGGCGGCAATCACCTATGCCATCCAGACCGTGGCCCAAGCCGGTGACAATATCGTCTCGGTGGCCAAGCTGTATGGCGGCACCTATAACCTGCTGGCCCATACCCTGCCCCGCTTCGGTATCCAGACCCGCTTCGCGGCCCACGACGATATCGCCGCCCTCGAAGCCTTGATCGACAGCCGCACCAAGGCGGTGTTCTGCGAGTCGATCGGCAACCCGGCGGGCAATATCGTCGACCTCCAGGCCCTGGCCGATGCCGCTCACCGTCACGGCGTGCCGCTGATCGTCGACAACACCGTGGCCACGCCCATCCTGTGCCGGCCGTTCGAGCATGGCGCCGATATCGTCGTGCACTCGCTGACCAAGTACATCGGCGGCCATGGCACCAGCATCGGTGGCATCGTCATCGATTCGGGCAAATTTCCCTGGGCCGAGCACAAGGAGCGCTTTGCCCTGCTCAACACCCCGGACCCGTCCTACCACGGCGTGACCTACACCGAAGCCTTCGGCCCGGCCGCGTTCATCGGCCGTTGCCGGGTGGTGCCGCTGCGCAACACAGGCGCCGCGCTGTCGCCGTTCAACGCCTTCCTGATCCTTCAAGGCCTGGAAACGTTGGCCCTGCGCATGGAGCGCCACACCGAGAACGCACTGAAGGTCGCCCGTTACCTGCAAGCCCACGAGCAAGTGGCCTGGGTGAAATACGCAGGCTTGCCTGATCATCCGGAGCATGAACTGGCTCTGCGCTACACCCAGGGCAAACCCGCCTCGATCCTGTCGTTCGGCATCAAGGGTGGACAGGAGGCCGGTGCACGCTTTATCGACGCGTTGAAACTGGTCGTTCGCCTGGTCAATATCGGCGACGCCAAATCCCTGGCCTGCCACCCCGCCTCCACCACCCACCGCCAACTCAACGATGAGGAACTGGAACGGGCGGGTGTGCCGCGGGACATGGTGCGCCTGTCGATCGGCATCGAGCACGCCGATGACATCATGGCCGACCTGAGCCAGGCGCTGGAGGCGAGCCGTTCGTGAGCGGCGTGACCTGGTGACCGTCATCGCAGGCTTCGCCAGCTCCCACAGGATGCACCGCTCACGGTAGGAGCTGGCGAAGCCTGCGATCGACTGCGCAGCAGTCGCCCCAGGCATATACAAAAACTGTATATGCATACAGATAAAACTTGCCTCCACCGCCAATCCTGCGCATCCTATGCCCTACCCAAGCCACTGAGCGACACCCCGCCGGCATGCGCCTGTTTCTCTGCGAAAAACCCTCCCAGGCCAAGGATATCGCCAAGGTCCTCGGCGCCAACCGCCGCGGCGATGGCTGCTGGGTAGGCACTGACGTCACCGTCACCTGGTGCATCGGCCATCTGCTGGAAACCGCTCCGCCCGACAGCTACGACGCGCGCTACAAGCGCTGGGCGCTGGCCGACCTGCCGATCATCCCCAACCAGTGGAAAATGCTGGTCAAGCCCAAGACCGCCAGCCAGTTCAAGGCAGTCAAGCGTCTGCTGGGCGAAGCGCGGGAGCTGGTGATCGCCACCGACGCCGACCGCGAAGGCGAGATGATCGCCCGCGAACTGGTTGAGCACTGTCGCTACCGTGGACCGATCCAGCGCCTGTGGCTGTCGGCCCTGGACGACGCCTCGATCCGCAAGGCCCTGGCCACGCTCAAGCCGGGCAGCGAAACCTTCAGCTTGTATCACTCGGCCCTGGGCCGCTCGCGGGCCGACTGGCTGATCGGCATGAACATGAGCCGGCTGTTCACCCTGCTCGGTCGCCAGTCCGGCTACCAGGGCGTGCTGCCGGTGGGCCGGGTACAGACGCCGACCCTGCGCCTGGTGGTGGACCGCGACCGCAGCATCGCCGACTTCGTACCGGTGCCGTTCTGGGCCATCGATGTCCAGCTCGACAGCGCCGGTGCGCGTTTTACCGCGCAATGGCGCGCCAGCGAAGACGCCTGCGACGACCAGGGTCGTTGCCTCAACCAGGACCTGGCCCGGCAGGCGGCCGCCGCCATCGGCAATGCCGGCACGGCCCGCCTGGTCAAGTTGGCCACCGAGCGCGTACGCGAGGCGGCGCCCCTGCCCTTCGACCTCGGCACCCTGCAGGAGCTGTGCTCGAAAAAGCTCGGCCTCGGTGCCCAGGAAACCCTCGACATCGCCCAGGCGCTGTACGAGACCCACAAGCTGATCACCTACCCGCGCAGCGACTGCGGCTACCTGCCGTCGAGCCAGCATGCCGAGGCGCCGGGGATTCTCGCCGCGTTGCTGCGTGCCGACCCCGGCCTTGCGCCCTTGCAGGGACACCTGCAGGCGCAACGCCGCTCGCGGGCCTGGAACGATGCCAAGGTCAGCGCCCACCACGGCATCATCCCCACCGCTGCGGCCAGCGACCCGTCACGCCTGCCGCCCAAGTACAAGGCGGTCTACACCCTGGTCCGCGCCCGCTACCTGGCCCAGTTCCTGCCCAACCACGAGTACGACCGCACCCAAGCCGATTTCGACTGTGCAGGTTTCGACCTGCGTGCGGTAGGCAAGCAGATCGTCGAGCCGGGCTGGCGCCGTGCCCTGCCCGAGGCGCTGACACCAGGCAAAGGTCGTGAGGCACCGGTTGCCCAGGTGTTGCCCGCCTTGCGCCAGGGCCAGGACTGCGCCGTCGTCGAGGTCAACCTCAAGGACCTGTGGACCCAGCCGCCCAAGCCGTTTACCGAGGGCGACCTGATCAAGGCAATGAAGAACGTGGCCAAGCTGGTGGACGACCCGCGCCTCAAGCAGAAGCTCAAGGACACCACCGGCATCGGCACCGAGGCCACCCGCGCCGGGATCATCCAGGGCCTGCTCGACCGCGGCTACCTGGTCAAGAACGGCAAGGCACTGAGCGCCACCCCGGCGGCCTTCAGCCTGATCGACGCGGTGCCCCGGGCCATTGCCGACCCGGGCACCACGGCGATCTGGGAGCAGGCCCTGGACATGGTCCAGAGCGGTGAGATGAGCCTTGAGGAGTTCGTCGCCAAGCAGTCGGCGTGGATGAGCAAGCAGGTGGAGCGCTGCGCGGGGCTGAGCCTGACCATCAGCGGACCACCGACCCAGCGGGCGCCGTGGAAGAAGAAGCGCAAGAGCGGTTCAGCACCGACCAAGCGGGCGCGCAAGCCGAGGACGAAGGCGCAAGGTTGACGGCCTTATCGCACACAGTCCTGGCAGCCTGACGGTGTAGCCGCTGCCGTCAGGCTGCGATCGGTCGCGAAGCGACCGTAAAACCTGGCGACCTCAATGTGTCAGGTACAACGAGGTGACCGTGTTGCGCCTGCTGCGCAGTCGATCGCAGCCTCGTTCCTCGGCAGCGGCTACGCATGAAGGTGCGGGCTTGCCCTGCACAACCATCACCCCCGCTTGACCGCCTGCAAGGTATAACTCAACGGCAAGCGCCAGCGATCCTTGCTCAACATCCACTCCCCATCCTCCCGCTTGCTCATCTGCCCCGGCAACGCCTCCCAGGGAATGCTGTCGTGTTCCACCAGCGCGGTGATCTGCATGCCATGGGCCAGCAAGGCACTGATGACCTCGCCCAGGCCATGGTTCCATTCGTGGGTCACCGTGCGGGTCAGCGGCGTGTCCGTGTCGACGTAGGTCTGGTCGCTGTCCCACACCGTCGGTGCTTCTCGCTCGAAATAGGGAAACTCGATCAGCAGCTTGTCTTGATGCTCCTCGTTCACCGCCAGCAACATCGGATGGCCTTCACGCAGGAATAGCCTGCCACCGGGCTTGAGCAAGGCCGCCACCGTGCGCGCCCAGCGCTCGATGTCCGGCAGCCAGATCAAGGCACCGATGCCGGTATAGACCAGGTCGAAACTGCCCGCAGCCAGCACCTGGTCGGCGGCGTAGACGTCCGACTCGACATAGTCGATCCTCGTCCCGCAGCGCTCTGCCAGTGCGCGTGCCTGGGCCAGCGACTGCGCAGAAAAATCCAGCCCGCTCACCTGCGCCCCCAGCCGCGCCAGCGACAAGGTGTCGGTACCGATATGACACTGCAAGTGCACCGCACGCAGTCCGCGGATATCGCACAGGCGCGGCAGGTCGAAACGCACGACCTCGGACAGGTGCCCAGGGTCGGCAATGAACGCGTCCACCTCATACTCACTGGACGCCGCATGCAACGACGCCCGTTCATCCCAGTTGAGGCGGTTCAGTTCCATCGAGTCGTTCATCCAGGGTCTTCCATTGCCAGGGGTGAGAGCCTCGACTATAGCCCGCTCACAACGCCAGGCTCAAACTGAGCATCAGGTTGCGTGGCTCGCCCGGCAGGTTCCACACCGCGTTGTAGCCGCGCTCGTAGTACTTGCGGTCGAACAGGTTGTTGAGGTTCAGGCCGACGGTGGCGTGCTCATTGACCCTGTAGTGGGCCAGCAGGTCGAGGGTGCTGTAGCTCGGCAAGCGAAAACTGCTCCCCGCCTGGCCTGAGCGTTCGCCCACATAGTTGGCCGCTGCACCGACATCCGACCCTTGCAGCAGACCCTGCTGGAATTCATACACCGCCATCACACTGCCGCTGTGCCGGGGGATCCCCAGCAGGTCACTGCCCTCGGGCAGGTTGGCATCGCCCTTGGTCACTTCGGCATCGATATAGGCGTAGGCACCGATCAGGCGCAGTGCTTCACTGAGCTGGCCGCTGAACTGCAAGTCGACCCCCTGGCTCCGGGCCTTGCCGGCCGCGATGCTGTTGCCCAGGGCATCAGTGGTAATGACGTTTTCCTTGTCGATATGGAACAGCGCGATAGTCGCGCCCAGGCGGCTGTCGAACAGGTCGAGCTTGAGGCCGGTTTCATAGCCCAGTCCCTTCTCCGGTTTGTACACCTGGCCCTGGGTGCCAATGCTGTTGGGTTTGAACGAGGTGGAGGCGTTAGCGAACACACCGACCTCAGGCGTGAGCTGATACAGCAGCCCTGCGCGGGGCGTGGCGACCTCCTTTTCCTGGCGGTTGCTTACCTGGCGGGGGCGGTTCTGCGCGGTCTGTTCGACACGCTCCAGGCGCACCCCGAGCAATCCTCGCCATTGATCTGTGAACGTGATCTGGTCCTGCAGGTTCAGGGCATAGCTTTCGGTGCGCTCGAAGAAGTCGTTGGGGTTGACCAATGCAGGCTTCGGCTTGCCATACACAGGGTTGTAGATGTTCAGGCCGTACGCCTGCGAGGTGGCGCTCTGCGGGTACTTCTGGCTGTTGCGGTAGTTCTCGTACTCCAGGCCGACCAGGCTCTGGTGCTGCCAGCCGGCGAACTGGAACTGGCCATGCAGTTCGGCCTGGGTGATGCTGTCGTTCCACTCGAAATCCCGCTCGCGGTAGAAGCGGCTCAGGGTCTCGCCGACCAGACGCTGGGGTTCGGAGCTGTTGCCCTTGAGCCGGCCCTGGGTGTAGTGGTTGGCCAGGCGCAGCTTCCAGTTCTCGTCCAGGTAATGCTCCAGGGTCAGGTCCAGGGTCTGATTGTCGTTGCGGATGCGTCCGTCGTTCGGCTCGCCGAAAAAGCGCGAGCGGCTGACCGGTCCCAGTTCATAGTTCACAGCAGGAATGCCGCGGTCGAACACCGACTCGGTGCGCGAGAACTCGCTGTCGATCGACAGCAGCGTGTCCGGGCTCAATTGCCAGCTCAGCGACGGGCTGACGATGCGTCGCTCGCTGCCGACGTAATCGCGAAAGCTGCCGTTGTCTTCCACCGCCAGGTTGACCCGCGACAGCACGCGGCCGTCTTCATCGAGCGGCGTGTTCACGTCCAGGCTGCTGCGGTAACGGTCCCAGCTACCGGCGCTGGCCTTGAAATGGCTGAACGCATCCGCCTGCGGTCGTTTGCTGACGATATTCACCAGGCCACCCGGATCGCCACGCCCGTAGAGGCTGGCCGCCGGCCCCTTGAGGACCTCGATGCGCTCGATGTTCGAGGTGTCCGGGGCGCTGTAGCTGCCACGGTTGACCGCGAAGCCGTTCTTGTACAGCTCGCCGGTGGTGAAGCCACGCACGCTGTAGTTGAGGAAAGTCAGGCCACCGAAATTGTTCTGCCGGCTCACCCCGCCGGCAAAATCCAGGGCGCGGTCGATGCGCGTGCTGTTGAGGTCTTCGAGCACCTGGGCCGGGACCACGGCGATGCTCTGCGGGGTGTCGCGGATATCGGTGTCGGTTCTCGTCGCCGTGCTGGAACGGGTGGCACGATAACCCTGGACCGGGCCGCTGGCGGTTTCTTCGAACTGGCGTTCGTTGACGTTCAGGGCTTCGAGCAATACAGGCTCTGCGGCGGCGGTGGGCAAGGCAAGCAGGGAGGCGGACAGGCCGAGGGACAGCCGTGCGGGGAACGGGTTCATGAAGGCTCCTTACAATTATGTAATAACATAACAATTAAAGGCCCCATTTGAAAGTTCGGTGGGAGCGCCCCACTTCGGTGCAAAACCTCTAGAATGGGCAACCTTCCCGACCTGGCAACCTCCATGGATATCGAGCTGGCCCGCACCTTCCTTGAAATCGTCCGCAGCGGCAGCCTGGTCGCCGCCGCCGAACGCCTGCATGTCACCCAGACCGCCATCACGGCCCGCGTACAGAAGCTCGAACAACACCTGTCCTGCCAGCTGTTCATCCGCAGCCGCAGCGGCGCCAGCCTCACCGCCGACGGCGAAGCCTTCGTGGTCTATGCCAACCAGCTGGTACAGACCTGGGAAGCCGCCCGCCGCGACCTGCCCCTGCCCGAAGGCTGCCATCAGGTGCTGCACATCGGCGGCGAAGTGAGCCTGGGTAACCCCATGGTGCTCGACTGGGTCGGCGCCCTGCACCAGCAAATGCCCAGCCACGCCATCCGCAACGAAGTCAGCGATGGCGAATCGTTGCTGCGTAAGCTGGAGATGGGCGTGCTCGACGCCGTGCTGGTGTACCAGCCCACCTACGGGCCGGGCCTGCAGGTGGAGCAGTTGATGGAAGAGAAGCTCATCCGCATCCGCCGCACGGACAAGCCCGAGCCCTACATCTATATCGACTGGGGCGAAGCCTTTCGCCGCCAGCACGACGCCGCCCTGCCCGAATGCGCGCGCCCTTCCCTGAGTTTCAACCTCGGCCCGCTGGCCCTGCAGTTCATCCTCGAGCACGGCGGCAGCGGCTACTTTCGTACCCGCGTGGTGCAGAGCTACCTGGACAGCGGTGTGTTCGAGCGCGTGCCCCAGGCTCCGGAGTTCACCTACCCCACCTACCTGGTGCACGCCCGCGAGCGTGACAGCGAGGCCTTGCAGCAGGCCTTCAGGATCCTGCGCGAGCGGGTGGCGGCAGGCGACAGTGACTGGTCACAACGCTGGGACCCGGTGATCTGACACCTGCGTGGCGCTGAGCAGGTGACGCTTGAGCCCGGCGATCAGGTCGGTCTGGGTGATCACCCCGACCAACCGCTCCCCGTCCATCACCGGCAGGCAGTGCAGGCCTTGCTCGCTGAGCAGCGGAATCAACGCCACCGCCGGGTCGTCACTGCGCACCGTGATCACCGGCCGGCTCATCAGCTGCTCCATCAGCACCTGGGGCTTGCGTGCGAACAGGCCACGCCAGCTGAAACGCGCCTGGGCCATGGCCGGCCCGACCAGGTCGCTCAGGCTGACAATCCCCACCAGGCGCCGCGCCTCATCCAGCACCGGCAAGGTCTTCAAGTGATGGCTCGACAGCAGTTGCCAGGCTTGCTGCAAGGTGGTCCCGGGCGTGGCTTGCTGCACGTCCCGCGACATCACCGAGGCCGCCGTAATTCCGCCCAGGCTGCGTTGCAAGGCATGCTGTTCGGTGGCCAGGATGATCCGCTCCAGCTCGTCGCGGGTCACGTCGACGAACTCACCCAGCTCTTCCAGCGCCTGGTCCAGATCCGCGCCGCTGACCCCGACCCGTTCACCGGGCAGCGCATCGGCGGTGTGGTGCAGGTCTTTGCGCGGCACGGCGGTCTTTGGATAACGCACCCCGGTCAGGCGGTTGTAGATGACCGCCACCGCCACCAGCACCAGGACATTGAGCATGATCGGCTCGAACACCTTGTCGCCCAGCGCCGCCAGCGTTGAATCGGCCAGCACCACACTCACCGCCACCCCGCCACCGGGCGGGTGCAGGCAACGCAACAGGCACATCAGCACCAGGGCCACACCCAGCGCCGACGCCGCAACCCACAGGGCCGATCCGAACAGATGATGCATGACCAACCCCACCGCCGTCGCGCAAGCATAGCTGCCAATCACCGGCCAAGGCTGCGCCAACGCGCCGGAATGCACGGCAAACAACAACACCGCCGTCGCCGCCAAGGGTCCCAGCAGGTGCAGCGCCACGGTGGGACCAAAGGCGTAACTGCACGCCAGACCGGCAAGAAACAGACCGAGCAACGCGCCAACACCGGCGCGCAGCCATTCTTTGGGAGGAATGTTCAGTGACGCTGGCAGCAGCCGGCTGAACCCGTTGCGTGTAGACATGGGAAAATCGTGTACCTGGCAGTAGAAAAAAGCCCGGCCAACGTGGCTGGGCTGAGTATTGCGAAGGGCAATACCTAATGGCTCCGTCCATGGAGATGGAATTTTTTGGGGTGTTGCGTGCGCGGATTCTGCCGGTGAAGCGCCAGGCGGTGGTAATTCAAAAAACTGAAGGCTAGCTGCAATATTTTTTATACTGGCCGGCGACAAGCCCCTTGCCCATGGAACTCAAATGCCCTCACTGCATTTTCGCGATGCCGCGCTGTCCGACGCGCCCCGCTGCTACCAGATCGAAGCCACCGCCTACGAAGGCGACGAAGCCGCTACCCTGGAGAAGATCACCACGCGTATTGCCCAGTACCCCGAAGGCTTTCTGATCATGGAAGAAGCCGGTCAGGTCATTGGCTTCATCAACAGCGGCTGCGCCTTCGAGGTGGTGATGTCCGATGAAGCGTTCAAGGAGCTGGTCGGTCACTCGCCACAAGCGCCGAACGTGGTGATCATGTCGGTGGTGATCGACCCCGCAAGCCAAGGCAAAGGCTATGCCTCACGGATGATGGAAGCGTTCATCCTGCGGATGAAAGCGCTGGGCAAACAGAGCATCCACCTGATGTGCAAGGAGCGTCACGTAGCGCTCTATGAACACATGGGCTATCGCTATGTGCAGCCTTCGGCCTCCGACCACGGTGGCATGGCCTGGCACGAGATGATCATGGAACTGTAGGTGTCAAAGGACGGTGCTGTACGGCCGTAATGGCTCGGAGTAGGATCGTTTTCGTCCTGCGCTGCCTAGAAAAACAATGAAAACCCAGAGCCACTTCGAACCCCCGCACGATGAGCTGGCACCGCCTCGCAAGCCCGACTTGCGGGTCGCCATTGTGCTGATCGAGCAGTTCACCCTGACGCCGGTGGCCGGCTTCGTCGACTCGTTGCGCTTCGCCGCGGACCGCTCGTTCGACAGCCGACAAATCTACTGCCAGTGGGACTGGCTGAGTGTGACGGGCGAAGCGGTCACCGCCAGCTGCGGCCTGCCGATTGCCACGACCAGGCCCCTGGACCCCGATGCCCGTTACGACTACGTGGTGCTGGCTGGCGGGCTGCTGTCAGGGGTCATGAACCCGGCACCTGAACTGCTCGTCTACATCCAGCAACTGGTCGAGCGCAAGGTGCCGATCATCGCGTTGTGCGCTTCGTACTTTACCCTCGGCCTTGCCGGCGTGCTCAAGGGTCGGCGCTGCGCAGTGCACTTCACCGTGCGTGATGAGTTCGCGGCGCTGTTCCCCGATGTCCGGATCGTCGTCGACAAGGCCTATGTGGAAGACAACGGCATCTTCACCTGCCCGGGCGGCACAGCGTTCGAACTGGCGGCCGAGATTATCAGCCGCCACTGCGGCAAGCGTCGGGCCCAGAAAGGCCTGGAATACCTGCTGGTCAATGACGAGGAAGTCCAGCGCAGCACCGACAGCGGCGTGGCCCATGTCTACCAGGATCCGCTGGTGCAGCGCGCCATCGACTACATGCGCACCCACCTGGACAGCCACTGCACACTCAAGCAACTGGCCATGAGCCTGGGCTGCAGCGAACGCCGGCTGCACCGCGCCTTTCTGCTCAATACCGACCAGCCACCGGCCCAGTACTGGCGCCAGCTACGCTTGCAACAGGCGCGCAAGTTGCTCAGCGACACCAGCCTGCATGTGACGCAGATTGCCTACGCCACAGGCTTTTCCGATGCCTCGCACTTCATCCAGCAGTTTCGCAAGTGCTACGGCGAGACGCCGCACCTGTTTCGCAAGTTTCGCCACGAGGCCGAACGACTGGTTCGGCCGTGATATCGAGCAGGCTCAGCGAACGTAGCGCGGGTTGGTTTCCGGCGCCCAGAGCAGGCAGACCAACGCCCCGATGACCAGCGCCGCCACGCAGGTGCCGATGGCCGCCGAGGTGCCGAAGCGCTCCATCACCACCGGCAGCAGGAAGGTGCAGGATGCCGCGCCGATCCGGCTGGCCGCCACCGACAAACCGACACCGGAGGCGCGCAACTCGGTGGGGAACAGCTCGGAGGTATAGGCGAACTCCAGCACACCAGAGCCGGCCATGACAAAGGCGAACACGGCAAACACCCCGACCACGTAGACCGCCGGCATACCGCTCCAGCTCGCCAGCACAAAGAGTGCGATCGCATTGATTGTGAAGGTGCCGATCAGGAACGCCCGGCGCGTCAGCAGGTTGATGAGCATCAGCCCGGCGATGGAGCCGGCCAACAGGAAGACGTTATAGACCAGGCCGCCGGTGTAGCTGTCTTCCACTTTCAACGCCGAGAAGATACGCGGGATGAAGGTGCTCATGGCGAAATACGGAATCACCTGGCAGGTGTAGAAGATGGCCCCCACCAGCGTGTTGCGCCGCTGCTGGCGGCTGAACAACTGGCCCCAGGAGGCTTTTGTCTCGCCCTGCTCCACCGTCGGCAAATCGCCACCGCCCAGGCGTTCGATCACTTCGCGGGCTTCGCGCTGGCGGCCCTTCTTCATCAGCCACAACGGCGATTCCGGTGTGCCCTGGCGCACCAGCAGCACCAACAACGAAGGCACCACACTGCTGAACAGAATCCAGCGCCAGGCGTCGTCGCCGGCGGCCTGGAGGACATAGCCGATGATGTAGGAAATGGTGAAGCCCAAGGTCCAGGCCACCGCCATCAGCGCCAGCAACGGCCCACGAAAGCGTCGGGGCACCAGCTCAGCGACCAGCGAGACACCGACCACGAAGTCCGAGCCCAGGGCAAAGCCGAGCAACAGGCGCAACACCAGCAGCTGCTCGGCGTTCTGGGCGAAGAACTGGGCCACCGAGACGATGCAGAACAGTGCCATGTTCCAGCGGTAGATGTGCTTGCGACCGAAGCGGTCGGCGACCGGCCCGGTCAGCAGGCTGCCCAGGAACAGGCCGATCAGCGCCGCGCCTCCCAACAGGCCCAGCCACAGGGCGTCCAGGCCCAACGGTGTGGTCGCCAGGCTGATGGCGATGCCGATGATGCCAAGGACATAACCGTCACAGAACTGGCCGCCGACGCCGCCGACGGCAGCCTTGATGTGCAGGGGGCGTATGGGTGATTCATCGAAAGCGCGCGTACTGGATATATCGACGTTTTGCATGATCTGCCTCTTGTTGTTTTTATGGGTGCTGATCGGTGATCAGGACAGGCGCGAAACGAACGCCGTGACATTGTCCAGCGCGCTGTCCATCAGCGCTTGCGTGGCCTCGGCGCTGCTCCAGGCGATATGCGGGTTGAGGATCAGGTTATGGGTGGCGGCCAGGTGCAGCAGTGGCTCGTCGAGGGTGATGGGTTCATGGGTGATCACATCGAGCGCGGCGCCACCGATCTGGCCGGTCTCAAGGGCGTGGATCAGATCGGGCTCGTTGATCACGGCACCGCGTGACGTGTTGACCAGCAAGGCATCAGGCTTCATCCAGGCCAGTTGCTGGCGACCGATCAAGTGGCGGGTGTCCGGGGTCAGCGGGCAGTTGATCGAGACCACATCGCTGCAACGCAGCAACTGCTCAAGCGACAGGTAGCGCTCGCCCTGGTAGTGGCCGTCGCGATCGAAGAACCAGACCTCCATCTCCAGGCGCGAGGCCAGGTCGGCCAGCCGCTGGGCGATGGGGCCATGACCGATGATGCCAAGCACCTTGCCGCGCACATCGCGGATCGGGTAGTCAAAATAGGTGCTGTTCCAGGAACGCTTACCGGCGCGCACCTCCATCAACAACTGGTGATAGCGACCGACATTGCGCAGCAGCGCAAAGATCATCGCCAGCGCATGCTCGGCCACCGCATGGGTGCCGTAGCCGGGCACGTTGCTGACGTGAATGCCGCGCTGGCGGCAGTAGTCCAGGTCGACCACATCGGTCCCGGTCATGGCCAGCGAAATCATCTGCAGCGACGGCAACTGCTCCAGCTGCTGCACCGGGATCGGCACGCCGCTGGTAATGGCGATGGTGGCGCCGGCCAGTCGTTCGGCCATCTGCTCGGGGCGGGTGTAGTCGTACAGGGTCCAGCGGTGGGGAAAAGGCAGTTCCTTGATCAGCACGCTTTCGGCGAAGCCGTCTCGGTCGAGGAATACGACGTCATGCAACATGGACACCTCCATAGGGTATCGAGTGTTCCTGGCGGCAATCAGCTGACGGCCGAGGCCTGGATCTCCAGGCGGTAGCGACTGTCGGCCAACGCCGCGCCCACGCAGGCACGCACCGGCGGGTTGGCGCGGTCGACCCAGGCGTCGTAGACCTCGTTCATCGCGTCGAAATCGGCCATGTCGGCGAGCCAGATCTGCACCCGCGTCAGGCGTGACTTGTCGACCAGGGCCATGGCCAGGATGTCGTCCAGCTGCTGCAGCACGTCGCGGGTTTGCGCGCCAATGCCCTGGCCCGGATCACGGGCGACGATCCCGGCGGTATCGATCCTGCCTTCGCAGATCACGCACTGGCTGTAGCGGGCGTTGCCGCCCAATCGTTGCAGGTTCATGCCGACCTCTCTTGTCATTGTTGTGGGGGGCGGTGCCGCCACGCTGGCGGGCACTGGCGAAAAGTCTGTGGCCGGCCGCAAGCGCCCGGCTAGGAAGAAAATGACGATAAACAGGAGAAATCGGCAAAATTAAAAAATCTTCTAAAAATTTCCCATCAGTAAAAATTACTGTTGTTTTTTTACATGCCTGGCGATAGCTTCGACACCACAAGAACAGTCTCCCGTCATTCACCCGCCACGAGACGTGCCCATGAAATTCCCTGCCGTTGCCCCATTGAAACGCAGCTTCTGGCTGCAGTCCGTCGAGCCCGCCCTGCAACCCTCGCCTGCCCTGCAGGGTGAGCATTGCGCCGATATCGTGATTGTCGGTGGCGGCTTCGTCGGCTTGTGGACGGCGCTGACCATCAAGGAACACGAGCCCGATTGCCGGGTCATGGTGCTGGAACAGGACGTATGCGGCGGTGGCGCTTCGGGGCGCAATGGCGGTTTCGTGATGTCGTGGTGGCCGAAGATTCAATCGCTCACCTCGTTCTGCTCCACCGAGCAGGCGACCTTTCTGGCCAGAAGCGCTGAACGGGCCATAGGTGAACTGGGCGAGTTCTGCCAGCAGCATGGCATCGACGCGGCGTTCAGGCAGAAGGGTTGGCTGTGGACCGCAACCTGTGAAGCCCACGTCGACGCCTGGAACGGCACGTTGGCCGCCTGCGAGCGCGTGGGTGCCCGACCGTTCGAGCGGCTGTCACGCCAGGAAGTGGCCCGGCGCACCGGCTCGGCTATTCACCTGGCCGGTGTACTTGAACGCAGCAATGCAACGGTGCAACCGGCAGCACTGGTGCGCGGCATGCGCAGGGTGGCGATCAATGCCGGCGTGCAGATTCATGAAGGCACGCCCGTGCACGAGATCCAGCCCGGTCGTCCAGTGCGGCTGATCACCGCCAACGGCTGTGTCGAGGCCGCCAATGTGGTGCTGGCGACCAACGCCTGGTCATCCGCCATCCCTGAACTGGCGAAGCTGTTCGTGCCGGTCGGCAGCTCCATCGTGGTCACCCAGCCCCTTGGCAAACGCCTGGACGACATGGGCTGGAGCGGCGGCGAAGCGATCACCGACTCGCAGTTGCTGGTCGATTACTACCGCACCACCGCCGATGGCCGGATTGCGTTCGGCAAGGGCACCGGCTCGCTGTCGTATGCATCGCGCATGGGCACGGTGTTCAGCGAAGACGCCGAGGGCATCGGCCTGACCACCGCCGACCTGCGCCGCACTTACCCCATGCTCGAGGATGTCGGTGTGAGCCACGCCTGGTCCGGCCCGATCGATCGCACCTACGACAGCCTGCCAGTGTTCAACCACATCGACGGCAGCGACAACATTCACTACGGCATCGGCTGGAGCGGCAACGGTGTCGGGCCGAGTCGCCTGGGCGGGCGCATCCTGGCGAGCCTGGCGCTGGGCAGAAACGATCAATGGAGCAGTTGTGCGCTGGTCGGCCGGCGCTGCAAGCCCTTCCCGCCGGAGCCGGTGCGCTACCTCGGTGGCACCCTGGTCCGTGGCTCGGTGCTGCGCAAAGAACGCGCCGAGCTGCGCGGTAACAAGGCAAACCGGCTGGACGTGATGATGGCCGGCTTTGCCCCTGCTGGTCTCGAAGACAAATCCTGAGGAAACGCCATGACCCCTGTTCTGATCCGCCTTGAAAACGACCACCAGTTCAGCGAGCCGGTGCCTGCCAGCCTACCGGTTGGCGAACCGGTGCCACTGACGCGCACTGCGGTGCACCATGACATTGCCACGCAAAACGTCTCGGGCGGTTTCTGGGAATGTTCGCCCGGCCGCTTGCGCCGCGCGGTGATGCAGGCCGAATTCAGTTACTTCATCGAAGGAAAAGGCAGCTTCACCCCCGACGGCGGCGAGCCCATCCATTTCAAGGCCGGTGACTCGATCTACTTTGCCGCCCAGACCCATGGCGAGTGGGAGATTGTCGAGAAGGTGCGCAAGACCTACTTCATCGTCGGCTGAGCCGACCGTTCAACAGGCGGTGTGTGGGCTGGTCAAGGCCTGCACCACCACCCGGTTGCGCCCCTCTTGCTTGGCCCGGTAGAGCAATTGATCAGCGCACTTGATGATCGCCTCCGAGGTTTGGGTCTGTTCGCTGCGGCAAGCCACCCCAATGGAGATGGTCAGCGTCCCCACCGGCTCGATCGGGGTACTGGCAATGGACTGGCGAATGCGCTCGGCGATTTCCCCGGCCTGCTCAAGGCCGGTGTCCGGCAACAGCAGCGCGAACTCCTCGCCACCTGCCCGGCAGGCCAGGTCCCCTTCGCGGGCGTTCTGCTCAATGATCAAAGCCACCTGCTTGAGCGCCAGGTCACCGACATCATGGCCATAGGTGTCGTTGACCCGCTTGAAGCGATCAATATCCAGGGCCAGGGCGGCGTAGTGCCGAGCGTCCCGGTCCAGCGTCTCAAGGGCCTCGTTCATCGCCCGGCGATTGGCCAGGCCTGTCAGGGGATCGTTCTGGGCATCGCGTTTGAGTCTGCCGAGTTTCTGCTGAAGCAACTGAACTCCACCCAGCAATGCCGCACGAATGGCCGCAGCTTCGGCATACCAGGCATTGATCGCTTGCAACTGGGCAGTGGTTTGCGGTGCCGACAGCTGGGTTGCACTGTTGGCCAGTTGCCGCAGCGGTCGGGTGATCAACAAGGTCCCCAGCAGGATCAGCAGCAAGCCCAGCACACCGGCGGGAATGATCTTGATCAGCATGTCGCGCATCAGTTTGCCCAGCGGCGCCAGGGCCTGCTCGCGCGGCAGTTGGGAGACCACGGTCCAGTGGGCGGCGGCGACCTGGGCGTAACCTGCCAGCACCGGCACGCCCTGGTAGTTGATCGCCTCCATTGCCCCGCTCTCCCCACGCAGGGCGGCATCGACTGTCGGGCTGCTGGTCAGCCGTTCGCCGACCTTGCCGATATCGGTGTGATACAGCAAGCGCCGGTGCTCGTCGGCCACGAAGGCAATGGTGCCGTCCTGGTGATAGTGATTGCCGATCAAGGTGTGCAGCACACTGCGTTGCTGGATAAAGACCGAGCCGGCAACAACGCCGAGGAACTGCCCCGTGGGGCTGAAGATGGGCTGGGAGATCGCCACGACCAACTGGCCTGCCTGGTTGGTGTAGGCATGACTGACCAAGGGCCGCTGCTCGGCCAGTGCCTGGCGGATGTCTTCGGACTGGATCCGCGTGCCGCGCATTGCCGGCACCTCGGGCCAGTCCTGCAGCAGCGTGCCGTTGGCATCCACGATCAGCACAGTGTTGAGCTCGGTGTCCTGGGCTTGCAGGCGCAGGGCTTCCTCCCTGAGGAGCCGCGCATTGGAAAAGTCGCGCCCCAGTCGCTGGCTGCTGAAACCCATGCGCTCATGCACCGACTCGAGGAAGGCGGTGATGCTCGACGCGACCTTGAAGGCGTAGGCGCGGTTGGCCTCCAGCGCCGAATGCACCAGGGCATCGCGTTGCACACCCCAGGCCACGAACAGGCTGTTGCACAGAGTGGCCAGCACGGCCAGCAGGACGAAACTCAGTATCAGGCCGCGCAGGCCGATGGACATGGGACCCAGTTTGCTCATGAATACTGCCGTGCCGGTGCTTTACTGCCACGGGGTACTGCTGCCCCGCCCCCTGCCGGCCAGTCCACGAGACTGCCCGCGCGTCTGAAGCGTAGCTGATCGACCGCCGCCCCTACGGGTCAATGTGGGTCTGCAGGCGCTTGAGCAACAACTGCGCGTTGTCGGCGCAGGGCCGTTCTTCGGGCCGGTTCTCGATGCTTTCAATCACCAGCAGCAGGTGTGCCCGGTTCTGCTCAAGCTGCTGCTGCAGTGCCTCGATCTCGGCGACCTTGCCCTTGAGGCCGGCGAGCAACTCGTCGTGCTGCCAGGCATTGGGGGTAACCGGCAACAGGTGGCGAATCTCATCGAGCGAGAACCCGGCGCGTTGGGCGCCGGTGATGATCTGCAGGATCCACACCGCGTCCGGGCTGTAGTCGCGGTAGCCATTGGCCTTGCGCGTCACCGACTTGATCAGGCCGCTGGACTCGTAGAAGCGGATACGCGAAGCCGTCAGGCCCGTGTGCTTGGCCAGTTCTCCAATCCTCATCGCTCACGCTCCAAAAAGGCTGTTGACATTAAAGTTAACTTTAATCTTATGGTTTGCACACGATCAATAGAGGTAGCCCCCATGAACGTGTTCGACAAACTGATGCTCCCCAACGGCGGCGTGATTGCCAATCGCCTGGCCAAGGCCGCGATGGAAGAGAACATGGCCGATGCCGACCAGGCCCCCTCGGCCGAGTTGATGCGCCTCTACCAGGCCTGGGCCGAGGGCGGCGCCGGCCTGTTGATCAGCGGCAACGTGATGGTCGACCGCCGCGCCATGACCGGCCCCGGGGGCGTGGTGCTGGAAGACGACCGGCACCTGGACACATTCAAGCGCTGGGCCAGTACCGGTCGCGCTCGCGGTGCGCAGTTCTGGCTGCAGATCAACCACCCCGGTCGGCAGATGCCGGCCAATCTCGGCCAACAGACCTGGGCCCCCTCGGCGGTTGCGCTGGAGCTGGGCAAGCTGTCCAGGCACTTCAGCCCGCCGCAGGCGATGACCCAGGACATGATCATCGAGGTGATCCAGCGTTTCGCCCGCACCGCGCAACTGGCCGAGCGCGCCGGTTTCAGTGGCGTGCAGATCCACGCCGCCCATGGCTACCTGCTGAGCCAGTTTTTGTCGCCGCTTGCCAACCTGCGTACGGATACCTGGGGCGGGTCGCTGGAAAACCGTGCCCGGCTGTTGCTGGAGATCGTCAAGGCGGTGCGTGCCGTGGTGTCTGCGCAGTTTGCCGTGGCGGTCAAGCTCAACTCCGCCGACTTCCAGCGTGGCGGCTTCAGCGCCGACGATGCCCGCGAGGTGGTAAGGCTGCTCAATGAGCACGCCGTTGACCTGGTCGAGCTGTCGGGGGGCAGCTACGAGGCGCCGGCCATGCAGGGCCAGGCCCGTGACGGCCGCACCCTCGCCCGCGAAGCGTATTTCCTGGAGTTCGCCCAGGATGTACAACAGGTCGCCAGGATGCCGTTGATGGTCACCGGTGGCATACGGCGCCGGGCGGTTGCCGAACAGGTGCTCAAGCGCGGTGTGGCCATGGTCGGCATGGGCACCGCATTGGCCATCGACCCCAACCTGCCGCGCGACTGGCTGCGGGGCAAGGACAGCGCGCCCGAGTTACCGCCCATCCGATGGAAGAACAAGCCGCTGGCATCACTGGCGAACATGGCCCTGGTCAAGTTTCAGTTGCGCAAGCTGAGCCTCGGCCGGGCGCCCGACCCGAAGGTCTGGCCGCTTCGGGCGCTGCTGGGACAACAACTTGCCAACGCCCTGCGAGCCCGTCAGTACCGCCAGTGGATGGCGCAGCGTGCCGAAAGCTGATGGCGACTACATCCACTCGCGGTGTAGATACCGTCTTACCTGTCACCGGGCAAATGCCAATTTCGGGCCATACGGTTGGCCCGATTTCAGCACGCCATGGACGATATGCAGCATCTTGCGCATCACCGCGCAGTCGATCGCAGGCTTCGCCAGCTCCCACACAGGGGGGCAGTTTACACCGAAACCCTGTGGGAGCCGGCAGCGCCGGCGATGGCAACTGAACGCCAACTCCCTGCCGCTGCCCCCAGGCTGCGAAGCGGTCGTAGAGGCATTGCGACTGCTGCGCAGTCGATCGCAGGCTTCGCCAGCTCCCACACAGGGGGCGGTTTGCACCGAAACCCTGTGGGAGCCGGCAGCGCCGGCGATGGCCACTGAACGCCAATTCCCCGTAGCCGCTGCCGCCAGGCTGCGATCGGGCGCGAAGCGGCCGCAGCGATCGTCTGGATGGACGATGTCCGCTTGTACTGTATCGGTGAGGATGGTCTGCAACACGAACCAGGAGCAAGGATGAGCCATGAGCCATGACCTCCTCGCAATCTCCAACCTGCTCTACCGCTATGCCGAGAAAATGGACGGTGGCGACCTGGCGGGGGCCGCCGCCCTGTTCCGTCATGCCAGGATCAAAGTCCCCGGCAGCGAAAATCATCTGGACGAGACAGGCATCCTGCGCGTCTGGCAGCAGCGCCTGAAGATCTATCCGTGTGGAACGCCTCGGACCAGACACGTCATCAGCAATCCGATCATCGAGATCGATGCCGCTTCAGGCCGGGCGACCGTGCGCTCCTGCTACACGGTCCTGCAGGCACCTCCCGGGCGCGCCCTTCAACCTATCGCCACGGGGCGCTACCACGATGAGTTCGAGCGCATCGACCAGCAGTGGCGTTTTTGCTTTCGCGATTACTCCCTGCTGGACCTGACAGGTGACCTGAGCCTTCACCTGAACGGGCTTTAGTCCGAGTAACCCTCGATTTCCCGGGCCTTGGCGATTGCCGCCTGGATCGCCGAGCGCGCCTGCGGGCTGTTCTTCCAGCAGGTGGAGCCGACCAATGCCGAGGCCTGGGTCACGACATCGAGCGCGTCAGCCCTGCTCAGTTGATCGAGGGTGAAAATCCCCAACTGCTCCAGCCGCTGCACCACCGTTGGACCTACCCCTTTGACGCTCAGTAACGTTTGCTTTTCTTGCGCTGAAAATTCCATGTCCATTCCTTTGTAGGAGCGGGCTTGCCCCGCGATGCAATGTACCTGACACCGTGCATTCGCGGAGCAAGTCGAGTCGTCGCACCGCCGCGCCTACCGCAAGGCCGGCAAACGCACCAGCGACCAACCGGCCTCCGACTCCGCCAACCCCAGGCGCACCCCGTTCAGGGCCATGGGATTCAATAGCGCGTGGGCCAGGTCGCCGACCATCCAGTTGGCCGTATTGGACGCAATCACCCGGCCATCGGCGGAGATCAGCACCGCTTCATGCTCCAGGCGCATCAGGCTGCGCACCAGCAGGCGCTCGACATTGTGCAGCGACAGGTCCAGGCCAGCCACGCCGATGAAGCGCCCCTGCACCAGGATCGGCATGGTGAAGGTCAGCACGTACATGTTGGTGCCGTAGAGGTCCACGTAGGGCCCCTCCACCACGCTCTTGCCCGTATCGCGGGGGCGGCTGTACCAGGGCATGCCGGTGTAGTCGTAGAAATTCTCCCGGCGCTGGTCGAAGTTGGGCCGCAACGGCAGGGTCTTGCCGGCGTCGGCCAGGTACCACCACTCCAGGTGCATCTCGCGGTCGGCCAGGCAGTTGGGTTCGACGATAACGCCGCCGCCACAGCCAAAGGCGCCGGTGGCCAGTAACTGGCGGTCGATGGCCGGGCGCAGCGAGGCCAGGTCTTTCGCTGTGGGCTGGCGACCCTCGGCCAGGATGCGCTCCCACAGCGCCCGGGTTTCGTCCACCAACTGGCGGACCTGGCTGAAGATGGTGCCCAATGTGCTGTCCAGCTGCCGGGCGCAGGCCAACAAGGGGTCGTTATCGCTCAGGGCAAACATGGTATTTCCTCACGCAGGTTCGGCATTCTTCTTATAAGGTGAACAATGTGAAGCAGGGGCCACGCCAGTGCGCGCACTGGCGTTCAGGCCTCCTCCACTTCAGCCAGCAACTCCAGGCGCAGGCTGATCAGGCGTTTGATGCCACGGCTGACATGGGCCTCGGCCAGCGCCCCGGCCAGCACCGCATCGCCGGCAACCAGCGCCTGGAGGATGGCCCGGTGTTCCTGTTCGACCACCGATACATCGCCACCACCGGCGGCCTCCATCCACAGCAGCTCACCCACTTCCGACTGCAGGCGCATCTCGGTGTGAGTCAGGCGCAGCGACTGGGCGGCGGCGGCCACTTCGATATGAAAACGGGCATCGGCGCGGTGCCGGGCCAGGCGTGAACCGGCCTGCTTGAGGGTTTCGATGTGCTGGGCGATCCGCGCATGCTGCTCGGGCGAGCTGCGCCTGGCCGCCAGGCGTGCGGCGGTGCCGGAAATGGCCGTCTGCTCGTCGCCCAGGTCGCGCAGGTCCGGGCCGCTCATGTCGCGCAGGCGTTGCAGCAGCAGGGCTTCGGGCAACTCCACCGGCGCGCACACGAAGCTGCCGCCGTTGCGCCCACGGCGGGTTTCGATCAGGCCGCGCTGGCGCAGCACCACCAGTGCTTCGCGCAGGGTCACGGTGGCAACGCCCAGCTGCAGGGCCAGCTCCGATTCGCTGGGCAGTTGCTGCCCTTCGGCAAACAGCCCCAGCTCAATGGCCTCCACCAACCTTCGTGCCACCTCATCGGTACGCCCTTCCTGGCGCAACCGGATGAACGCGGTATTACGAGCAGTATTCAGGGCAGTCATTGCCTCTCCCTATCATTGCAAAGGCGGGGTGCACGGGCCTCGGCTAAAAAATTCAGTTTTGTATCTTATAGCGAACCATCGGTCGCCCGATAGCCATGATTTTCTCATTCTACCGCTTGGCTGGCGTTTTTTTAGCCAGTTGGCAAACATCAAACTTTAAGATATGGTTTCATAGGTTTAGTGATTCAGCCAACCAACAAGACCAACCAAGGAATCCGCCATGCAAACCAAACTCCTGATCAACGGCCAACTGGTCGATGGACAAGGCAGCCCCTACGCCGTGTACAACCCCTCCCTGGGTTCGGTGCTGGCGAACATCCCTGAAGCCACCGCCGCCCAGGTCGATGCTGCCGTGCAAGCGGCCGACCAGGCGTTCGACAGCTGGTCGCAGACCCCAGCCAAAGAGCGCGCCCACCTGCTGCTGCAACTGGCCGACCGCATCGAGGCCCATGCCCCGGCCCTGGCACGGCTGGAGTCGCAGAACTGCGGCAAACCCTACCAGGCTGCCCTGAACGATGAAATCCCGGCCATCGCCGACGTGTTCCGCTTCTTCGCCGGCGCCAGCCGCTGCCTGTCGGGCTCCGCCGGTGGCGAGTACCTGGCCGGACACACCTCGATGATCCGCCGCGACCCGCTGGGCGTCGTCGCCTCCATCGCGCCGTGGAACTACCCGCTGATGATGGTCGCCTGGAAGCTCGCCCCGGCCCTGGCCGCTGGCAACTGCGTAGTCCTCAAGCCGTCCGAGCAGACCCCACTGACCGCCCTGGAACTGGCGCGGATCATGGCCGACCTGTTCCCGGCCGGGGTCGTCAACATTCTCTTCGGGCGCGGCCCGAGCGTGGGCGAGCCACTGGTCAACCACCCCAAGGTGCGCCTGGTGTCGCTGACCGGCTCCGTGGCCACCGGCGCACGGATCATTGCCGGCACCGCCAGCAGCGTAAAGCGCACCCACATGGAGCTGGGCGGCAAGGCACCGGTGCTGATTTTCGATGACGCCGATATCGACGCCGCCGTCGAAGGCATCCGCGCCTTCGGTTTCTACAACGCCGGGCAAGACTGCACCGCCGCCTGCCGCCTGTATGTCCAGCAAGGGGTCTATGACGCCTTCGTGAGCAAGCTCGGCGATGCGGTGGGCAGCCTGCGCATGGGCCTGCAGGACGACCCGGAAACCGAGCTGGGCCCGCTGATCACCCGCGACCACCTGGAGCGCGTCGAAGGTTTCGTCCAGCGCGCCAAGGCCCAGCCGCACATCCGCGTGATCACCGGCGGCCAACGGGTCGACGGCCCGGGCTTCTTCTTCGAGCCGACCGTCCTGGCCGACGCCCGCCAGGACGACGAAATCGTCCAGCGCGAAGTCTTCGGCCCGGTGGTCAGCATCACCCCGTTCACCGATGAAGCCCAGGCCCTGGCCTATGCCAACGACTCGGACTACGGCCTGGCCTCTTCGGTCTGGACCCGCGACGTCGGCCGCGCCAACCGCCTGGCCGCACGCCTGCAGTATGGCTGCACCTGGGTAAACACCCACTTCATGCTGGTCAGCGAAATGCCCCACGGCGGCATGAAGCAGTCCGGCTATGGCAAGGACATGTCCATGTACGGGCTGGAAGACTACACCTGCGTACGCCACGTCATGTTCAAGCACTGACCCCGTATCAACCTGATGAAACACGCCCGGACCGGGCCCTCGACATAAAACATATAAAACCATAGGCAATATGGCATGAGATCTGCTTTCTCCCCTGCCCGAGCCTGAAACCAGCCGATTTTGTTACCAACCGGCACAGCCGCGGTAACGGCTAACGAGGTGTGTCACCATGCTTATTACCGGCATCAAGAGCCGCCCGGTCTACGACCGGCTGCAACCCATGACAGGTGGCTTGCGCCATCTGATCGCGGGCCAGGGCAGTGGCGGCGAAGCCATGTTGCGCCTGATCGCAGACATGTCCGTCGAGCAGCGCCACAACAGCACCCTGCTCTACTCCGTCGAATCCTTCTCCGGGCACGACCACTTGCAGGCCCTGCAAGAGGCCGAGGCCGCCAAACTGGAAGTGTTCGCCAGCAACCAGGCGCTGATCGCCGCCCTGCGCGACCGGCTGGAAGACGCTCACATGGGCACCCGCCTGTACCTGAGCGGCTCGGAGAGCTTCATCGGCACCGCCATGCAGGCGGCCAACGCGGTCGACCTGAACCGCGACGAAGTGCTGCGCGAGCACAGTGGCACCCTGGTCCGCCGGGTCTGGTGCGCGCACTGCGACACCTACACCGAGAATGTTACCCAGCGTGTGTTCACCTGCCCCGGTTGCCAGCTCGACCTGGTAGTGCGTGACCACTATTCCCGCCGCCTGGCCGCCTTCCAGGGCATCAAGGCCGACGGCGAAGTCCCGGGCGAACTGCCGGCAGCCGAGGAGCTCGACACATGAATACCCATAACGGCACCCTCGCCGTGCGCGTGGCGCGCATCGAGCCGCTCACCCCGGAGATCACCCGTTTCACCCTGGTCGCCCCCGACGGCAAGCACTTGCCCGCCTTCTCCGGTGGCAGCCATGTGGTGGTGGTCCTTGAAGACGGCGACAAGACCCACCGCAACGCCTACTCGCTGATGAGCTCGCCCTACGACTCCAGCGCCTACCAGATCGCTGTGCGCCGGGTCGCCGACGGCCGTGGCGGCTCGCGCTTTCTGCATGACAACGTCAGCGAAGGCGACCTGGTGCAGATCCTCCAGCCGGCCAACCTGTTCCCGCTGGCCAAGCACGCCCGCCAGCACCTGTTCATCGCCGGCGGCGTGGGCATCACCCCGGTGTACTCGCAGCTCGAAGAGCTGGAACTGAAGAACGCCACCTTCGAACTGCACCTGGCCGTGCGCGGGCCGGAGCACACCGCCCTGGGCCGCGAGCTGCAGGCCAGGTATGGCGAGCGGGTGCACCTGTATGTACAGGGTGAAGACGAGCGCATGGACATTGCGCGCATCCTCTTCGGTCGTCCGCTGGGCAGCCACGTCTATGTCTGCGGCCCGGACAGCATGATCGACGACACCGTGGAAAGCGCCCATATGCTCGGCTGGACCGACAGCCATATCCACTATGAGCGCTTCGTCGAGCAGGGCTCCACCGGCCAGCCGTTCAGCGTCACCCTGGCGCGCCAGGGCGTGACCATCGAAGTGCCCGCCGAGCAATCGCTGCTCGAAGCCGCCGAACAGGCCGGCTACAAGGTGCCCTACCTGTGCCGGGGCGGCGCCTGCGGCTACTGCGAGACCGAAGTTCTGGAAGTCGATGGCGACCTCGACCATCGCGATGACTGGCTCAGCGAGGACGACAAGCTGAGCAAGCGCAAATTCATGCCTTGCGTATCCCGCGCCAATTGCAGCCGCCTGGTCGTAGACCTCTGAGACAGGAAAACAACAAGATGACCGTATTCAAGCCAATCGAGACCTACGCCGACGTCGGCGGCGAGCACACCTACAGCAACAGCCGCGAAGCCGTGCTGCGCCTGCCCTTCCCCTACCCGGAAGACCAGTACATGTACTCGATGAACGTCGAGCCCCATGTGCCGTTCGGCAAAGGCGCCCTGCGCGCCCAGTTCGACATCGACGAGCACTACATCTCCGAGTGCCATCACCGCGCCCAGACCCTGGACAGCCAGCCGGGCGTGCACTACGCCGCCCTGCCACACATGATGGAAGCGCAATGGGACCTGCTCGAACTGCTGATGGAGTCGTACTCGCGCGACTTCCCCGAGCACTTCACCCTGGAGAAAAAGGGCACTCAGTGGCACTGGATCAACCGCCCGCTGCAGATCGACCAGACTTTCACCTTCGGTGATGCCAGCACCCTGCCGATGGAGCCGATGGAGTACATCACCCGCCAGGCCCAGGGCGAGTTCATTCTCCTCGAAGAGCGTGACGACACCCTGGTGATGGGCGCCGGCATGGCCACCCAGCGCGCCGACTACTCGCTGCGCTTCAACCTGGGCATGAGCTTCATGGAGTTCCACGGGCCGGTGCCCAAGCTGCACGAGATGGGTATCCTGCAACGGGCGCTGAAGTTCCTCCTGCGCCTGCGTCCAGGCCACCCGGTGCGCCGCACCAACTGGTCGATCACCGTCAACCCGCGCCTGGAGACCTCCGCCGAGACCCTGCCGGACTGGGCGCCGGACCGCACCATCGTCACCGCGGAAAATGCAGGGGAGCTGGTCAACCTGCGTATCGAGTTGCAACCGCTGCACCGTTTGCCACGCAGCAACGCCGTGCTGTTCCCGGTGCGTACCTACCTGGTCAGCCTCAAGCAACTGGCCGAGTTCGCCCCGCAATGGGCCAAGCGCATGCACCGGGTGATCCGCGACCTGGACCAGGAGCTGGTGGACTACAAGGGCTTCACCCGCTACCGCGATGCCATGGTGACCTGGCTGTCGCAGTATGACGACGGCACCCCGGTCGACGAGAGCCAGCAGTAACACCACCGTACGGGCGCGCCGGCTGCGACGCGCCCTCAGCCAACGATGTGCGAGCCACCCAGGGATCTTCCCCATGAAAACAATACGAAACGTCTTGCCCGAGAGCTGGAGTCTGGTGTTCTCCGCCGCAGGTTCTGCCTACGGTGTCGGTTTGCTTGGCCTGTGGGCCTTGCCCTTTCTGATCAGCGCCATCATCCATGACCTGAAACTCAACGAAGCCCAGGCCGGGCTGCTGATGTCGGCGGAGTTCGGCTTCACCATGCTGGCCTCGCTGCTGATCGCGCCCTTCATGGGCCGCGCCCCACGACGTACCCTGGCCCTGGTCGGGACCCTGCTGGCCATCGCCGCCAACCTGGTGAGCGCCAACGTCGAGAATCTCTATGCCCTGGCCGCGGTGCGCTGCCTCGCCGGCCTGGGCGCAGGCCTGGCCCTGGCCTGCGGTAACGCCGCCGTCGCCAGCGCCAAGCACCCGGATCGTATCGCCGGGCACATGAACGTGCTGTCGGTGTTGCTGATGATCGTGGTGATGCTCGGCTACGCCAAGGTCATGGCGCAGTTCGGCCTGCCCGGCCTGTATTACGCCATGGCCGCGACCATGGCGGTCATGCTGCTGACCATCCCGATGATGGCCCAGCGCGCACCGGTGGCCGAACCCTCGCCGGTCGCCCACGCGAACAAAGGCTCGGGCAATGTCCTGCTGAGCCTGCCGGCGATCTGCATGATGCTGGCGATGTTCGTGTTCCAGGCCCGCGACACCATGGGCTGGGCCTTCGTCGAGCGCATCGGCACCCTGGTCGGCTACAGTGGCGACGAGCTGGGCGTGCTGCTGTCGTTCCAGTCGGTGGTCGGCCTGATCGGCCCGCTGATCGCCGCCATGGTCGGCAAGCGCTTCGGCATGAGCACCCCGGTGATCCTGGCGATCCTGCTGACCGGCGCCACCAGCCTGAGCTACGTGCTGGGCGAGCACTCCAAGACCCTGTACACCGCCGGTGTGATGACCATCTGCGTCACCTACTTCTATGCCTTGAGCTACCTGACCGGCCTTGCCGCCGCCCTGGACCGCGAAGGCCGGGTGGTCGCGGCGGCGAGCAGCTTCCTGAGCCTGGGCCTGGCCGTGGGCCCGGCGATCTCCGGCGGGCTGATTTCCCTCGGTGGATTCTCCTTGGCGGCCTGGGGTATTGGCGTGACCGTGGTGCTGACCTTGCTGCTGGTGATCGCTCCGTTGGCCAGCATTCGTCGTGAGCATGCGCCCCTGACGCCGGCGCTGGCGCTCTGAGCGCCGATCGAGGCCAGGCATTCCTGCCTGGCCTCGATCACGCAACGCTCCCGCCACAACAGCCTGAGTCCCGGGCGCCCTCTATAATTAGCATTCCGGACCGGTGAAACCCGGATGCGTGCCCTCCTGCAGTTCGGCAGGCTCGCCCGGCCTCCAAAGCCGTACGCTGTGCAACGAGGGATGCCATGGCCCGATTCGCGCACCGGCTACTGTTTCTACTCGCCACGCTCACCCTCACCTTGCCTGCCCAGGCGCAGAACCAGGGCAGCCCCGAGTCGGCCTACCTGCTGGGCCTGGCCTACCTCAATCGCCTCAAACCCGGTGAAACCGCAAAACAAGTGCCGCTGGATGTGCCTCGCGGCATCGAACTGTTGACCCAGGCGGCAGCAGACCAGGACTACCGCAAAGCCGCATCCGACGAGCTCAGGCGGGTCTACGCCAAAGGCCTGGGTGGCGTGCCGGCAAATCTGGACAAGGAGGCCTACTGGTGGGAGTACGGCAACGGGCTCGACACCACCCGCGCCAGGGCGCAAGCAGGCGACAGCAAAGCCGCCGCGCAATTGGGCCTGGCGTACCTTCAGTTCGAGCACATCGACGAGCCGACGTTCAAGGACTCACCCATCAGGGCGTACAGGAACCGCACGGCCGAGTCCTGGCTGTCCCGCGCAGCTGCGCAAGGCTCCCTGTCGGGCGCCGCGGCTGAAGGCTACGGCTGCCTCTACCTGCAGCAACCCGGCATCGCGTCCGACCCTGCCAAGGCGCGCAAATGGGTGGAAACCGGCCGCGATGTGGACACGCTGAAACGGCTGTCCGACGCAGGTGATGCCGAGGCCATGGTGAAGACCGGCGACACCTATTTCGATTCCTGCCTGCGCGACACCTACCGCCACCAGGCCTTCCCCTGGTACAGGCAGGCCGTCGCCCACGGCAATATCAAACGTGCCTGGCGGCTGATGGATGAGGCCGACACCCTGGATGAAAAACGCCACTGGGCCGAGATCGCCGCCGCCATCAAATCACCTGACGGCACGCCCGCCCCCGACACCTATGGCGGCGAGCGGTTCTTCGACAACCTGGAGGGCAATTTCGGCCAGGACATCCCCTGGGGATTTCGCCACGCCCCCGGCACACGCTACCTGAGCCTGCAGCCATTGCAGGTGCATCTCAAACCGGACGCGGCCTCCCCCATCATCCAGGACATCGGGCGCTGGAAGCTGGTGTATGCACGGGCGTGCGCCACGCCCGGGTGGCTCGCTGCCATTGCCAGCAGCATTCGCGACTACCCCGATACCTTCGGCTACGTCACCCAGATTGACGAAGCGTCCGTGGAGCGCTTTCTCGACCAGAAGGCCGACTACCGGCTCAATCGCCAGGCCGTGCAGGGCCTGGTTGGCTACATTCGCCAGGCAGACCTGGCCAGCCTCGACGCGCTGGCGCCACTGCCGGTTCCCCAACGCGGGCTGGTGCCCGTGCGCTCGGTATGGCAGCGCATCGGCGTGCAGGAAGACCGGCAATTCATCACCGATTTCAACCAGGGACCCTATGACGCCCTGGTGCGCATCAAAGTGGAGAAAGGTTCGTGCAGCGGGACCTTCATCCTCGAGCCCACCCTGGTGGTCACCGCAGGTCACTGCGCCAGCACCAGGAACCGCAAGGAAACCGTCCAGGTCATCATCGAACGCTCGCCTTCGCAGAAAGAGGTCATACCCGCGACCTGGATCAAGCACGTGAAAAACGACAGCGAAGACTGGGGCATTCTCAGGCTTCGACACAAACCGCAAACGCCTGTGACCCCGTTACGCTTTGCCGATGACATGAACTGGTCGAGCGCCAGCCAGCTCAGCGCCGCCGCCATCGGCTACCCGGGGGATCTGTTCAAGCTGTCCGAAAGCCAGCTGGGTTTCATTGCGCCTTCGATCAAACACTGCGTCGTCGATATCAGCCGGCATCACTACACGGCGGCCACGCGCAACATTTCCTTCAATCATTACTGCCATGTCTGGTTTGGTGATTCAGGCGGGCCGCTACTGGTCTGGAACCCACGGCGAAGCGCGTTCGAAGTGCTGGCCGTGCACGCCAATGTCAGCGACGGTTTCCAGAGCAAGCACCGGGCTACCCTGTTCGGCGCCAGCCGGTTCAAGGCGCTGATGTATGAGCAGTACAAGGCGATCGAAGTGCCGCTGCTGCAGAACGACCAGCAGCCCTTGAGCCAGGCTGCATATTTCGAGGCAGGCCAACATGCCGACCAAGTCAATCCCGGCGTCTCGACCGTGACCCGGGCCTACCGCGAACGCGTGGAGAGCCTGTTCACCGAGCGCTCCACCCTGGGCATCCAGCTGATCGAAGCCGTGCGCCAGCAGGCTGGCGTGCCGGCGGCCACCAGCCCACGGCTGGACGATCCCGACAAACTGGGGTTCTGGCGACGGGGTCCGACTGACACCTACGACAGCGTCGAGTCGGTCAGCGAGGCCCGGCTGGCCTGCATCGGCGATTGCGACAAGGCGGTGCTGCGCAACAACGGCTGGACCTTGAGCCATGGGGAAAACGTCGACCTCAAGCAACTGGCCAAGCGTGATGACACCATGGTCATCCATGCCCTGAACGCAATCGTGGTGGGCGGCGATCTGTTTCATGTGGGCAACGACAACAGGGTGGACGGTGTGGCGCGACAGTTCATGAACCTGAAGGAAAGCGGTGCCGGCTTCGATGCGTTCTACCAGAGCCGGTACCGTGAACCGGCCGAAGCAATACAGTCAGACGACTTTGCCTTGAGCGCCATCGCAGCGACGACCGCGTTGCACAGCGGCCCCAATTTTGGCGGCGAAACGCCCACAACCATCGCCGGTGGACAGGTCATCGGCACGGCGGCCCTGGCCCAGCAACTGGCAACTGCCAAGCCACCGCTGGTGTTGTCGTCCATCGGCGGCAGTACGGGCATACCGGGCGCGATCAACCTGCGCTACGCGTCCGAGGGCGGCAGTTTTACCGATGCTACCCAGCAGCGCCTTGCCCAGGACCTTGAGCGTCTGACCGAGGGTGACAAGTCCCGCGCCCTGGTTTTCTACTGTCACCACAACCAGTGCTGGATGAGCTACAACAGTGCGCTGCGGGCCATCCAGCTCGGCTACAAACAGGTGTACTGGTACCGGGGCGGGATCAAGTCGTGGATCAGGGCGGGCTATCCGCTGGACTGGTTGCCGCCCGCCGATCACAACACCGCTGCCCAGGACGGGACGCTCATGCCGGTGCATCCGTCGTAGTCGATTGCGCCGCAACCTTGGGCTTGGCCGGCTTCAACCGCGACACCCCCAGCAGCACCAGCGCCAGGCCGACGATCTGGTACGCCGAGATCGCCTCGCTGAGCACCAGCCAGGATGCCAGAATCGTCAGCACCGGGCCCAGGTTACCCACGGCGGCCGTCTGGGTGGCGCCCATACGCTGGATGGCCAGGGCCACCCAATAGATCGGCAGCACCGTGGAAAAAATCGCCATCATCGCCGCATTGGCCCAGACCGCCGCTGGCAACTGGGCAAGCTGCGAGGTATCGGCCACCAGCAGGTAATGCGCCAGCACCATGAGCGACGACGCCGTGCCCGCCAACCCGGCCAGGCGCATGGAGCTCATGCGCTTGAGCAGGATGCCGGTGCCCGAATAGTAGAGCGCGTAGGTCACAGCGCTGGCGAAGACCCACAGCGAGCCGACGACCACCTGGTTGCCCATGCCCGAAACGCTGACGTCGTGGACAAAGGCGATCCCCAGGCCGAAATAGCAGATGCCCATGGCCGCCAGGGTGCGCAACGTGGGGCGTTCACGCAGGGCGATGGCCTGGAAGATCAGCACCAGGGTCGGGTAGATGAACAGGATCAGGCGCTCCAGCCCCGCACTGATGTACTGCAGGCCATAGAAGTCGAACAGGCTGGCCAGGTAGTAACCGAACAGCCCGAGCAGCAGCACCTGAATGCTGCTGCCGAAGGTCAATGGCCCATTGTTGTGCCGCCGGCTGAACCCCACCAGCCAGATGAACAGCGGCAACGACAGCCCCATGCGCATGGCCAGCAAGGTGATCGCATCCACGGGGCCTGCGGCATAAGACAACTTGACGAAGATCGCCTTGAAGCTGAAGCCCAAGGCGGCCAGCACTGCGAACAGGCTGCCGTTCTGAATGTAGCGCTGGACAAGGGCATGCAAAGGCTTCATGAGGGTACGCAGGGCAGTGTCTGAAGCGATATCTGAACAGAAAGGCCATCCACTGGATACCGCTTTTTAGTGAAGGGTCGTCCCGAACGGGAGGAACCCGCCTGTGTTTGAACCGCCAGCATCTAGAATCAGAGGTGAGCGGCACTCCTGGAGCATTGAACATGGGCTATTCCGTCTGCGTCATCGAGCACTGCGAGGCACTTCGCCCCGCCAACGACGTCAAGCAAGACACCTTCGCGACCCAGCAACAGGCACAGGACTGCGCCAAGGCCAGGCTGCTGGAGATGCATGCCAACGGTTTCGTGCAAGCGACTGCCAAGGTGAGCTTTTCACCCCAACTCCCCTGCTATGGCCTGGAGAATGGCGCAGTGAAGTTACTGGACGGCCAGGAGACCCACGGCTGACACCCGGGTACGCACAGTATCTGTGGGAGCTGGCGAAGCCTGCGAAGCGGTGTGGCGGGCCGCTCTCAATCGCGGGGAAAGCCATCGCCGGCGTTGCCGGCTCCCACAGGGTGCACAGGTATGCACCGTCCATTGTGGGAGCTGGCGAAGCCTGCGATCGATTGCAAGGCAGCCGCAACACAGGCAGCGAAACACCCAGCCGACCACATCGCCCTGGCGCTGACCCTGTTTGCCGCCACACGCCTGCCGATTTTACCGGTGGTGCTGATTGCGGTGCTCGCTACCGGTACACTGCGCTGGCTGTCCGCTAGCTGAACTGTCCGACGAGGCCTTGCATGACACTGAACATCAATACCGAAACCCTATGGATCGATACCCCGCACGGACAATTGTTCGGTTGTCGCTGGTTCCCGGCAGCCGCTGCCGGCGACCGGACCAAGTCACCTATCGTGCTGTTCCATGATTCGTTGGGCTGCGTCGCGCTGTGGCGAGACTTCCCCCAGTTGTTGTGCCAGGCAACAGGGCGCGAGGTCATTGCCTATGACCGACTGGGCTTCGGTCGCTCTTGCGCCTACCCCGGGCAGTTGCCACACCACTTTATCCGCGACGAGGCCGAGCACTTCTTCACCCACCTGCTGGAGGCGCTGCAGATCGAACGCTTCGTCGCCCTGGGCCATAGCGTCGGCGGCGCCATGGCGGCGACCTGTGCATCGGTGCATCAGCAGCGCTGCGCAGCACTGATCACGGTCTCGGCGCAGGCCTTCGTCGAGGACCGGACACTGCAAGGTATCCGCACGGCCAAGGCGCAGTTCGAACAACCGGGGCAGATGGCGCGTCTTGAGAAGTACCATGGTGACAAATCGCCCTGGGTACTGGCGGCCTGGACCGAGACCTGGCTTTCACCGACCTTCGGGGACTGGACAATCGAGAGCGGGATCGATGCGATTCGTTGCCCGTTGCTGGCCATCCATGGCGAGCATGATGAGTACGGTTCAACCCTGCATCCCCGGCGAATCGCTGAACTGCCGGCAAGCGGCGGCGAATGCCTGATTATCGATGGCTGCCACCATGTGCCTCACCGCGAAGCGCCTGAAGCATTGCTGGAAGCGGTTACCCGGTTCCTTGCCGACGCACACTGAACCCTTGCCCTGCCGTCGCCATGTGTCACTGCGCGTGGCGGCATAGCGGTCTGGTTCAAACGCGAACTAGAACACCAACCCCAGTTTCAGGCCATACTCATCGCGGTTCTGCTTGTCGAAGTCGGTCAGTGCAAACTGGCCATCCAGGTCATACTTGAAGCGGCTGTAATAGAGGGTGGCAATGACGGGAAAGTCGCCATTCGGGTTGAACAGCAAGTGCAGTTCGACATAAGGATTGCTGGTGTCTTTCAAGTCCAGCTCCTCGCTGCTGATACGGTTGATATTCAACTCGGAATCGCCACTCACCGTCCTTCTGACCCCCGCCTCGAGGCGCAGGGTAACAGCGTCGAACTGATGATTATAACCGGCGGCCGCTTTCACAAAGGGTGTACGACTGGTGAGATCGACATCGAACTTGTTGAAGTTTGGATAAAAGCGATTCCATTTATAGCCAGCGCCTATCATGGCATCCAGGAAGTTGCTTGAGTCCAGTGCAACTCGCCAGCCCAGATCAAGATCGGCCTGGGCGTCCTTGATCTCTTCGCCCTGACTTTTTGCGTACTGTCCGGTGATCTCTGCATGATAGATCAGCCCGGCTTGCGCGCTCATTTTATTGCCGAAGTTTAGAAACAATCCTCCTTCTGGGATATGGTCGGTATCCGTGCTCCTGCGCCCTTTGAATTCGAGCTCGCTATAGCTACCGATCAGACCGGCAGAAAACACCGGATCTGAGGGGGGTGCCGAATTGGCATAAGTGGAAGAGCTGGCGGCGATAAGCGTAGTGACGATAGTAGCAAGATCAGTCCTTTTCATAAGAACTCCACAAGCATACGCAAGGTCCGTTGCGGACCCGTCATTTACAAACATAGCCGCCTTTTTTTTGACTGCTAGAGCAAGCAAGTGGAGTGAACGGCCAAAAAAGTGGCATTTGGCCTTTACTGAACTTACAGGCCGATTACGACACTAACCGGCAAAAGAAAAAAACCTGAAATATCAGCACTTATATGAACAAAAAAAGCGGATGCGATACGCATGAGCGCTTTGCGACATACCGATGAACGGTCGCCTTTACATCATTGGCAAGCTGACAAAACTGTTATTGATGAAACACTGACGCCAATAAAACAACGCCGAGAGATACAGGACATATTTAAATCAATATTGGATCCAAATAGCGTTTAAGTTAACATTGCACCTGCTCTTCGACTCGAAGAACAGGTTCACGCAATCAGGGAAGATTCTTCATGCAACGCATCGTCATCCTGGGAAATTCCGGCAGCGGCAAATCCACCCTTGCGCGCCTTCTGGGCGAGCACCTGGGCGTACCGGTGGTGCACCTGGATGCACTGTTCTGGCAGCCCGGTTGGGTTGAACCCGACAACGAGTCATTTCGCGCGCGCGTCAGGGAAGCGGTGTCAGCGGACAGTTGGATCTGCGAAGGCAACTATGCCCGGCGGACCTTTGACTTGCGCCTGCCACGCGCCGATCTGGTCATCTGGCTCGACACCGGGCGACTGACCTGCCTGACACGGGTCATCGTTCGCAACCTGGTGAACCGGCCCCGCCCGGACCTGCCAGCCGATTGCCCGGAGAAGCTGGACCGGGAGTTCCTGACGTTCCTCAGCTACGTGTGGCACTTCGACCGCACCAGTCGCCCGTCACTTGAAGCGGCGCGACTGGCGATCGCACCACAGGTTCCGGTAGTCCATCTGCGCGGTGCCCGGCAGATTGGCGCATTCCTCAAGGCACTGCCTGTCCCTGGCGAGACCTCACTCAGCGTCCTTGAGCGTACGGATAAGGTTGTTGCGCAGCCGCACGACTGACTGCTGCAAGGCCACGAACTCATCCGCCTCCAGGCCCGTCTGCGGAAAACTGTCTTGCGCAAGTTCCTTGCGCAGTGCGCGCCCCTGGTCGGTCAGTTTGATCCGCACCTGGCGCTCGTCGGCTGGATCACGCTGACGCAGCACGTAGCCCATCGCCTCGAGCTTCTTGAGGATGGGCGTGAGGGTGTTCGATTCGAGGAAGAGTTTCTCACCGAGGCTGCCGACGGTCTGGCTGTCCTGCTCCCAGAGCGCAACGATGGTGATGAATTGGGTGTAGGTCAGGCCGAGCTTTTCCAGCATCGGCTTATAGGCCTTGCCAAAGGCCAGGTTGGCCGAATACACGGCAAAGCAGAGAAAGTCGCCGAGGTTGAGGTTGACAGGAGCTGCTTTCTCGACAGGTTTCATAGTGATCCTCACAGGTAGATAGGGCCGTCCAGGCCCCTACCTTATATCGCATGCGATCCCATCGGAAGCCCCCTGCCCTGGAGGCCCCCGTAACAGAGGATCGTCCGCGTGATTACTCGGTGATCACATCCAGGACCACATCAATGTTGCCGCGGGTCGCCTTGGAGTATGGGCAGACCTGGTCGGCGGCATGCACCAGGGCGGTTGCCACTTCACGATCCAGGCCTGGCAAACGGGTGGTCAGGCGGGCCTGGAGGAAATAGTCCTTGCCGGTCTGGCCAAGGTCGACCTCGATCTGCACCGCCAGGCCTTCAGGCAGGGCCACGTTCATTTCCTTGGCCACCAGCTCGACCGCGGCGATATAGCAGGCGGACCAGGCACCGGAGAACAGTTGCTCGGCGGTCGGGTGTGGAGCGGTGCCTTTGAATTCGAGAGCAGGCTTGCTCGCGCCAGGCGACGAGAGCGTGATATCCAGGCCACGGGCGGTGCTGCTGCCGTTGCTCAGGGTGGTGTGGGTTTTGCCGGTAACCAGGACTTTTTCGATCTTGCTCATGATGGATTCCTCGATAATTCATGCGATTTAATCGCATACGATATATTTGATGGAACATTGCAGCGTACTGACCTGGCTTCGGTAATGCAGGAAAGGTCGCCTCTTCATCGCTAGCGATTAAATCGCATGCGATGGATCAATAATCCTGCAACTACCGATTTGCGTCAACCGCCACGGCTCGATGTGCCGACGGGCGGTCGATCCACCTGACAATGTTGTCAGGTGTGCAATCGAAGTCGTCGAAGACTCAGTGCCGAACTAACCCTCCGGTCGACTCAATGCAGCGCCCGCGTCACCAGGAAGCTCAGCAACTCAGGCTCATCGTCCAGCTCGATCGCCCTTACCGGCCGAGGCAGGTTGTCCAGCACCGTCCGCCAGAAGGCCTGGGCGGTTTCGTCCTGGTTGTAGAAACGCACCAGCCAGTCATTCGCGCCGCTGGACAGTACCTGGGTGGCCAGTGCCCGACCGATACCCTTGCGCCGGTAACGCTTGAGGATGAACAGGTCGGCCAGCTCCAGGGCATCGAGTGAGGGCAGCTCGCTGCGCTCGACCAGCAGGAAGCCGGCGATGAAGCCGTCGACCAGGATCAGGTTGGCGCTCCACTGGGGCTCCTGCCAGTAGCGCTGCAGATGCTCCTCGTGGATATAGAAACGGCCATCCACTTCCACATCCTCCTGCTCCCAGTCCGAGGACTCGTAGGCATAGAACTGGTACAGGTTGCGGATCAGCTCGGCCTGCTCGGGGCCGGTTTGCAGCAGTTCGACGGTCAGGTCGCTCATGGCTGCGCCTCCCCTGCTAATGGGTGTGGCAAGCAAAAATCGGGGATCGAAAGCATGGAGGTCTCGGTCAAAGGGCAATAGCGTATAGCTGGCGGGCGCTATTGTTTACAGAACCGCTGGTCAATGCCAACAACCATTGCACTGCAGGTGCCCCATGTACACCAACGAGCCTGCGCGAGACCCCGAGCCGATGTCGCGGCGCACCGCCATCGCCTATGCGATCGGTTTGCCGCTTGCGCTTGTGCTGCTGATCTTCCTGCCGGCCGGCAGCCTGGGCTGGCGGCCCGGCTGGATATTTGTGGCCGTGTTGGTGGCAGGCTTCGGCGTGTCGGCACTGGTGCTGGCTCGGGTCAACCCGGTGATCTACCGTGCCCGCAGCCGTATCCAGCCAGGCACCCAGGCCTGGGACAAGGCCCTGCTGGCGCTCCTGCTGCCAGCCATGACAGCGGTCTTGCCCGTGGCGGCGCTGGATGCCGGACGCTGGCGGGAGACGGCCCTCCCCGCCTGGGTGGTGTTGCCAGGTTATGTCGGGGTGCTGGCGGGTATTGCGTTGGCGGCCTGGGCACAGGCTGTCAATCCGTTTTTCGAGCCGGGGGTGCGCATTCAGTCGGAGCGTCATCAACGGGTGATCGACAACGGGCCATATCGCTACGTTCGCCATCCCGGGTACGTTGCTGCGCTCTGGCTATTCTTTGGCATGGGCCTGGCCCTGGGTTCACTCTGGGCTCTGCTGCCGGCGGCACTGGCTGCGGCGCTGCTGGTCGTGCGTACCGCCTGGGAAGACCGGTTGTTGCAGGCCGAGCTGCCCGGCTACGCCGGGTATGCCCGACGGGTGCGCTGGAGGCTGGTTCCCGGTGTCTGGTAACCACAGCATGTAGGAGCGGGCTTGCCCCGCGATTACGCGCCATCAGCCACATCGTATCGCGGGGCAAGCCCGCTCCTACACATCCAACCGAGGACGATTGCCATGGACGAGCAAGCCAACGCCACCGCATTGATCGACGAGCGCATCCGCGAACTGGACGACTGGCGCGGTGCAACCCTGGCCCGGGCCCGCGCGCTCATTCACCAGGCCGACCCGCAGGTGGTCGAAGAATGGAAATGGCGCGGCGTCCCGGTCTGGGCCCATGGGGGCATTCTCTGCACTGGCGAAACCTACAAACTCGCCGTCAAACTGACCTTCGCCAAAGGCGCCGCGCTACCAGACCCTACCGGCCTGTTCAACGCCAGCCTTGATGGCAACACGCGCCGCGCCATCGACCTTCATGAAGGCGACGAGCTCGATGAGCACGCCTTCAAGGCGCTGGTCGCTGCCGCCGTGGCGCTCAATACCTCACGTGTTCGGTAGTATAGGCGTCCTCGATGTGCTGGCGGCAGGCCTTGTCGATGATCAGCCGGCGGGCGGTGGTACTGCGCCGCAACCAGCTGAAGAGCCAGCCATGGTGCTCGCTGTACAGTTGGTGAAGCGCACGCTGGAAGGTTGGCTCGACGGCAGACACGGACACACCCGAAACATGCAAAAGAGCGTTATTGCGAATAGTGTCCAGTCATCACTTCACTGTGCAACCACTGGCGCCGTGCTGCGGGCGGTGGCCCTTCGCAAAAAAGGCAAACTGCTGGCCCCCCGCCCTTTCCTTCATAGGCAAACTCGCTTTCCTTTCAACAGCTTAGGTTGACACTATGCGGGCTTATGGACTGACCCTTGCAACGCTTTTTCTTGCTACCTTCTCCCTGGCTGCACAGGCCAGGGCCTTGGGTGAGAATGATCGTTATATGTGTAGTTGGGGGTCGGACATCGCCGCTGGCGCGCAGCAATCGAAGCTCTCGGGTACGACCCTGTACTCGGCGCGCAAGAAGCTCCAGGTGCGCAAATTTCCCAAGCCGTGGATGCGCATGACCGCCATGGGTATCACCGAGCAGACCTACAACAGCCAGTCACGCCTCAAGCCTGCGGCCATCAAGCAAACCTACTATGAGCAGTGTGTGCAGCATGCGGTTGCGCGCCGCTGATTGTTTAATCTAGCGCCTCAGGGCCAATGCTTTGGCCTGGCGTCTTGCGAGCTGATCCATTTGATGCAGTGACGCTGCTGGCCCCTTCCGCCCTTACGGCGGGCCACTTTGTCATGGCAAAGTGGCGCAAACCGTGCGTCCCTGCATCCGCCCTACGCTTCGCTGCGGGTCCCTTCCCTCCGGCATTGCTCCCGCCGGGACGCACCGAAGGGCCATCCATGGCCCTGCGGTGCTTGCAGGCCATCCATGGCCTGCACCCGGCTACGCAATACCTCCACTCAGCCTCCTGAAGGGACGAACCGTGTCGTCTGGGCTGGCGATGTACAAACAGCAAAAGCAAAGGCAAAGGCAAAGGCAAAGGCGAAATCGGAAAGCCGAACCCGAGCTTCGCTCTGCTTTTGCTCTTGCTTCTAAGCCCGCGATATTCCAGGCGCCATCGATCGTCCCTTCAGGAGGCCGAGTGGAACCCTTGCGCAGTGGGGCGACGGCCATGGATGGCCGGCGAGCGCCGTAGGGCCAGGGACGGCCCTTCGGCGCGCCCCCGCGGGAGCAAGGGTGTAGCGAGGGTACCCGCAGCGAAGCGAAGGGCCGGATGCAGGGACACGGGTTTTGCCCACTTTTGCCTTCAAAAGTGGGTCGCCGTAAAGGCGAAACCAGCCGGCGGGGCCGCTGCAGGGAATGGATATGCTCACCGTCTTCAGTGCCAGCGCTTTGGTCTGGCGTCTTGCGAGCTGATCCGTTCGCGATGGTGACGCGAACTCACCTTTGCGCCCTCACGGCGGGCCACTTTGTCTTGGCAAAGTGGCGCAAACCGTGGTGCCCGACCTGTCGGCAGCGGCTACGGATTACTCCTCGGCCTTGGGAAAATGACGGCAACTCTTGCGCTCGGCCAGTTCCCGGTCACTGGGTCGCTGGTCGACAAACACCGCATGGCCATCCTTGTAGATCTCAAGGTACCCCCAATGCAGGTCCTCCTCCCGCTGGCCGGGCTTGGGCGGCTCGCGCCACCAGGGTTCTCGACTGATCAGCTCCATGGCCGGGCTCCGCTTCGAAAGATTACTTCACTATAGACACTGGCCAGCGAAGGCTCTGGCCCGCGCCTGCCTGCCTGAACGCCAGCGCCGGGTGATAGCCGGTAGCTTGCGGATACTTGCCAAAAGTTTGGAATACCATAATATGATATCCCGTAGACCTAAAAACCTGCTGAACGGCTCCTGACAGATCCGCCAGCCACAACCACGCTTGAACTGATGCTCCCCACTACAAGGCGGGCAACGACAGCCCGCCGATAAACACAAGAAACGAGGGCGTACCTATGCTGTTCACCAAACGCGCAAGCACAGTGCTGGCCGCCGGCTTGCTGACATTGACCTGCCAGGTTGGCCTTGCCGCCGACAGCCTGAGTTTCGTCAGCTGGGGCGGCACCACCCAGGATGCGCAGAAGCAAGCCTGGGCCGAGCCCTTCAGTGACACCAGCAAGATCAAAGTGGTCCAGGACGGCCCCACCGACTACGGCAAGCTCAAGGCCATGGTCGAAAGCGGCAACGTGCAGTGGGATGTGGTGGACGTCGAGGCCGACTTCGCCCTGCGCGCCGCCGCCGAAGGCCTGCTCGAGCCGCTGGACTTCAACACCATCAAGCGTGATCGCATCGACCCGCGTTTCGTCTCCGACCACGGTGTGGGCTCGTTCTTCTTCTCCTTCGTCCTCGGTTTCAACGAAGGCAAACTCGGCGCCAACAAGCCCCAGGACTGGAGCGCGCTGTTCGACACCAAGACCTATCCCGGCAAGCGCGCGCTGTACAAATGGCCGAGCCCCGGCGTGCTGGAGCTGGCTCTGCTGGCCGACGGCGTGCCCGCCGACAAGCTCTACCCACTGGACCTGGACCGCGCCTTCAAGAAACTCGACACCATCAAGAAAGACATCGTCTGGTGGGGGGGCGGCGCGCAATCCCAGCAATTGCTGGCCTCCGGCGAAGCGAGCATGGGCCAGTTCTGGAACGGCCGGGTCTATGCCCTGCAGCAGGACGGCGCCCCCGTGGGCGTGAGCTGGAAGCAGAACCTGGTCATGGCCGATTTTCTCGTCATACCCAAGGGCGCCAAGAACAAGGACGCGGCCATGAAGTTCCTGGCCCAAGCCAGCAGCGCCGAGGGCCAGGCCGAGTTCGCCAACCTCACCGCCTACGCCCCGGTCAACCTCGACAGCATCGGCCAGCTCAAGGCCGACCTCGCGCCGAACCTGCCGACCGCCTACGCTCAGGATCAGGTCACCCTGGACTTTGCCTACTGGGCCAAGAACGGCCCGGCCATCGCCACCCGCTGGAATGAGTGGCTGGTCAAATGAAAGTCGCGATCAATGCCTTGCAGACCCCGTCCGGCGCCCCCGGTGCCGGCGCCAAGGGAGCCGCGATGAAGCAGACACCGCCCCTGCGCCAGCGCTGGCGCGGCAGCCGTAACCTGCTGCCGGCCCTGCTGTTCCTCGGCCTGTTTTTCTTCGCCCCGCTGATCGGCCTGCTGCTGCGCGGGGTGCTGGAACCGGTACCGGGCCTTGGCAACTACGAGCAACTGTTCGCCAACTCGGCCTATGCCCGGGTGCTGTTCAACACCTTCTCCGTGGCCGGCCTTGTGACCCTGATCAGCGTGCTACTGGGCTTCCCGCTGGCCTGGGCGATCACCCTGGTGCCCCGCGGCTGGGGCCGCTGGCTGCTGAACATCGTGCTGTTGTCGATGTGGACCAGCCTGCTGGCGCGCACCTACTCCTGGCTGGTGCTGCTGCAGGCCTCCGGGGTGATCAACAAGGCGCTGATGGCGATGGGCATCATCGATGCGCCGCTGGAGATGGTGCACAACCTCACCGGCGTGGTGATCGGCATGAGCTACATCATGATCCCGTTCATCGTCCTGCCGCTGCAGGCGACCATGCAGGCCATCGACCCGATGGTGCTGCAGGCCGGTTCGATCTGCGGTGCCAGCCCCTGGACCAACTTCTTCAAGGTGTTCCTGCCGCTGTGCCGCTCGGGGCTGTTCTCCGGGGCCTTGATGGTGTTCGTCATGTCCCTGGGCTACTACGTGACCCCGGCACTGCTCGGCGGCGCGCAGAACATGATGCTGCCTGAATTCATCGTCCAGCAGGTGCAGTCGTTCCTCAACTGGGGCCTGGCCAGTGCCGCCGCCGCGTTGCTGATCGCCATCACCCTGGTGCTGTTCTACTTCTACCTGAAGCTGCAACCGGAATCGCCGGTGGGCAGCAGCAACGCGAGGTAAGCCAAGATGCTCCTGACGCCCAACGCCATGGGCCGGCGCCTGCGCTACGGCCTGTTCGCCACCACCGGCCTGATCGCGCTGTTTCTGCTGCTGCCGATCGTGTTCATCGTCCTGTTGTCGTTCGGCTCCTCGCAGTGGCTGGTGTTCCCGCCACCGGGCTGGACGCTGAAATGGTACGCGCAGTTCTTCTCCAACGCCGAGTGGATGGACGCCGCCCTGGCCAGCCTCAAGGTGGCGGTGCTGACCACGGTCTGCGCCGTGGCCCTGGGCCTGCCCACCGCCTTTGCCCTGGTGCGCGGACGCTTCCCCGGCCGGGAGATGCTCTACGGCCTGTTCACCCTGCCGATGATCGTGCCGCTGGTGATCATCGCCGTGGCGGTGTACGCGCTGTTTCTCAAGCTCGGTTACACCGGCACGCTGTTTTCCTTCGTGGTCAGCCACGTGATCGTCGCCCTGCCCTTCACCATCATCTCGATCATCAACTCGCTCAAGCTGTTCGACCAGTCGATCGAGGATGCCGCGGTGATCTGCGGCGCCTCGCGCCTGCAGGCCATCGTCAAGGTGACCTTCCCGGCAATTCGTCCGGGAATGATCGCCGGCGCCCTGTTCGCCTTCCTGGTGTCCTGGGACGAGGTGGTGCTGAGCGTGATGATGGCCAGCCCGACCCTGCAGACCCTGCCGGTAAAAATGTGGACCACCCTGCGCCAGGACCTGACCCCGGTGATCGCCGTCGCCTCGACGCTGCTGATCGGGTTGTCGCTGCTGGTCATGGTCATCGCCGCTGCCCTGCGCCGGCGCAACGAAGTCAGCGCTTGAGCGCCTGGAGAACAAGAAATGAGTGCAGTCCTCAACACGCCCCAGCACACCCAGCCCCTGGTCAGCCTGCGCAACCTGAACAAGCACTACGGTGATTTTGCCGCCGTGGACAACATCAACCTGGACATCCAGGACGGCGAGTTCCTGACCTTCCTGGGCTCCAGCGGCTCGGGCAAGAGCACCACCCTGTCGATGCTCGCCGGCTTCGAAACACCCAGCAGCGGCGAGATCCTGGTCAGCGGCCAGTCGCTGGTCAATGTACCGCCCCACAAACGCGACATCGGCATGGTGTTCCAGCGCTATTCGCTGTTCCCGCACCTGTCGGTGCGCGACAACATCGCCTTCCCCCTGGCCATCCGCAAGCGCAGCACCGCCGAGCGTGACAAGCAGGTGGACGCCATGCTCAAGCTGGTGCAACTGGACAGCTTCGCCCACCGCCGTCCGGCGCAGCTCTCCGGTGGTCAGCAACAACGCGTGGCCATCGCCCGGGCGCTGGTGTACGAGCCGCGCATCCTGCTGATGGACGAACCCCTCGGCGCGCTGGACAAGAAACTGCGCGAAGACCTGCAGGACGAACTGCGCCAGCTGCACCGGCGCCTGGGCATCACCATCGTCTACGTCACCCACGACCAGGAAGAAGCCATGCGCCTGTCCCAGCGCATCGCCATCTTCAGCCACGGCAAGATCGTCGGTCTGGGCACCGGCTACGATCTGTACCAGAACCCGCCGAATGCCTTCGTCGCCTCGTTCCTGGGCAACTCCAACTTCCTGCGCATCAAGGCCCACGGCAACGGCGCGGCCAGCTTCGAAGGCCAGCCGGTGGCCATGCGCCTGACCCCGGGGCTGAGCGAGGGCCAGGATGCACTGCTGATGGTGCGTCCGGAAAAAGCCGTGGCCCTGAGCGCCGAACAGGCCATCCAGCAGCCCCTGCCGGCGGGCTGGAACCAGGTCACGGCGCGGGTTGGCGAAGTGCTGTTCCTGGGCGAAAGCCAGACCTGCAGCGTGGTGACCACAGGCGGCACGGCCATGACGGTCAAGGCCCTGTCGGCGGCGGGCATGCCGATGCAGCCGGGCGACAGCGTCAAGGTACGCTGGGCGGTGGCCGATGCCTGCGTGTATACCCAGTGGGCGGAGAGTGACCTGAACAAGGCAGCCGGAGCACACTGAGGGCCTGCGACTGCTGCGCAGTCGATCGCAGCCTCGTCCCTCGGCAGCGGCTACACCCCCTGTAGCCGCTGCCGCCAGGCTGCGATCGAGCGCGAAGCGCTCGCAAACGCAATCAAGCCGGCCGCGACATCACCAGCAACCGCAGCGCCAGCAAGGCCAACACACTGGCCAGCAGCCGCGGCTGCAACCGGGCCATGCGCCCTTTCCCCGCAAAGCGCCGGCTGACCAGCCCGGCAAAACAGCCCAGCAGCACATGAAACACCAGGGCAATGACACTCAGCAGCAACCCCAGCAGCAACAACTGCCAGGCGACGTCGTTACCCGGCACCACGAACTGCGGCAGGAACACGATAAAGAACAACAGCGCCTTGGGATTGAGCAAACTGTTCAAGGTCGCGGCAACAAACACCGCAGCCGCTGAAGTCTCACGCGCCCCCTGGGCGCTGTCCGGGCGACGTGGCAGCAACAGCTTGAACGCCATCCACAACAGATAGACCGCGCCGCAGTAGCGGATGATGTCGAACGAAGGTGGCCAGGCGGCAATCAGTGCGGTGACACCGGTAGCGGTCATCGCGGTCAGGATCAGGTCGGCCAGGCTGATCCCCAGCGCTGCCGCCAACCCGCCGCGCCAGCCCATGGACACGCCATGGCTGATGACAAAGGCCATGTTCGGCCCGGGCGAGAGCAGCAACAGCGTGACTGCGCCGCAAAAGATCATCAGTGTGTGCAGATCGAGCATCGCAAGGCCTCCTGGCAGAGCATCCAAGGGTAGCGCCCTGATCGGCCGGACGAGCGCTACAGTGCCGCGAATTGTTGGCGCAACAGTTCAGACCGACAGCACGCAGGCCGCTGAAACAAACAACGTGCGGTAATCGAACACAAGCGGATTTCCGCCCTCAAGTCCGCCTGCGGCCACTCCGATAGCAGACCACCCACCGCCGATCCTTCGGCACAGGGTGGCGCTAATAACAATTGAAGGAGTACCGCCTGCATGTTCGCCGACCTGAAAATCCGCACCGGGATGTTCTGGGTGCTGTCGCTGTTCAGCCTGACCCTGTTGTTCTCCACCGTCAGCGCCTGGCGTGCGGCGGTGGGTAGCGACCTGCAGATCACCGAGCTGGACCAGACCGCACACCAGTCGGACCGGCTGAACAACGCCCTGCTGATGGCGATCCGCGCCAGCGCCAACGTCTCCTCCGGCTTCATCGAACAGACCGGCGGCCACCAGGACAGCACCGACAAGCGCCTGGCGCTGTCCGAACAACTGATCGGCAACAGCCGTACCCTGCTCGACGAGCTCGTCGCCAATGCCCAGGACCCGGCGCTCAAGGCCCTGGCCGTGGACCTGCAAGGCACCTTCGCCACCTACGCCAACGCCGTCGCCGGGCAGCGCGAAGCGACCCGGGGCAACGACCTGCAGCGCTTTTTCATCGCCAACACCGAGGCCGGCAAGGCCATGGCCCGCATGCAGGCGCTGCGTCAGCAACTGGTAGCGGCGCTGAGCGAGCGCAGCCAGCAGATCATGCTCGAATCCGACCGCCGCCTGGGCCAGGCCCAGGTGCTTAGCGCCCTACTGGGCGTGGTCACCCTGCTGCTGGCCGTCCTGTGCTGGCGCTTCATCGCCCAGCGCGTACTGCGCCCATTGCGCGAAGCCGGCCAGCACTTCCAGCGCATCGCCGGGGGCGATCTCAGCGTGCCGGTGAAGGTGCACAGCAGCAACGAGATCGGCCAGCTGTTCAGCGAACTGCAGCGCATGCAGCACAGCCAGCGCGACACCCTGGGACAGATCAGCGGCTGCGCCAGCCAGCTGGCCCGCGCTGCGCAAACCCTCGACAACGTCACCGAACAAAGTGCCAACGGCCTGCGCCAGCAGGACCAGGAGCTGGAGCAGGCCGCCACCGCCGTCACCGAAATGACCACGGCGGTGGAAGACGTGGCGCGCAATGCCGTGTCCACCTCACACGCGGCCACCGCGTCCAACCAGCTGGCCGAGCAAAGTCGCCAGCAGGTCGGCGAGAACCTCGACGGCACCCGGGCGATGACCCGCGAAGTGCAGACCAGCAGCGAGCACTTGCAACAACTGGCCGGCCAGGTACGCGACATCGGCCAGGTGCTGGAAGTGATTCGCTCGGTGTCGGAACAGACCAACCTGCTGGCCCTCAACGCCGCCATCGAAGCCGCCCGTGCCGGCGAGGCCGGACGCGGCTTTGCCGTGGTTGCCGACGAAGTACGCACCCTGGCCTACCGCACCCGGCAATCGACCCAGGAAATCGAGCAGATGATCAATGCCGTGCAGCTCGGCACCGAAGCCGCTGTGGCCTCGATGCAGGCCAGCACCCAGCGCGCCCGCTCGGCCCTGGACATCACCCAGGCCTCGGGGCAGATGCTCGAGGGCATCTACACCGCCATTGGCGAAATCAACGAACGCAACCTGGTGATCGCCAGCGCTGCCGAACAACAGGCCCAGGTGGCGCGGGAAGTGGACCGCAACCTGCTCAACATCCGCGAACTCTCGACCCGCTCGGCGGCCGGTGCGCAACAGACCCGCCAGGCCAGCCAGGCGTTGTCGGGGCTGGCCGGGGAGCTGACGGCGCTGGTGGCGCGGTTCAGGGTCTGAGGGCTATCGCGGGGCAAGTCGGGTCGCCGCATCGCCGCTCCCACAGGTGTAGCCGCGTCCGGTCGCGGTGCTTTTTCGTTTCTGCGTCACTTTTGCATTACTGTGCGACAGGTCCCATTCCGGGGCTCCACGCGCACTTGCCGGGGGTGTTAGTTTGCACGACGGTCTGCTGATTGCAGCAGCCACCCCCTAGCCACCCCCTGCAAAGGAATGCCCCCAGCAATGGACTTATCACTCAAACACCTGGCCACCACCCTGATGCTGGCCAGCCTCACCGCGTTTACTTGCCAGGCCCAGGCCAACATCACCCCGCAACAGAGCGCGGCGATCCTCAAGACCTTCGGCAACACGCAAGTGAAGGACTTCAGGCAGTTCCTCACCGGACTTGCCAAGAGCGACCTGGGCAAAGCCGACAACCTCGGCGCGAGCATCACAGCCTTCCTGGCCAACAAGCCCCTGTCGGCGGATCAGCAAAACGAAATCCATCGCTTGCTCGGCCTCTATGCCCGGGTGAAATATGGCGCTGCCGCCAGCGAAACCCTGCGCGAGCTGGTGGCCATCCCGACCTTCCGCGTCGAGGGTGTCGCCCAGCACGAGAACCCCGAGTTCATCAAGATTGCCGACAAGATCAAGGGCCTGGCCCAGGCTTTCGACCTGAAATTCCGCAACGTCGACAACCGCGTCTACGAGATCTCGCTCGACGGCAGCAGCGATGAAGTGGTGGGCATCCACGCCCATGCTGACGTCGTCCCGGTCACCCCGGAGAACTGGGTGCTGCAGGACGGCACCCGGCTCGATCCGTTCAAGGTCACCCTGGTCGGCGACCGCATGTACGGCCGTGGTACGGAGGATGACAAGAACGGCATCGTGGTCGCGCTCTACGCCATGAAAATCATCAAGGAAGAAAAACTGCCACTGGCCAGGGACTTCAAGCTGCTGGTCGACACCACCGAGGAAACCACCGGCGACGCCATCCCTTACTACTTCGAGCACAACCCCATCCCCACCTACAACCTGGCACTGGACGGCGGCTATCCGGTGGTGATCGCCGAGAAAGGCTACGGCACCGTGATGGCCAGCTTCCCGCTTCGCAAGGCCGAAGGCAACGGCGCGCAAATCACCGGGTTGACCGGTGGCCTGGCGACCAACCAGATCCCCTCGACCTCGGTCGCCACCTTTGTCACCGACACACCTGCCGAACTGGCCGCCAGCCTGCAACAGGCCGGTGCAGACTACGCCAAGGCCAACGGCGGCAACTTTGGCGTCAGCGCCAAGGTCGCCGGCAAGGATGTGCAACTGACCGTCACGGGGGTGTCGGCCCACTCTTCGGAACCAGAATCGGGCGTCAATCCGGTAGCGCGAATGCTGGCGCTGATCAACAGCCTGGACGGTAAGGTCGCCCTCAAGCACAACGCCATCACCGACGCCGCCCGCTACGCGGCCGACAACTGGGGGCTGGACTACCTGGGGGGCAAACTGGGCATCGGCTTTGCCGATGACTTCATGGGCCCGTTGACCACCTCGCTGACCTACGTGGGCATGGACGACAAGGCCTTCAAACTGGCGGTCAACCTGCGCGTGCCGGTCGGCAAGTCGCCTGAAGTGCTCAAGAAGGAAATCGACGACAAGCTCGCGGCCTGGAGCAAGCAGTCCGGGATCAACCTCGCCCTGGACACCTCGATCGCCGAACCGATGTACCGCAACCCCGAGGGTGAGTGGGTCAAGGCCTTGTTGGCGGTCGCCAGTGAGAACCTGGGCCTGGAACACAAGTTCGGCACCTCCGCCGGCGCCACTTCGGTGCATGAACTGCCCAATGGCGTGCAGTTCGGGCTGGCCATGCCAGACGTCAAATACACCGGCCACAACGACAACGAGTTCAAGACCGTCGAGCAGTTCATGCTGGACCTGCAGATCGTCACGGAGATGATGGGACGGATCGGGCAGATGCCGAAGCTTTAATCGAGGACAGGTCTATTTAGCCTCATCGCTGGCTCTGCCAGCTCCCACCGAGTGAACTGATTACCCGGGACACCGTGGGAGCCGGCAACGCCGGCGATGCGGCCGCCAGCCACCCTATACATCCACCAGCACTTCGAACCCACCAAAAATCACTCGCTGCCCGTCGAAGGGCATGGGGTTGTTTTCCGGTTGCAACCGCGGGTCCGCCATCACCTGCTGCATCCCCGCATCGCGCACCTGCCGCGACGGCCAGACAATCCAGGAAAACACCACCGTCTCATCCGGCTTGCACTTCACCGCCATCGGAAACGACGTCACCTTGCCCTCGGGCACATCGTCGCCCCAACACTCCCTGACCTGCAGCGCGCCGGCTTCCTTGAACACCAGCGCCGCGTCCTCGGCATGGCGCTTGAACGACTCGCGATTGGCGGTGGGTACGGCAAGGACAAATCCATCGATATAAGCCATGACATTCACTCCTGCATGCGGGGTTGATCTGTGCTGTAGTCGAACGGGCACGTGGAGAATCGACAGCCCAGGGCAATGGCTGACCAGCGGTCAACTTCCACAGGGCTTAGGCATGCACCGTCTCCTGTAACCGCTGGCGAAGCCTGCGATCGACTGCGCAGCAGTCGCAACCCACACACCGGCATAGAGCAGATGGATCGGGTAGCGCAGGGTTTACGAGCGCTGCAGGAAGTAGGCAACCAAGGCATTGGCATGCCCATGCCCCATGCCATGCTCAGACTTGAGCCAGGCCACCATCTCCATATGCTTCTTGCCGCTGACCGTTTCCAACAGCGTCAGCCAGTGGCTGACTGGCTGCCCGTATTTCTTTTCAATCGAAGGGAAATACGACGCAGGCCCTTTTACTTTCGGATCGTCGCTCATGATGAAAATTCCTTTTCTGCCGAGGTATCAACGAATCGAAAGCAGTATAGGCAAGGTGCTAGGATACCCGCTCGCTGGAGCACTCAAGGAAGGGAGATAGCGCGTAATGGACAACTACAACCTGGCATTGATCATCGGTGCCGTACTCAGCCTGCTGGCCGCCGCCCTGCACATCGGGGCGATCATTGCCGGGCCGGCCGGCTACCGGTTGTTCGGCGCGGGCGAACGCTTCGTCCGCGCCGCCGAAGCGGGAAAAACCTTTCCGGCACTCATCACCCTCGGCATCGCACTGGTGCTGGTGGGCTGGGCGGCCTATGCCTTGTCCGGTGCATTGGTGATCGGCCCCCTGCCCCTGCTGCGCCCGGCGCTCATCGCGATCACGCTGATCTACCTCCTGCGCGGTGTGGTGGGGCCGTTCTTTCTGCTCAACACCGGCAGGAGCACCCGCTTCATCGTGATCAGTTCGCTGGTGTGCACCGGCTTCGGTGTTGTCCATGGCCTGGGGCTGCTGCAGATGTGGGAGCGGCTTGCCTAGCGGTTGTGACTCAGCTCGATGCACTCAACAACTGGGCAATTCGCCGACGCAGTTCCCCATGGGTGTGCTCCGAGTAGGCGATCGCTGTTTTCCAGTCGTAAAACCACACGGGCATCCTGCGGTTTTCTTCAGGCTCTGTGGCATAACGTGGAAAGAGGTGGCAATGCAGCTCCGGCTCCGAATTGCCCAGGATTTCATAGTTCATCCGCAGGGCCCCGGTAGCCTGCAGCACAGCGTCCCCGATGCGGGCCATGTCGAGCAGGTAGGTCGCCCTGGCCGCAGGGTCCAGATCGTTCAGGCTCGCGACGACGGGATCGGGGAGTAACAGGCAATATCCTGGCAGGAATTGCACATCGCCCATCACCGCCCACCCTGATGCCATTCGGCAAATCACTTTATCGTTGGCACCCTTGCGTGCTAACGCTACTCGTTGTGAAATCAGCGACATTCATTGTCCTTAATGATGTGTGCATAGCTCAACAAAAAAACCGGAGCCTAACATGCCCTTGAGCGTGCTGCTGCACTGCAACAACCTGAACAGCACCCGCGCCTGCTACCAGGCGCTGGGCTTTACCGTCACCGATACCCCGGAGTCGACCCTGACCGTCGCCCTGGAAGACTGCCGCCTGGTATTCACCGAGCAGCACCTGTGGCCGACGCCGGTGTCGCTGTCCGGCACCTTGTACCTGGCGATCAGCGACGTCGATCACTACTTCGAACGAGTCAAGGACCAGGCCGACATCGCCTGGCCGGTGCAGCTCATGCCCTACGGCTCCAGGGAGTTCGCCGTGCGCGATTGCAACGGCTACCTGCTGGCGTTTACCCAGCGTTCAACAGCCCAGTGACCGGATGCTCACCCCTGAGCGAACTCGACGCCCTCGCTTTCCTGCGCGCGGATCGGTACGCCAAAGCTTCTGATGCTCGGTAAGGTGGCATTGTGGTGAGCGATAATGTGCGCCGCATCGGCATGGGCTTTGTCTTGAGTCGTGTGGGCATCACTTACCAGGGTCACTTCATACCCCAGGGCCGCTGCACGCCGGACCGTGGTATCGATACAGAACTCGCTGGCATACCCGCAGATCACCAGATGGGACACGCCACAGGTTTTCAACACAGAGGCGAGGTCCGTTCTCAAGAAGGAATCGGGTGTGGTTTTACGGACAAGATGATCGGTGTCGCCGGTAATGAGACCGGCATCCAGCGCCCACTCCTGGCTGCCATGCCTGAAGTAGTCACCGTCAGTTGCCTCGTGCTGAACAAAAATGACCGGCGCGCCCTGTAACCTGGCCCGCTTGCTCAATGCGTTGATGCGACCTATCACGTTCTCGGCGCAAGCAGGGGCCGGTGAAGACCTGAACAACCCGTGTTGTACATCGATGACGATTAACGCTTTCATTGATTTCAGTTCCTTTGAAAATCGAATTGGCGATTTGAAGCACTTGAAGCCATTGATGGACGTAAAGCCTTTTGGCGGTAAAGACTTTACCTTGGGACGGGCAAAAAAGCTGTCCCTTTCCGTTGTTCCTTACGGGTCCTTCACGATGTTCGATCGACATCGATAAGCGCCTTCCTGAAAGCGTATGATGGACGGCTTCCATTGCCGACAAGGATATCGTGATGCGCCCCGACAAGGCCTGCGCCGTGGTGCTTTCATCCACGCCGTACCCCAGGATCCTCCTGTTCCGCCATCCGCAGGCAGGTGTGCAGCTGGTAAAGGGCACCATCGAGCAAGGCGAAACCCCTGGTCAGGCGGCCTTGCGAGAACTGGCGGAAGAGTCGGGTATCCATGCTGCCACGATCAGCGATGACCTGGGCTGTTGGGAGGCTGGCCACCTGGGACAGGTCTGGTCGTTCCACCTGTGCCAGGCAAGTGAACCGTTGCCCGAGCAATGGTCCCACCAGACGCTCGATGACCAGGGCCACCGTTTCGCGTTTTTCTGGGCGGCGTTCGACCAGTTGCCCAATGCCGAATGCCACCCCGTGTTTCGTCGAGCGCTGGATTTTTTATGCCTCGCCCTGCGAGCCCGTGGCCACTGGGAAGACCCGCATCATTCCCCGGCGCAGTGCTGATGCCGCCAGGCCTTAGCGGCGATAGTAGCGGTGATCGTTGTCGTAACGGTGCTGCATGGCCCGATCATGACGGCGCTCCCAATCACGCCGACGCTCCCAGTCACGACGACGCTCCCAGTCACGACGGGCCTGTTCTCTGCGCCAGTTGTCGCGGCGCCAATCGTCCCGGCGATCATCCCAACGGTGGTCGTGCCAGTAGCGGTCGTCATGGGCCAGCAACACTTCGGGCTGCTGATCGGCCATGCTGGCCAGGGTCGGCCAGGGGTTTTCGGCAGCCCGGGCCGGCGTCTGGACAGCGGCCACTTGCGCAGCAGCTTCAGGTACAAGGGCGGTATTCGAAGTCTTCATCTGTGTTGCTGATGCCGAGCCCACCGCGGCGAACGCGAACAGGCCGAACAGCACCATCCGTGGGACATGGAATTTCATGATCGAAGACAACCTCTGGCTGACAATTGGACGTGTGGCCATCGGGCTGGGGGAAACGGTCGTGTCGCGTTTACCGAGCTGATGTGCCTATCCACATAGACCGATAAATAGGAAAAAGTTCTAGGTGGCGGCCGCAGAAATTACGATCGGTTTCAACGCCCGGCTCAGTGACACCACATCGCCCCCCTTTTGACAGGCCGGGATACTCTGCTACAGGTCGATGTCCCTTAGTGCCGCAACTGATCCGCGCGCCTTTTCCAGGCGAGGTTGATCGGACTCTGGGGCTTCAACGCCAGACGCTCGGCGACCAGTGCCTCGGCCAGTGCGCGGTCGCCGAGGCGAAGAGCAGCTTCGCTCAGCGTCCATGAGAAGACATCACGCTGTGCATGACTACCGCCGAAACGGTTGGCTTTGGCACGCAGCGGCATCAACGACGCTATCGCCTGGGCGTAATCCCCACGCCCGAACGCCACCAGCCCTTCGCATGCGGGCACACCGATCTCCCTGCTCATCATGGCATTGCTACCGATGCCAGCAGCGGCACGCCTGAGGGTGTCCAACTGCTGGGTCTGTGCGCGGCTGTTTGCGCACCCCACGAACGCCATCATCGCATTCACGTCGTTAAAGGCGTAGAAGCCGTCTTCACAACGGGACTCCCATTTTTCGGCCAGTCCTTTCCAGCGGTCGCCAACGTCATGGCCAAGCAGCGAGAGTCTCCAGAGCAGCGCCGATCCATCAAGCAGCTCAAGCGCCTGGCCAAATCCGCCCGCTGAAATGTCCTCATCGAACAGACGAAGCGCGCCCGTCACGTCATTGGCCTCAAGGAGGAACAGCGCCTGGTGCCACCACAGATGGAAGGCAAACATGCTATTGGGCGCCCAGGCACTGGCGCTGGAGGAAAGGTACCTGGCCCCCTCCTCGCTGCGGCCCTGCATTTCCATGACATGGGTGACGGCATGCACGGCCCAGCCATCCTGCGGATTCAAGGCCACCGCCTCGCGCCCCTGCTCTTCGGCCTGGCGGTAATCCCCTGCCTCTTCCAGGCCAAAGGCATACATGCCTTTCACAAAACCAAAGCCAGGCACCTGGTGATCCCAGCGAGGCATCACGCGCGCCACGCGATCGCGCAGCATGTGCGAGTAACCTAGGTAGAAGTCGCCCAGATGGGCGAACTGCAGTGCCAGCAGATCGCGAGGGTGCTCGATCGAAACGCGCCCCCAGGATTCGATTGCCCGCTCCCAGTCGCCGTCGAACCAGGCGCGTACGGCATGGATGTGTTGGCGCTCGCGATCATTGGCGTTCACGGCCAGGCGTTCCGCCGCCTCCAGGCTCTTGAACAGCTCCGCGTCAAACGCCTTGTCGGTCGCCGTCGCAATCGCGCCGGCACGAAAGGCATGGGCCAGGGCAAAATCCGGGTGCTGCGCGATGATGTTGTCAGCCGCCGCCAGAGGGTCGGCCTGGTAGGCATGCAGCAAGTCGCATGCGCTGTCCAGCGCATCGATCGCCTCCTGCACGCCATAGGAAACAGGATTGCCACGCTTGTCGCGATTGCTCATGGTTGGCTCCTGACGACGCCGCAGGGACAGACATGATCGAGAGGTGAAGATCGCTCTCGATTGTCCCTCCGAATGTGGCTCAGAGACACTTTTCCGACGAAACGTGAGGGGTTGCTTCTGGCCGGCGCCTGACGGTCGCGAACGGCCAGCGCAATGGCAGCCCAATGATCAGATGACCGCCTCAACGTTCCATGACATAGGTGCCAGGTGCGGCGCACAGCGGTGGGTACTTGCGCGAGCCGAGCTTCTTCGGCGCCGGCAGGCTGTCGCCCGAGCGCTGTCCGATCCATTCGCGCCAATGCGGCCACCAACTGCCCTGCTGGCGCTCTGCGGCGTTCTGCAGCCAGGTTTCCGGGGTTTCGGCGACGGCAGGCGCCGCGTAGTAGTACGACTTGGGGTTGCCCGGCGGGTTCACCAGGCTCTGCAGGTGACCGGCATTGGACAGCACGTAGGTGGCGTCCTCGCCAAACAGCCGGGCGGTGCCGTAGCAACCTTGCCAGGGGGTGATGTGGTCGGAGGTGCCACCCACCACGTAGGCCCCCACCTTCACCTGGGTCATGTCGATCGACTCGCCGGCAATCTCCAGGGAACCCGGGTTGCTGTAGGGGTTCTGCTGGATCAGGTCGAGGTAGTCCGCGTGCAGTTGGGCGGGCAGCCGCGTGGTGTCGTTGTTCCAGGCCAGGATGTCGAAGGCCGGCGGCTTGTTGCCCAGCAAGTAGTTGTTGACCCAGTAGTTCCAGATCAGGTCGTTGGGCCGCATCCAGGCGAACATGCGGGCCATGCCCTGGCCGCTGAGCACGCCCTTGCGCCGGGAACTGGCCTTGGCCGCGCGCAGGGCGGACGGGGTGGTGAACAGCCCCAGGGTGGTGTCGTCAAGCGCCGAGGGCATGTCGAGCACGCACACAGCCCAGCTGGTGTTGGCCACCTTGTGGCCTTCGCCGCGGGCCGCCAGCCAGCCCAGGTAGGCGGCCAGGGTGATGCCGCCCGAGCAGGAGCCCCACATGTTCACATCCGGGCTGCCGGTGATCCTGCGCGCCACGTCCACGGCCTGGTCGAGGCACAGCGCGTACGCGGACAAGCCCCAGTCGCGGTGCTCGCGGGTGGGATTGCGCCAGCTGATGACGAAAAGGTTCACGCCGCTGTCCTGAATCCACTTGATCAGGCTTTTCTCCGGCGACAGGTCGATGGCGTAGTACTTGTTGATCTGCGGCGGCGACATCACCAAGGGCCGGGCAAAGACATTTTCGGTGGTGGGCGCGAACTGCAACAGCTCGAACATCTCGTTGCGAAACACCACTTCGCCCTTGGCCGTGGCGATGTTTTCCCCGACCTTGAACGGCGTGCTGTCGACCTGGCTGGGGAGCCCACGGTTGTTGAGCATATCCTGGCCGAATTGACGGATGCCCCTGGCCAGGCTCATGCCACCGGTGTCCACCAGCTTACGCAGCGCCGCAGGGTTAGTCAGCGGCGAGTTGCTCGGTGCCACTGCATCGGCCAGCAGTGCTGCCACGAACCGGGCCCGACTCTTTTCCAGCGGGGCAAGGTCGGTGGATTCGATAAAGCGGGTCAGCTCACTTTGGCCGGCCAGGTAGCTCTGCAGCAGTGCGCGCAGGAAGGCGTTGGATTGCCAGGCCGGATCGGCGAAGCGCTTGTCCTTCGGGTCGGGCGCAATGCTGGAACTGCCGCCGACGATGCCGCGCAGCGCCTTCAGGTAGCCACCCAGATGAGCACCCGCCTTGAGCGGCGACTTGCCCACGGCCTTGAGCAGGTAGCCGGCCGAACCGGCCAGGTCCGCCGCGCGCACGCTGACCAGCGGATTGCCCGCCAGGGTCTGGTTGGCAGCCGTGACGATCAGTGCTTGTTCCGGGGTGTTGTCCGAAAGATCGGCATCCTTGCGCACGCGACGCTTTCGGCCAGTCGTCGGGGAGTGCTGGGTGGAGGTTGCGGTCTCACGCGTTCGGGTGGATCTGCTCATGTCGGCTCTCATTATTATTCCCGGCGCGGTGTCCGGTTGCGTTGTTTGGCACCGACTCTAAGGTGCCGCGGCCGCGGCCACGTCGCATTGCACGACAGCCAATTTTCATTTCATGACAAGGGGGTCGTGGGCCGATGAGCTGAACGGCTGACCTTGAAAATCACTGAACGACGAAGCACCGTCAGACCGCTCCAGCCTAACCTGCGCGCTGGGCGCGCTCCGATTCATCCAGGTGCGCCAGCAGCACCGCAGTCGTCGCATCCCGCAACCTGATGGCCTCCCGCCAGTCCGGCCCTTGTGCCAACAGCGGGGGGCAGACGTTGACCTGGAGTGCACCGTAGCGCGGGAACCACTGACCGTCGCGCAGCACCCTGCGCGTGCCGCCTAGTGCGATCGGCAGCAGCGGCACGCCGGCACGCGCGGCGAGGACGAAGGCGCCCATGTGGAACGCTCGCAGGCCTGGTTCGCGGGTGAAGGTGCCCTCGGGGAAGAACACCAGGGCCTGGCCAGCCTGTAGCGCCTCGGCCAGGGGCTCGGTGTCTGCGGCGCTGCGCTGCGGGTCGAAGCGTTCGACGAAGTGGGCTCCGAGCTTGCGCAGAAACCGGCCGGCGATCCACTGGTCAGCCAGCTCACGCTTGGCAACGAAACTGAACTGCGGCGGCAGGGCCGCGCAGAGAATCACGCCGTCGAGGTAGCTGGCATGGTTTGCGGCCAGCACGCTCGCCCCAGCCCCGGGCAGGTGCTCCAACCCCTTGACGCTGAACGGCACACCCGTCAACCACACGAACAGGCGCGCGGCCATTCGGGTGAAGCTGCGGCACCAACGCTGGCGTGGCAGGAGCGCGACGCCCAGCCAGGCAAGAGGCGTCACCAGCCAGAACAGCAGCCAGATGTAAGCGGCATACAGCAGCGCGCGACAGGTGCGCCAGCTGCGACCGACATGCCCGTGCACGGCCTGCATCACCAGGCGCAGGAGCTGACGCCACACGGCGAGGTGCGACCGACCGACTTCGCCGCGCTCATACAGTTCGCGACTGGCCGCACGGCGGATCTTACCGCTGGAGGTCTTCAGCACGCTGTGCGGTGGCGCCAGCACGACATCGTCGGGCGACACACCGGTGAGGTCGACCACGATGCGGTTGACCTCCTGCTGCAGGTGTTGCCGCGCCGCAGCGTCCTGCTCATTGCTTTCGGCCAGCACCACCAGGCGCTCGGTGCCGGTGGCCGGGTCAGGACTGCCGAACACCGCGACACAGCCTTTGCGCAGACCGGACAAATTACCGACCGCAGCTTCGACATCGTAGGGATAGATGTTGCGCCCGGCGCGGATGATCAAGTCCTTGGCGCGGCCGGTCAGGTAGACCTCGCCAGCGGCCATGTAGGCGCAGTCGAGCGAGTCGATCCAGCCATCGCGCAGCACCTGGCGAGTCTCTTCGGGGTTGCGGTAATAGCCACGGGTGGTCGACGGCCCACAGAATTGCAGGTGACCTTCACTGCGCTCGGGGAGTTCGACCCCACGACCATCGACGATGCGAATCTGATGACCCGGCAACGGCCGGCCGCTGGAGACAAAACGCAGTACAGCGCTGGCGTTTGCGTCGGCGGGCAGTGCACTGCCACGGGTCTGGAACGCCTCTCGCTGCACCCGGTCGATCAGCGGCCCTCGACCCAGGGGAGGAAAGGACACGCCCAGCGTGGCCTCGGCCAACCCATAGACGGGCGCCAGCGCAGTGGGCGCCAGGCCGTAGCGAGCAAAACGTTCGGCGAAACGCTGCAAGGTATCCGGACTGACCGGTTCGGCGCCGTTGAAGGCCAGGCGCCAACTGCTCAGGTCCAGTCCTTCGAGGTCGCCGTCAGCGACTTTGTTCAGGCACAGTTCGTAGGCGAAATTGGGCGCCGCCGACAAGGTGCCGTGGAAGCGGTCGATGGCCCACAGCCAACGCTGCGGCCGTGCCAGGAAAGCCAGCGGTGACATCAGTACCAGGTTGTAGCCGTAGTACAGGCTGCCCAGCCAGGCGCCGATCAAGCCCATGTCGTGGTACATCGGCAGCCAGCTGACGAACACGTCCTGCGGGCCCACTTTCAACGCCCGCCCCATGGCACGCAGATTGGCCAGCAGATTGGCGTGGCTGACCACCACCCCCTTGGGCTGGCCAGTGCTGCCCGAGGTGTACTGCAAAAAGGCGATGTCATCCGCTTGCCGCAGCGGTATGACGCAATCGCCCCCCTCGCCCGCAAGCTCCGCCACACTGGCGATGCGAGCCAGGCTCGGCACCTGCGAGCGGAGCAACTGGGCGAGCAGTTTCGCCTGCGTCACGGTAATCAGCACACTGGCCTCGGCGTTGCGCAGGATGCCAGCCTGGCGACGCAGATGATCCTCTATCTGCGACAGGCGCAGCGGTGGATAGATAGGCACCGGCACGCCACCGGCCAACAAAATGCCGAAGAAACCAAGGAGAAAGTCACGGCCTGTGGGCAGCATCAGCGCCACGGTCTGACCGGCGTGCAAGCCACAGCGTTGCAACCCGCCGGCAACGGCCAGGGCGTCCTGGTACAAGGCGCCGTAGCTCATGTCTTCTTGCTGGTCGTTTTCACCGAGCAGACGCACGTGGAGAAACTGCGGCTGATGACGCACATGCCAGTCCAGCACCTCGATCAAGGTGCGCGCGGTGTCCGGCGCCTGCCCTGTGGCGGCCGGGGTCTGGCTGGCGTCATTGGAAGGCAACGGGCGTACGGCTTCGGCATCATGCCTGCTGAGCAGCACGTGCAACAGGTCGGCGGGGGTCTCTGCCGAGGCGAACAGGCTTTCTGGCAAGCGCACACCGAATTCGCGCTCGATGCGTGACCACAGCTCGACGCGAGCCAGGCTGTCTACGCCCAGGTCCCGGTCAAGCACGCTGTGCAAGGTGACATGCAAAGCGTCTGCCGCTTGCGGGTGCAACTCGGCCACGGTGCGCTGGACAATTTCGAGCAATTTTTCCGCGCGCCCATCGTCACGGGGCACGGCGGAAGGCGCTGGAGGCGGACGAGACATCGACGGCCCCTCATGACAGGAATCGCTGCGTGTACATCCTTGCCAGTTGCCATTATACGCTCGCAGGATGGGTGGGCCAGGGCTAGGCTCAATACCAGCCGTTCAAGGCCGTTGAGACGAACATTGCACCTGTGCCGAGGGGCTTTCCCACTCGCCACGGGCCGGTAGAGAGATCGCCATGCCAGCCAGCCTTGCCCCCGGAGTGACACGCCGAGAAATCTGGGCCTGGGCGATGTACGACTTCGCCAACTCCGGCTACACGACGGTGGTGATCACGGCCGTGTTCAACGCCTACTTCGTCGCGGTGGTCGCCCAGGGCGAAGCCTGGGGCACACTGGCATGGACCAGCGCCGTTGCCCTCTCCTACGCCCTGATCATCCTGACCGCGCCGCTGGTTGGCGCCTATGCCGACGCTTTGGGCTGCAAGAAACGCCTGCTGCTGTTCAGTACGGTCGGTTGCGTCCTCTTTACCTGCGGGCTCGCGCTGGCGGGTCCGGGGCAACTCGGTATCGCGATCCTTTTCATCGTGCTGTCCAATTTCTGCTTCGGCAGCGGCGAGAACCTGATCGCCGCCTTCCTGCCCGAACTCGCCCGTGCCGATGCCTTGGGCAAGGTGTCCGGCTGGGGTTGGGGGTTCGGTTACATCGGCGGCCTGGTCAGCCTGGGCGCCTGCCTGGCCTTTGTCAGCTGGGCCCAGGCGCAGGGCCAGACGGCGGCGCAGTTCGTGCCGGTGTGCATGCTGATCACGGCGACGCTGTTCGCCGTTGCCAGTCTGCCGACCTTCCTGTTCCTGCGCGAGCGCAGCCAGCCGCAGCCCGGGCGCGGCGGCACGCCTGGCGTGCAAGCAGTGCTGGCGCGCTTCGCGCAGACGCTGCACGAAGCCGATCGCTATCGCGACCTGTTGCGCTTCCTGGCCTGCACCGTCTGCTACCAGGCCGGTATCTCGGCGGTGATTACCCTGGCGGCGATCTATGCCGACCAGGTCATGGGCTTCAGCACCCAGGACACGCTGCTGTTGATCCTGGTGGTCAATATCACCGCCTCCATCGGTGCCGTGCTGTTCGGTTGGCTGCAGGATCACCTCGGCCATCGCGCCACCCTGACCCTGACCTTGCTGGGCTGGCTCGGCATGGTCGGTCTGGTCTGGCTCGCACGCGGCCCCTGGCTGTTCTGGCTGGCGGCCAACCTCGCCGGCCTGTGCATGGGCGCCAGCCAATCGGCCGGACGTGCGATCGTCGGCCTGCTCGCGCCGCCGACACGGCTGGCGGAGTTCTTTGGCCTCTGGGGGCTGGCGGTCAAACTGTCGGCCATCCTCGGCCCCATGACGTACGGCGTGACCAGTTGGCTGTCCGCAGGGGATCATCGCCTGGCGATGCTGATCACCGGCAGCTATTTCGTTGCCGGCCTGCTGATCCTGGCCAGCGTCGACCTGGGCCGCGGGCGGCAGGCAGCGTGCAGCCGTATCGAGCGCCCCGAACCGTCATGAACTTCCGCGCTCATCAGGCGCTCGCCTGGTCGTCCCGGTAATCCTGTTCGCCGAGCAGTCCAGCCGGGCCTTCACCGTATATTCTCCCCTGCTCTATCGCCTGTGAAAAAACGTGCTAGCGAAGCACCTTGATTGTCGTTGGGCAACCACTAGCCTCGACAACAGCGTGTTCGCGTCCCCCTTCAAGGCAGGAGTACGCTCATGAGCGATCGAAGCAATGCCGTGATACTGAGTTTTGCCCGGGCGTTTGCATCGTTGCGCGATGGCCTTTCGGTCGCCCAGCGAATTGGCGACACACTGTGGGTGGCCAACGACGAAACCACAAGCCTGGAACGACTGACCATCCAGCACGCAGCGCCCGGCGAGGAGGTGATCTGCGATGAGCATCAGTCGTTCCCGCTCATGGCGTACCTGGACCTGCCCATACCGGAGTCGGACGACGAGATCGACATCGAGGGACTGGCCTTTGACCACGACCAGGGTTACCTCTGGGTGGTGGGCTCCCATAGCCTCAAGCGCAAGAAGGCCGACCCCGACAAACCGGCACAAAAGAATATCAAGCGACTGTCGACAGTAGAGGCGGACGGCAACCGCTTTCTGTTGGCGCGCATTCCTGTGGTGCAGCAGCACGACAGCCATGAACTGGCCTGGGTGGTGGATGCCGATGGACGTACCGCGGCGCAGCTGCATGGCAACGCGCTTGGCAACGACTTGACCCGGGAAATTGCCCAGGACGAACAGTTGCGGGACTTTCTGCGCATTCCGGGCAAGGACAATGGATTCGATATCGAAGGGATGGCGGTGATCGGTTCGCGGCTGTTGTTGGGGTTGCGGGGACCAGTGTTGCGTGGGTGGACGGTGCTGTTGGAGATCGAGCCTGAGCTTGATGGCGACTCCAGCGATACGTTGGTGCTCAGGAAGATCGGACCGCACGGACGGTGCTACCGCAAGCACTTCTTTGCGCTCAATGGGCTGGGGGTGCGGGATCTGTGCGTCAGTGGTGACGATCTGTTGATTCTGGCGGGGCCGACGATGGATCTGGATGGTCCGGTGACGGTGTTTCGTTGGCGTGGTGGCTTCCCGTCCGATGAGGAGCTTGTGGTCTTTTCGGATCAACTGGAGACGGTGTTGGAAGTGCCTTTCGGGCATGGGGACGATCATGCCGAGGGGATGTGTTTGTTTGATCTGGGTGAGGATGGCGGGGAGGTTTTGTTGATTGTTTATGATGCGGTGGCGAAGCGGCGTAAACGTGGTGAGCTGGGTGTGGAAGGAGATTTGTTTATCCTGAAATAGCCACGCATCAACAGCAACCCAGGCGAGCTCATGGTTGCGGGCAACATCACCGGCGACGCGCTGTCACAAGCGTGTTTACGCCGACGTCAGCCTTTTGGTGAGCAAAAGCTCGGGCTGCCGGTCACTGCTTGTAGCCAATCTGGCGCAGCAGGTTCTTGCGCCACTGTATGTCGGCGTCGTCTTCAATGTCTTTGGCACAGAAACCATCCACTATGCCAAGGATGGCTCGCCCCTGATCCGTCTGCGCGAGGATCACCTGCGTCGGGTTGGCGGTTGCGCAAAAAATACGGCAAACCTCCGGGACCATCTTGAGGGTGTTCAACACGTTCAGCGGGTAGAAGCCGTCGCCCAGGAAGAGGATGAAGCTATGGCCGGCGCCGATGGCTTTGGCGTTCTGCTGTGCTAGCGCGATCATGGCGGGGTCGGTGCCGGACCATCGCACCTTGCAGTCGCCCGAGGCTTCGCAAAAGGCCAGGCCGAACTGGATGCCTGGCACGGTGTTGACCAACGCTTCGTGGATGTCTTCGACGGACTTGATGAAGTGCGTCTGGCCCAGAATGAAGTTCGTCGCTTCCGGCTTGTCGATTGGGCACGTGGTGAGTTGCATGTCGGGCGCCTCCGTTCACGGTATGGGTGCCAGGGGCTGGCAACACATCAAGCATAGCTATTGGTGGGTCCGGGAGGATGAGGTCGTCGGCTTTGCGACCGCTTTGCGGTCGATCGCAGCCTGGCGGCAGCGGCTACAAGGTGCGCGCCAGCGATCGCGTCTACGGGGCCAAGGTTTTGGCCATTTCGGCCGTCGCTGCCCAGCCCAGTGCTTCATACACCGGCCTGCCGACGTCGGTCGCGTGCAGTACCGCATAGCCGATGCCGCGCCGGACAAATTCGGCGTCCGCCAGGTTCATCAAGGCCGATGCCAGCCCCCGGCGCCGGTAGGCGGGGTCGACGAAGACGTTGAGCACGTAACCGCGCAGGTCCCCGGTCGGGTGGGACGGATGTGGCGGCCAGTCGATGCTCATCAAGCCGATCGCCGCCACCGGTTGGTCGGCGTCCATCAGGGCGAAGCCGTAGTAGCGATCGTCGCTCAGGCGCTGGTGCAGCCAGGGGCGGAAGTGTTCGGTCATCAGTTGCAGTTGCGCCGGGTCACCTCCGGCTTCGAGGAACATGGCTTCGCGCTGGGCGCAGATCATCCCGTGGTCGGCCAGTGTCAGCCGGCGTGGGATCAGACCGCCGAAGTCGAAGGTGCCGGGGATTGGGGTCATGGCCTGCTCCTGCTGGGAGCCTTCGATGCTAGGGCCGCCGGGTGGGGAATGTTAGATACAGATCGGGGGGAAACGCGCCATACAGGAACTGGGGACCATCGCAACCCGCCGGAAGGCGGTGACCCCTCGCCCTTCCTGCGCCTGTTCTGGTGCGTATCGAGACCGAATCTACCTGCGGCTACATTTCGGGCAAACCCGCCTGGCGCAGGCCTTCGGCGAAGCGCGCCAGGTCCTCGGCGCGCTGGATCGGCAGCCACTGTTTGAGGTTGGCGATGCGCAAACCGGGGTCCATCGCCCGCAAGCGCTCCAGCGTTTGTTGCGCCTTGTCCATGTGCCCACCCAAGGCATAACTGGCAGTCAGCACCGCGGTCGCCGGCAGCAGGCTGGGCAGGTTGCCCAGGGCTTTTTCCGCCCAACTGGCGGCGATATCGAAGCGCCCGGCGAAGAAATTCGACAGGGCCATGCCCACCTGCATGCGGAACATTTCCGGGTCCAGCGGGCTCAGGCGCACGGCATGGTTGAGGTTGTCGATGGCCGCCTCGGTTTCGCCACGCAGCGCACGCAGGATGCCGCCCAGGAACCAGGCCGGGGCCAGATTGGGGTTGAGCAGGCGAGCGCGGTCGAGCAAGGCGATGCCGCTGTCGACATCCCCCACCAGGTGGGCCAGGGCATGGCCGCCGCGAGTCAGCGCCACGGCATCGTCGCGGCCCAGCTCCACCGCCAGCCGCGCCAGGCGCGCGCCTTCGGCAGTCTCGCCGGGGCGATCGCTCATCCAGCCATTGATCTTGCGCCAGAAATGACACCAGGCCGCCATGCCGTAGGCCGAGGCGTACTCGGGGTCGAGTTCGATGGCCCGATAGAACAACGCCAGCGCCTCGTCGATGGCCGCATGGGTACCCTGGTGCAGTTTCGCCGTGCCGCGCAGGTAGTAATCGTAGGCGTCGAGGCTGTCGGTGGGCTTGCATTTGGCCCGTTCGATCTCGGCCCGTTCCAACTGCGGGGCGATGGCGCCAACCACGCTTTCGGCAATGCGGTCCTGCAGGTCGAAGATGTCGTCGAGCTCGCCTTCGAAGCGCTCCGCCCAGAGGTGCGTGCCGCGGCTGGCATCGATCAGCTGGCCGGTGATGCGCACCTTGTTGCCGCTCTTGCGCACGCTGCCTTCAAGCACGTAGCGCACGCCCAGTTCCTGGCCTACGCCCTGCACGTCCACCGCCCTGCCCTTGTAGGTGAAGCTTGAGTTGCGGGCGATGACGAACAACCAGCGCAGGCGCGACAAGGCGGTGATGATGTCCTCGACAATGCCGTCGGCGAAATAGTCCTGCTCGGCGTCGCCGCTGAGGTTGTGGAAGGGCAGGACGGTGATGGACGGTTTGTCGGGCAGCACCAGCGTAGCGGGGGTCGGCTTCGGCTCGACGATGTCCGGCCCGTCTGCCTCGGCGGGTTCGCTGTCAACGCTGGTGATCTGGCCGACAAAGCGATAGCCCTTGCGCGCCACCGTGCGCACCAGGCGCTGTTCCTCACCGGTGTCGCCCACGGCCTTGCGCACGGCGTTGATATGGCTGGTGACGGTCGATTCGGAAACGATCCGGCCGCTCCACACCGCCTCCAGCAGTTCGTCCTTGCTGACCACCCGCTCACGCTGTTCGATCAGTAGCTGCAACAGGTCGAACACCTGCGGTCCGATGGACACGACCTGGCCGCGCCAGGTCAGTTCCCGGCGTTCCTGGTCGAGCAGGTAGTCTTCAAAGGCGTATGGCAACGTCAGTGTCCCCTGGATGAGCGCCCTAGGCTCCGTGTCCGAGGCGACTGGCAATTATTCTCAGTGGTTGATGATACGGCAGCTTTGGACGAAAAAGCAGGCGCGCGTGAAGCTAAACCCAAGGCCGCTGCAAGGACTTCCCGCCCGCGCCAAGGCACTCTGAAGCTACCCCGACGGCAATACGTGCCGTCCCTAAGCGGAGAGATGCCATGAAGATCGTCGTCATCGGAGGCACCGGCCTCATTGGTTCGAAGCTTGTCAAAAACCTCACCGAACGCGGCCATGACGCGCTCGCCGCCTCGCCCAACACCGGCGTCAACAGCATCACCCGCGAAGGCCTGGCCGCCGCGATGGATGGTGCCGATGTGGTGGTCGATGTGGCCAACGCGCCGTCCTGGGAAGACCAGGCCGTGCTCGACTTCTTTGAAACCTCCACCCGCAACCTGCTGGCCGCCGAAGCCGCCGCCGGTGTCGGTCATCACATCGCCCTGTCGATCGTCGGCTGCGAGCGCCTGCCCGACAACGGCTATTTCCGTGCCAAGGTCGCCCAGGAAAACCTGATCAAGGCCTCCGGCCGGCCCTTCACCCTGGTGCGCGCCACACAGTTCTTCGAGTTTGTCGGCGGCATTGCCCAGTCGGCCGTGGTCGGTGACGAAGTTCACCTGTCGCCGGCGCTGATCCAGCCCATGGCCTCCGACGATGTCGCCGCGGCGCTTACCGACGTGGTGCTGGCCGCGCCGGTCAACGGCACGCTGGAAATCGCCGGTCCCGAGGCCATGCCGCTGGACGAGCTGGTACGGCGCTTTTTCCGCGCCACCGGCGACACCCGCACGGTGGTGCCCGACGTGCATGCACGCTACTTCGGCGATGTGCTCAACGACCAGTCCCTGACCCCCGGTCACCACCCGCGCCTGGGCGCGATCCACTTCGAAGACTGGCTGGCCCGAACGGCTCGCTGACCCCTCGACCTGTCCACCAAGGAGTACCGCCATGTTTACCCGAATCCTGATGGCCGCGGCCATTGCAACGCTGTCAATCACCAGCACCTGGGCCGCCGACCCGGTGCCCGGCAAGGTCAGCCTGGTATTCGACCGCACCCTGCCGAACGTGCCCGGCAAGAGCATGCGCGGCGTGCTGGTGGAGTACGCACCAGGCGCCGCATCACCGGCCCACACCCATCCGAAGACGGCCTTCATCTACGCCACGGTGCTCGAAGGTGCCGTGCGCATCCGCATCGAGGGCCAGCCGGAGAAGGTCTACAAGGTCGGGGAAAACTTCGTCGAGGAGCCCGGCTCCTTCCACGCCGTCAGCGCCAATGCCAGCGACACGCAGCCTGCCAAGCTGCTGGCGGTGTTCGTGCTCGACAGCAGCGAGAAAGAGCTGGTGACCCCGGCAAAAAAATGACCCGATCAACCTGCTGATCGACCCTCGCCAGCCTGCGAGGGTCATCGGCCTTGCACAGGACAACCACCATGAACGCGCTCAAGGACACTGACACCCCCGTCTGCGGTACAGATGCCGGGACCGGTGCCGCGAAGCCGTCACGCAACGGGAAAAAACGGCTTGGCGTGCTGCTGTGCGCCAGCGCCGTAGCCGTGCTGGTGGGCGGCTGGGCCATGGCGTTCAGCAGTGGCAGCACATCGACCGACAACGCTTATGTCCGGGGCGATGTGACCTCGCTGGCCGCCAAGGTGGCCGGCTATGTCACCGCCGTGGAGATCGAGGACAACCAGAGCGTGCGCGCAGGTGACGTGCTGTTTCGCATCGACGACGAGGACTACCGCGCCCACCTGGCCCAGGCCCAAGCCAATATCAAGGCGGCCGAGGCACGCCTGAGCAATGTCGATGCCGAGACCCGCCTGCAACACGCCCTGATCCGCCAGGCCGAGGCCCAGCGCCGCTCGGCCGGGGCCGAGATGAACCTGGCGGACAAGACCCACGACCGCAGTCGCAAGCTGATCGTCAGCCATGCCGTGAGCCAGGCCCTGGTCGATGAGACCGGCGCCGCCCGTTCCAAAGCCGCGGCCACGGTATCCGCAGCTTCAGCAACGGTAGAAGCCCAACAACAGCGCATCGCCGTGCTGCTGGCCCAGCGCGAAGCCGCCGTGGCTGCCGTCGCCCAGGCCCAGGCCGCCGGCGACCTGGCGCAGATCAACCTGGACAGCACCGTGGTACGCGCACCGGTGGACGGCGTGGTCGGCAACCGCCAGGTCCGCGTCGGCCGTTTCGTCACCCCGGGCGCGGCCCTGCTGGATATCGTGCCGGTTCATGACGTGTGGGTCGTGGCCAACTTCAAGGAAACCCAACTCGAACACATCCGCCCCGGCCAGGCCGTGAGCGTGCGAGTCGACGGCTATCCCGACAGTGCCCTGGAAGGTGTGGTCGACAGCGTCGCCCCTGGCAGCGGTTCAGCCTTCAGCCTGCTGCCCACCGACAACGCCACCGGCAACTTCGTACGGGTGGTGCAGCGGGTACCGGTGAAGATCCGCCTGACCCATAACCCGCTGCCGGGGCGCATCGTGCCCGGCCTGTCCGCCCGCGTCGAAGTGGCGCCGGGAGGTGGATCATGAACACCGCCCCCGTTATCGAGCGCCGCCCGCTGTCGACCACCAGCGGCGTGTTGCTGATGACCGGCATCGTCCTCGCCACCCTGACCGAAGCCATCGCCAGCACCGTACTGGCGCTCGGTCGCAGCGATATCCTCGGCGATACCTATGCCACCCCCGACGAGTTCGCCTGGCTGGATGTGGGCTACACCGCCTTCAAACTGATCGGCTTCATGACCGCGTCCTGGCTGCTCGACCGCTGGCCGCCACGCCACGTAGTCGTCGGCGCCACCCTGGCCATGGGCCTGGCCTGCGCCGTGGCCGCCCTCACCGCCCGCCTCGAGCTGCTGGTGGTGCTGCGCATCGTCCAGGGCTTTGCCGGTGGCACCCTGCTGGTCGGCGGCCAGGCGATCATCTTCGGCGCCTTCGCCCGCGCCCAGCAACCCGTGCTGCAAGCACTGTTCGCCATGGGCGCCGTGGTCGCCTCGGCGACACTTGCCCCGGCCCTGCAGGGCTGGTTGATCGACAGCCGCTCCTGGGTCTGGATCTTTTTCTGCGTGGTGCCACTGGCCCTCGCCGCCAGCGGCCTGCTGCTGGTCGCCGATGCGCCGCGGGCTGCCCGCAACGCCCCGCGCCCGTTCGACCTTGTCGGCTTTGCGCTGATGGCCGTCACCCTGCTGTGCTTCACCTACGTACTGAGCCAGGGCAGCCGTTGGGACTGGTTCGAGGCGCCGCGCATCCTCTGGCTGACCCTGATCGGCAGCGCCGCCCTGCTCGCCTTCATCGGCCATCAGGCGCTGGCCAAGGGCGTGGGCCTGCTGGATTTCAGCCTGTTCCAGTCGAGCGATTTTTCCTTTGCCCTGATCGTCAGCTTCGTCGCCGGCGCCGCGCTGTTCGGCAGTGCCTACCTGATTCCCGCATTCGCCCTGTCGGTGCTCGGTTTCAGGCCGACCGATGCCGGATTGCTGCTGTTGCCCAGTGGCGGCTGCTTTATCGTCGCGCTGCTGATCGCCGCCTGGCTGATGCAGGCCCGCCGCGTGGCGCCCTTCGCCACCGTACCGTTCGGCATCCTGATGATCATGGTGGCGATGTGGATGTTGTCTGGCTCCACCAGCGAGAGCGGCGCGATCGACATGATGGGCGCCGTGCTGCTGCGTGGGTTTGGCCTTGGCTTGCTGTTCCTGTCGATCACCCTGATCGCCTTCAGCGACCTGAACCGGCGCAACCTCGCCAGCGGCATCGGCCTGTTCAACACCGGTCGCCAGTTGGGCGGCCTGATGGGCGTGGCGGCCCTGCAGACCCTGATCGAACACAAGGTAGCCACCAGCGCGGTGATCCTTGGCAGCCACGTCACCCCGGGCACTGGCGCCGTCGTCGAACGGCTCTCGACGCTCTCCACTGTACTGGCCGGCAAAGGCATGGACGCCGTGGCCGCCGGCCGGGCCGCCACCAACCTGCTGGGGCGGGCGCTGACGGGCCAGGCCACGGTGATTGCCTTCGATTCCGCGTTCCTGGCCGTGACCCTGCTGTTCGCGGTGGCGGCGCCGATGCTGGTGGCCATCAAGATCGGCTTTGCCCGGCACGGCAAGACGCAGACTCAACAACCCATAACAAGCGAGTAACGTGATGACCGAATCGACCCGGCACCTGCAACAGGTCCGCAACTCCTCGCTGTTTCGCTGGGCAGCGATGCTGCAATGGCTGGGTGCCGTGCTGTTCCTGCTGGCGGTGGGCCTGGCGCTGTTCACCGACCTTCGCCAGGAGGTACGGGGTGTCCTGCTGATTGCCGTGCTGAGCATGCTGGGGTTGCTGTCGCTGGTGCCGGCACGCTTCATCCTGACCGTGCAGTTGATGACACCTTCCGGGGCGAGCAAGGACAAACCAAGCCAGAAGCCCCCGGCACAGTGACACCCCCGCTTCACTGCCCTTGTGTCTGCTTGACCCAGTCGGTCAGCGCCGCGACCATCTGATGCACTTCGCTGGACTGGGGTTCGGAAGGACGAATGATGGCGTTCCAGGCGATGTCCAGCCCGTCATTGAGCGCCGCCCAGGCCAGCTCCCCACGCGCAAGGCTCGGCGCCACCAGGTCACGCTGCAGGATGCTGATGCCGTGGCCCGAGCGCACCAGCTCGACGATGGCTTCGATCAATTCCACGGTGATCATGCGCCGGGGCAGGATGCTCGCCGGGGCGAAGAAGCGGTCGTATTCCCAGCCCTTGGCGCGCTCGGTCGAGTAGGTCACCAGGTTGTAGGTCTTGAAGTCTTCGGCATAGATATTCGTGCGCCCGGCCAGGGGATGGTCGGTGGCCATGATCGCGATCAGGTCGTCACGAAACAGCGGCAAGCGGGCGACCCCGCTGGGCACCATGCCGTCGTCGATGATCGACACGTCCAGCTTGCCCTGCATCAGGCTGGCATAGACATCGCCACGGGGCACGGTGACCAGGGTGATCTCGATATCCGGGCGCAGCGCCGAGTAGTGCTTGATGAACTTCGGAATCCAGCGAAACGGGCCGTAGGAAGTTACCCCCATGCGCACGAAGGCAGTGACCCCGCCGGCCAGGGAGCGGGCCTCGGATTCCGCCTCGTTGAGGATGCCGATGATGTCCCGCGCCGCCCGCTCCAGGCGCACCCCCGCAGGGCTCAGGCGCAGCTTGCCCGCCGAGCGCTCGGTCAGGGGCACGCCCAGGCGCCGCTCCGCCTCGCGCAGTCGATGGCTCACCGCCGACGGGGTCACCCACAAGCGCTCGGCCACCGCGGTGATCGAGTCGAGCTCCGACAAGGCTTGCAACATCACGAGGTGGTCCAGGGTGAGCTTCATGGCGTGGCGACCTGAATTTAATTCACAAAAATGCGTAAAATTATGAGCGTGACTTCATTTTTCCCGCAGCGCAATCTGATTCCAGCACCAACCACTGGAGAATTACAACAATGACTGCGCCCGCCTTCACCGCCCCCCTCGGCGACATCGTCGACCTGACCCGCTACCCCCTCGCCGATCGCACCAGCGCCGCCTACCTGGCCCTGGTCAGCCAGAGCCGCGCGCGCCTTGAACAGGAAGGCGTGGCGATCTTCCCGGGCTTCGTGCTGGATCCGGCGGTTGCCGCCATGGCCGAGCAGACCCTGGCGCTGCAATCGCAGATGTTCCGTTTTCGCGAGCAGCACACGGTGTACTTCAAGCCACAGGAAGAGACCGCCGACCCGGCCCACCCGCTGCGCCGCTTGATGGAGACGGAGAAAGACACCGTCGCCTACGCCGACATTCCGGCCGACAACCTCACCCGCCTGCTCTATCAGTCGGACGACGTGCTGGCGTTCATCAAGGATGTACTGGGCCAGGACGTTCTCTATCGCCATGCCGACCCGCTGGCCGCGCTGAACCTGCAAGGCTTTGCCGAGGGCCAGCAACTGGGCTGGCACTTCGACCGCTCGGATTTCAGTGTGACGCTGTCACTGCAGGCGGCCAATGGCGGCGGCGACTTCGAGTACGTGCGCATGCTGCGGCGCGAAGACGATGATTGCTATGACGCGGTCGGCCGCTTCCTCAACGACCCGGCGACGCAAAAGGTCGAGGTGCTGCCCCAGGTGCCCGGTACCCTGTCGTTGTTTCGCGGGCGCTACTCGCTGCACCGGGTAACGCCGGTCGTCGGCGAGCGGCTGCGACTCAATGCCGTGCTGGCTTACGTCGACAAGCCCGACGTCGAGTTCAGCCCCTATGCCCGCCAACTGTTCTACGGGCGTACCACGGCAGGTTCTGCGATCTGATAGCGGTTGCTGTTCAGGGGCCGGCACTGGCCTGCAACGTGCGGCAAGCGCGTGCCCGCCCTCCCCGATTGCTGTTACGGAGCGTCTAATAATGAATTACAAGAAGACCCTGCTGACAACGTTACTTTCCCTCGGCCTGCTGGCCGGCAGTGCGGCAAGCCAGGCGGACGACTGGTGCGCCTCCGGCAAACCGGTGAAGTTCGCCGGCCTGAGTTGGGAAAGCGGGATGCTGCTCACCGACATCATGATGATCCTGTTCAAGGAGGGCTACGGCTGCCAGACCGACCAACTGGTGGGCAACACCATCATCATGGAGACCGCGCTGATCAGTAACGATATCCAGGTGTTCGCCGAAGAATGGATGGGCCGTAGCGAGGTGTGGAAGAAGGCCGCGGCAGCCGGCAAGGTCGTGGCCGTCGGTGCGCCGATCCTGGGTGCTGCCCAGGGCTGGTATGTGCCGCGCTACGTGGTCGAGGGCGATGCCAAACGCTCTATCCAGGCCCAGGCCCCGGGCCTGAAGACGGTGGCCGACCTGGCCCGCTACCCCGAGGTCTTCCGCGATCCCGAGGAGCCGTCCAAGGGCCGCTTCTACAACTGCCCCGCGGGCTGGATCTGCGAGGTGGACAATTCCCAGATGCTCAAGGACTACGGCCTTGAAAGCACCTACACCAACTTCCGTCCGGGCACTGGCGCGGCGCTCGATGCCGGCGTGCTGTCCAACTACAAGCGCGGCAAACCGGTGCTGTTCTACTACTGGTCACCCACGCCGCTGATGGGTCAGATCGATGCGATCAGGCTGGAAGAGAAGCCTGGCGTGGACAAGACCGTCACCACCCGGGTCGGTCTGTCCAAGGACTTTCATGAGCAGGCACCGGAGCTGGTGGCGGTGCTGGAGAAGGTCAATGTGCCCATCGACCTGCTGAACCAGAACCTGGCGAGGATGAGCCAGGAACGTATCGAGTCTCCCCGCCTGGCGAGGATCTTCCTCAAGGAGCACCCGCAGATCTGGCACCCCTGGGTCAGTGAAGCCGCCGCACAGAAAATCGACGCAGCGCTTTAGTGCTGCCCTGTCTTTGCCTTGTTTCCCAACCCTGAGGAACACCTGATGAGTATCTTCACCCACGTCACCGTCGGCACCAACAACCTGGCCGATGCCCGCAACTTCTACGACAGCGTCCTGGGCAAGCTTGGCCACACGCGTATCGCCGACCTGGGCGACAATGGCTCGATCTGGGGCGAGGATGCCCCGTCCTTCTTCGTCCTCAAACCGGCCAACGGCGCACCGGCCAGTGTCGGCAATGGCGTCACCGTAAGCTTCCAGGCCCCCGACCGCGCAACCATCGACGCCTTCCACGCCGCAGCCCTGACAGCCGGTGGTAGCGATGAGGGGGCGCCGGGGCCACGCGGCTGGGCGCCGAATGCCTATGCTGCGTACGCCCGCGACCTGGACGGTAACAAACTGGCGGTGTACTGCTTCAAGCCCGCCTGACCGCCACCCTGTAGCCGCTGCCGAGGAACGAGGCTGCGATCGACGGCGCAGCAGGCGCAACCCGGTCACCTCGTTGTACCTGACAGACTGAAGTCGCCAGGTTTTACGGTCGCTTCGCGACCGATCGCAGCCTGGCGGCAGCGGCTACACCATCAATGCAGGCCAGACCTCTGTGCAAGCCGGCGGGTTCAGGTACTGCTTCAGAACCGCCCGCTCAAACTGACCAGGAAGCTGCGAGGCTCGCCGTAGAGGTTGCCATACCCGGTCGAGGAGACGGTGCTGTAGTAGGTCTTGTCGAACAGGTTGTTGCCGTTCAGCGCCACCGTCCAGTGCTCATCCAGGTCGTAGGCGGCACGCATGGAGTAAATCGCGTAGCCGCTTTCGACGAACGAGTAGTCCAGCGAGTCGCCGGCACCGGCCCCCAACGGCACCACCGAGCCGGATTCGCTGTGTTCGCTCTGGGCAATCACTCCGGCGCCGAGACTCAAGGCGGGCATGCGCTGGAAGCGGTAGTCGCTCCACAGTTTGAACAGGTGACGAGGGGTGTGGGTGCTGAAACGAGCATCACCGTCACGCTTGTTCTCGTTGGAGTTGAAGGTGTACCCCAGCGCCACCTGCAGGCCCGGCAAGACTTCGCCGTTGAGCTCCACTTCAAAGCCTTCGCTCAACTGATAGCCATTGCCCACGTAGCAGCAGGATGTCACCGCGCCCCATTCACGCGGATAGCTCGGGTCGAGTTGGCCCTCACCCTTCTTCTCGATGCGGTACAGGGCGAAGCTTGCGAGCAAGCGGCCGTCAGCCAGTTCGCTCTTCACACCGATCTCGTAGTTGGTACCGGTCAGCGGCTCCAGCGCCTTGCTGCCCGGCGGCGGGCCCTGCAGCAGGGTCGCCTGGGATTTGTAGATCTCGGCGTGACTGGCGTACAGGCTGGTGGTCGGGGTCAGGTCGTAGACGATGCCGTAGTAAGGCACGAACTGCGGATCTTCCTCGACCGACGACAGTTTCTGGCCCGTGGCACCGACATACTCAGTGTCTTCCTTGAGGGTGTAGCGGCCGCCGACGATCAGCGACAGGTCATCCATGGGGCGGATGCGCAACGAGGTGTAGGAGCCGACCTTCTTCACATCGGTGGAGGTATCCGGGAAGTTCTCCGCCGTCGGGTAGTAAGGTGGCAGGGTTGGCGAGAACACCGAATCGGCGTAGAGCATGTTCCAGTAGCTGCCGCCCTTGCCCTCTTTCTTGCTCGCATCCACGCCGACGGTCAGGTCGTGCACATGACCGAACATCTCGAACGCGCCCTGCAGGTTCAGGTCGAGGGTGGTTTCGGTGGTACGGAAATCATGCTGGTTGTTCCACCACACCCCGCCCTCGCCGCTGACCGGGTCGATGGGGTTTTCCAGCTCGACGACGTTTTGTGCGTTCTCGTTGATGTTGTGCCGTACGTTGGCCACAGCCTTCCATGAATCATTGAGCTGCTGATCCAGGCGCGCGAACACCGTGGTGCTCTCGATGTCGTTCCAGCTCCAGGGCGTGGTCAGGTTGGTGCTGCGCGGCAAACCCAGGTCGCTGCCGTCGGAGTAGCGTCCCAGGGTGTTGCGTACACCGTTGAGGTCGTCGCGCTGGTGGCTGAGGCCAAAGAACAGCAGCGTGTCTTCGCTCGCATCGAACTCGAACGAGGCGTAGTTCAGGTTGCGTTTCTTGTGGTCGTAATCGACGAAGGAGTGCTTGTCTTCGAGCACGCCGACGTAACGCCCGCGCAGGCGCCCATCCAGGCCCAGGGTGCCGGTGACATCGAACTCGCCGCGGTAATTGTCCCAACTGCCGGCAGAGGTCAGGGTCTTGACCTGGGTTTCGGCCATGGGCCGTTTATACATGAGGTTGATCACCCCGCCCGGCTCGCCGGCGCCGTAGAGGCCATCGGCACCGCGCAACAGGCCGACGCTGTCGAACTGGGCCAGGTCTTCATAGCGGCTGCTGTCCAGGATGGTCGAAGTGGCGCCGCCCTCGTAGCGCACGTCGTTGATTTCAAAGCCACGGGACACATAGGTGTTCTTGGCCCAGGCCTCCTTGCGGGTGACCCCGGTCATCTGGTTCATCACCTGGTCCATGGTCTTGAGCTGCTGGTCTTCCAGGCGCTTGTTGGTGATGACCGTGACCGACTGGGCAATCTCGCGCAGTTTTTGTGGTCCCTTGCCGCCGATGGCCGTCATCCCTGGCGCATAGCTGCCGGAGTTTTCGGTGTTCTCGGCAAGGAACTCGCCCTCGATACTGGTGGCCGCAAGCTCAAGGCCGTGGGACGGTTCGGCAGTTTCCTCGACCAGCGCCTCCTTGGCAGGGACTTCAAGGGTTTCGGCCCTTGCCGGGTCTGGCAGGAAAGCAGCGGTGAATCCCAGGCACAGGTGCAGTGGAAGCGGTTTGAGCCGGGAGAGATGTCGGGGTAGCATGCGCAAGATCCAAATGGTAATTATTTTCGTTTGCGAATTATTTATATTCGAGAATAATTATCAAGATATTTCTTACAAAAAACTTGGCGTATGGCTTACAGATGCTTAAGCCGCAATGCCGATGGCCCGGACGATATGGCGGGCTGGCAGTAACGACCCAGCGGACAACGAACGACATGGAAATATTTAGTAACACTCTCCGAAAAACCAATGTTGTACGACGTCATATCTAATATGATTGACTTCGCCTGCTCTCACAAAAACAACAACGGAGACACCCTCGATGACCAGCATTCCTTCCGTGGAAGGCCAGGCTGCGGCGCCTGCCGAACGCCGCGTTACCCGATTGCTCAAGCTGCTGGGCCCCGGCATCATCGCCGTGCTGTCCTGGCTGGGCGCAGGTGATCTGATCACTTCCTCGGTGGCCGGCGCCAACTACGGCTACGCGATGATGTGGGTGCTGGCGGTTTCCCTGCTGCTGCGCTACCTGATCGTCAACATCATTGCCCGCTTCCAGCTGTGCAATAACCAGGGCATGACCATCCTCCAGGGCTATGCCCGGCTGCACCCCTTCTTCGCCTGGTTCATGCTGGTCTATGCCCTGCTCATGGGCCACCTGATGAACGCCTACATGATCAAGGGTGCGGGTGAATCGCTGGCGATGCTGCTGCGCGTCGACTACCCCCTGCTGTGCTCGCTGGCGGTGGTGCTGGCGGTGTGGTTGCTGGTGGGGCGCAATATCTATTCGATGATCGAAGGCGTGATGAAAGCCCTGCTGGCGATCATGACCCTGGCCTTCATCGCCTTGGCGGTCATGTCCGGCCCGGATGTGAGCGGCATCGTCAAAGGCACCATCGGCTTCAGCATTCCCGCCGATGAAGGAGTGCACGGCGCGCTGCTGGTGGCGGTCTCGGTGATCGGCGCGGTGGCCGGCTCCATCGCCAACTTCGTGCACCCGTACGTGATGCGCAAAAAGGGCTGGACGGGCCCGGAGCACAAACGCATCCAGCGCAACGACCTGCTGTTTGCCGTGTTCGTCGGCATCGTCATCAACCTGGCGATCTGGATCGTCGGCGCAGAGATCCTCAGGCCCAACGGCATCGAAGTGAACACCCTGGGCGACCTGGGCAAGGCCCTGGAAATCTTCTTCGGCCCGATCGGCTGGTATGTGTTCTTCACCGGCGTGTTCGCCACCCTGTTCGCCAGCATTTCCGGCAAGACCACCGCCTTCCCGATGCTGATCACCGATGCTCTGCAGCACGTCAGCCCCAAGCGCCGCGAGCGCTACGGCAAGGAGTTTCACCACGACCCGATGCACAAGTGGTTCATGCTGTTCATCCTGGTCACGCCGCTGATCTGGTCGCTTCCCGGCATGCCGGACTTCGTCACCCTGACCATCGGTGTCAGCGCCCTGAACATCGTCGGCCTGCCCGTGATCTCCCTGGGCCTGCTGATCATGTCCAACCAGAAGTCGCTGCTGGGCAAGCAGTACCGTAACAACCTGTTCGAAAATATTGCGCTGCTGTTTGCTACGGGCCTGGCGCTGTGGGTGGCGTTTCAGCTGGGCCTCGATCTGTTCGCCTGAAGCCCGCCGTTCCCGGTGGTTTCACCAACGCCGGAGCTATCGTTTCAAGGTGGCTCCGGCGTGCGTTGTGTCCTGCCCGCTCGGCACGAGCGGGGCCGGGGAAATTGTATGGTTACAACTCGGCTAAACTGCATAGTCCCAGTGCTGGATAGACTCCATGGCACTGCCCTCCAACAGCAGTTACTCCAACCGTGTTGACCTGAGTACACTCGCTCATGTGTAAATCATGTGATTCATCCTCAACTGCAAACCCCACGGATCGTCGTCGATTCCTTCGCCTTGCCGGACTGGGAGCAGGTGCCCTGCTGCTGGCCGGTGCACTGCCCGGGCGCATTGTCCAGGCCGCGGAAAAATCGTCTGCGCCGCCCAAACCACAAAACGTCCTCAGCCCCGACCAGGCGCTGAAACGACTGATCGAGGGCAATGAGCGGTATGTGAGCGGCAACTCCACCACCCACGATTTCACGGACGAGCGCGAAGCGCTGGTGTCGGGCCAGAACCCCTTTGTCGCCGTGTTGAGTTGTTCCGATTCGCGCATCGCGCCTGAGTACGCGTTCGATACCGCCCGCGGCGATCTGTTCGCCATACGCCTGGCCGGTAACTTCGTGACCGGCGAAGGCCTGGCCAGTCTGGAGTATGCCGTTGCAGTGCTCGGTGCCCCGTTGATTCTGGTGCTGGGCCATGAAAGCTGCGGTGCCATCGAGGCCGGTATCAAAGCAGTGAAAGACAAGGCCAGCTTCCCAGGTCATATCCCGAAACTGACGGAGGCACTCAAAGCATCGGTCGAGAAAGCCATCACGCAACCCGGCAACCTGATGGAAAATGCCATTGCGCAGAACGTCAAAGACTCGGTCGAGCAGTTGAAAAAGGCCACGCCCCTGCTCACCGATGCCCTCGAAAAAGGCAAGTTGAAGGTGGTCGGCGGGGTCTATCGGCTGGCCACCGGCAAAGTGGAGATGATTGCCTGAGTCAATGCGCTCGGCGAGGCAGCCCGGCTGCCTCGCCGTTACCGCACCCACACCCCGAATCACCGGGCACTGGCATCCGCTTCGTGCTCGTCGGCGAACGCCATGAACACCTTCAAGTCGAGGACCTCCAGCTTGATCCGGGCAATGAAGGCCGAGAAGGCCAGGTTGGCAGCGAGCCGCCGCATGTCACTGGCCCAGACCGGCACATAGGTCGGCGCCTGGAGCCAGCCGGACTCGAACAGGGGCGACAGGCGTACGGTATCGGCAAGGTTCAGGCGCCCCGCAAACAAATGGCCCACCAGTTCCGGGCGGTTGTCGCGGATCGCAACACGCAGCAAGGTATGCACACCGAGCAAACCGGTCAGGTAGGCGGCATCCTTGGTAAAGGCTGAACCGCCCCGCACATCGGCGCCACGGAAAATCCGTTGGGTGGAACGGAAGGACTCTTCCGGCGACTGGCCGGCCTGAATAAACCCTTCGAACACCTGGATGAAATCAGCACCATCCAGCGCCTGCTGGACCGCAATCACCCGCAGGGCAACGCGACGCAGACGGTTGATGTCCATGCTGCCGGTGAACAGCTCGGCCAGGGTGGCAATGCCCTCCTGGGTCTCGGTGGTGCGTGGCGCCCCCAGGCCCAGGCACTTGAGGTTGGCCTGGTTGGCGCCGTTCTGCGCGGTGGCGACATGCACGAAGGCCTCGTGCTGCAACAGCTGCTGCTTGTCCAGCTCGCTGAACAGGGCACTGGCACGCAGGCGGATGCGGCTGGTCCCGGCAATGGCCTTGGCGGCCAGGGCCGGATCGAGCACGATCCTGATCCGCTGCGCACCGAAGAAGCGGTCCAGCTCCGGCTGCATCCAGGCGGCAAATTCCTCGGCCGGGATATCGGCCTCGCTCGGCGGGATCTGGTCGCCGCCCAGCAGGGCGTCGGTGGTCTTGAGGAAGAAACGGGCCGCGTCGAGCATGGTCAGTTTCTGCCTGGGGTAGTAGAAATCCGGACGTCGGTACAGCGCCGCCGAATACCCGGTGAACGCGGGCATGCCGATGGCCCCCAGCATGCGTCCGGCGGTGGCGTAGCTGTGCGCGGTCATGGCCAGGAAGCGCCCGGCCGGGTGGCCCTGATCGCACTTGCCGATAAAGGCTTGCAGTGCGGCGATGTCGGCGCTGTGTTCGCGCGGCTGCAGTTCGACCCTGGGCAACTGCGCGTTGCCGGCGCGCCATTGCGCGAGGAAGTCCTGTTCGGCACCCTCCGGCCAGGCCAGGGCTTCGAGCACGCGGATCTTGCGGGCCAGCCCGGGCAGCGCGGCATCGAGCTCGGACAGGGAGAAGGCACTCATGGCGGCGTCCTTGAGAGGCTAGGTATCATCGCAACAGCTTAGTCGCTGGCGATACCGTGCGCGGCGCCGGCGACAAAGACGCACGCGCCGGCGTTTGGCCTATCCTTCTCCCTGAATCCCCAGCCTGGTCAGCCCCATGCCTGCCCCCGAAACCACCCTCCTGCACAGCTGGCAACTCAACGCCCAGTCCTGGATCGAGGCCATCCGCAACGGCCGCATCGACAGCCGCCTGCAAGTCACCGACCAGGCCATTCTGCTGGCCATCCTCGGCCGCCAGCCCGGGCGCGTGCTCGACCTGGGCTGTGGCGAGGGCTGGCTGTTGCGGGCACTGGCGGACCGGGGCATCGAGGCGGTTGGCGTGGACGGCGAGGCGGCACTGGTGGAGGCAGCGCGGGCGGCAGGTTCTTCGCAGGTGCACCTGGCGAGCTACGACCAACTGGCTGATGCCACGGTGGACATCGGCAGCGGCTACGACCTGATCTGCGCCAACTTCGCCCTGCTGCACCAGGACATCATCCCCCTGCTTGTCGCCATGAACGCCCTGCTCGCTCCGGCGGGCGCGCTGGTGATCCAGACCCTGCACCCCTGGACCGCGGCGGCGGGCAACTACCAGGACGGCTGGCGAGAAGAGACCTTCGCCGGGCTCGAAGGACAGTGGCAACCCATGCCCTGGTACCTGCGCACCTTGTCCAGCTGGATCAATGCACTGGACATGGCCGGCTTTCGCCTGGCCGGGCTGCAGGAGCCGCAGCATCCGCAAAGCCCTGTACCGCAGTCGCTGTTGCTGGTGGCCATGTAACGTCGTGGTGCACCGCGTCGATACCGACCCGGCACATGCCCGGCATTCAACTCTGAATCAGAATGGCACCGGACGGAATCCGCTTGCGCAGGTGCTTGCAGCTGGCGGGTGCCGGCTGATGGCCCGCCGGGCGGTCAGGAAACCAGATTCGGCATTGGCCTGGAGGCGGCAAATGGCCTCGGGGAATCGTGATCTCAGGCTGCGCGGGCGCGCGCTCAAGTGAAGCCATTTGCATTTCGCCTTCGGAAGCTGACCTGCCCGCCTCTTCACGCTTGAGGGGCTGCGTGGGGCGCTCGGTCTGCGACGTGAACGCCTGGGTGCTGGCAACGTCTGCAGCGGGGCTCTTTTCGAAGAGCCCTTCCAGCCACGCCCGGATGGCCCCGCGTTCCTTTTCAGCGGCGACCGGGGTATTTGCAGCCTGGGCCTTCTGCGCGGCTTCGATCAGCTGGATATTACGATTGCGCAACTGGACGTTGTTGCCCACGCCGACGTTGGATCGCAGCGCCAGGGTTTCAGCCTGTTGGTACTGCCCCTGCTGAAGCCGCAAGACACCCAGGTAGTGCAGCGTTGCAGGATTGTTCGGCTGGATCTGCAGCGCACGCTCCAGGGTAGACGCAGCTTTCTCCAGCTGGCCATCGACATACTGCTGCGAGGCGGTTTCAATCAGCGCAGTGGATGCCTTGTTGCTCTGTGTCGTGGTGTTTCGCTCGGCCGCCAGCGCGCACTGCGACGCGACAGCGCAAAACGCCAGAAGGATACCGGGTAGAAAACGCGGGGTTGGCATCGAGGACGGACTCGCAAGGTTCGAACGGCACTGTCGTCAAACAGGCCCCCTGCGCTGCTCGGCGGCAATGGCTGCACAACCCGGAAGAAGGGGCCTTTATTGACCTGTCCTGCTCCTTGAAGTTCCCGCACGGCCTGGACGACAGCAGGCGTTTTCGAGCCCGCCGATCAAGCGGTCATGGCTATTTTTGGGTTCCTCACGGAATGTCGGGGGGATAGGATCCTTGGGCTTGGGCTTGGGCTTGGGTGTTAAGGTTGTACGCTTATCCATTTCCTGTGGCGACGCTGCTGGGAATGGATAGGCTCGCAGCCTCAACACCCAAGCCCAAGGCCCCTATTCCCCCGGAATTCCGTGAAGAACCTATTTTTTGCCTTTCTTTTTGCTGAGCGACTTCATCCGGGCGCTGGCCTTTTGCACCGTCGCCATTTTTTCCGGACGCTTCATGCCCCGCCACTTACGGATTTCTTCCCGGGTTCGCCCGCAACTGACGCACATCTCGCTGTTCAGCTGGCACAGCGAAACGCACGGGTTTTCAATGTCCTTGGCCATGCTTTGCCCCCAAACGTTGCCGTGAGCCCAGCCGTGCGGCCCAATCCCCGCCGTGCACCTTTGCGCAGCGCTCCTCGGAGTCGACCTCGACATGAGCGGTGATATCCAGCACGGTGATGCCGATATCCTCAAAGGCTGCTTGCGTAAGCCTCTGCATCCTCGCCTTGCTCTGGCTGGCGAGCGCCGCATTCATGTGCCTGTCGCTATCGAAGACCCAGGTGACGATGAGGCTTTCTGGAAAACGGTCGTAGTCGACCCGATGGGTGAGCCACTCAAAGCCGATGATTTCACTTTTGGCCACTTCGCAGGCCCAGGTCAGCGCCCGCGCCAATTCGCGTTCTAGGCTTGCGTGCCTGCGTTTCGATGAAGCCTTCACATGCTCTCCACAAATTGCCATTGCGCGCAGGTCGATGCCATGCGCGCGATACCGCGCAAGCACAAAGCGCCGCGCCCCCTCTCCCGCCGTGCGGACTCATGCATCCAGCGCGGCAATCACCTCTGCGCAGGTCGTCACCTGGCCGAAGTGATGCTTCCACAGATCGATCCCCAATTGCCCCGACCGGTCCAGGGATGAGCCAACGGTCAGGTCGGTCACCAGCGTCGGGGAAAGTCCGGCATCGAACAGCGCAAACCCGGCGGCGAGCACACAGGTTTCGGTCTGGATGCCACACACCAGCACACGCTCCGCGCCGCACTGCTTGAGGTACTCGAGCATTTCAGTGGTCGGCCCGTAGCCGTGCTTGACGAACACCTTGTCGGCCTCGACCAGGCTTTCGTCTTGCGCGGCCGGGTGCCAGCCGAGTTGCCGTTGAAACGGGGTTACCTGCTCGTCATGAAGTTCGAGCGACACGATGGTAGGAATCTTCGCCGATAACACCCGCACACCATCCACCAGCCACTGGGGCGGATTGAACGTGGATTGGACATCCACGCTGAGCAAGACCTGGCGCATGGCGACTCCCGAACACTGACTGAGGGGGCGAAGTATATCGCTGCAGGCACTGGCCGGGTGGGTGTTTGCGTCGTGAGCGAGCATTTTTGCAGCGATACGGCCGCCAATCCCTTCAGGATTTTTGTTGGCGATAACAGATAGCTGTCGGCCAGAAGCGGACGTCGGTCCACCGCAATGCTACCCTGCGTCGGACCCACTCAAGGCTGCCCCATGGACATTCCGTCTCGCTTGATCATCCATGAGTCCAGGTACTGGATTCTCAATCACCGCATGGACAGTGCATTGCCGGGCTACTTGATGCTCACCGCAAAGCAGATGACCAACTCCCTGGCAGCGCTACCGACCCAAGCGCAAGCGGAGTTGGGTGTGTTGCAGGCGCGTATCCAGAAAACCATCGAAGATCATCTACAGCCAAAACGCTTGTACATCGGCCGCTTTGGGCATGATGCCGGTTACTCCATTCACTTCCATTTCATCCCGGTGTATGCCTGGGTAGAAGCCTTGTTCTGGGAAGACGAAAGGTACAGGCTGCTGCAATCCTTCGGCTCGATCGACAGTACGCTGCCGCAAACAGATGGCGCAGAACTGATGCTGTTTGTGTGGCGAGAATTTTGCGAGCGCCCTGTGCCGCCTCCGGTACAAGGCCCCTCTGTTGATCACGTTATTGCGGCCTTGCGTAGCGCTTTCGATGCTCAGCAGCCTGGTTAGCCTGGATAAGCGGCATGCTTGCGGGAACAGACAGCATGCCACCGTCAGCTCTGGGGCCACCGCCTAGAGGATGTCGATCACAACCTTGATGTCTGCGCCCCCCTCGACCGCGTCGTGTGCAGCCATCGCACTATCCAGGTTGAAACGGCGTGGGTCGAGCACTGGGCGCACCTGGCCCGCCTCGACCAGGGCGGCAATGCGGCGCAAGATGTCACCATGGTGCTGGCGGCGTTCACCGCTGAGCATGGGGTGCAACACGAAGACACCGCTGATGTCAGCCGAGCGTAGTGAGGACACCGCCAGGTTTTGCGGCCCAAACGCTGCGCAGCTGACAATGCGACCGTAGTGGCGTGTTGCACCAAGCGATGCTTCCAGCGAGGCACCCCCTACGGTGTCATAAACAATGTCGTAACCCTGCCCGTCGGTGTAGTCCTGAACGTACTGCTCAACGCTGGTCCTGGTGTAGTCGATGGCCGTTGCCCCCAGTTCACGCACCAATGCCTGCTTGCCCGCACTGGCCGTCGCGAATACCTCGGCGCCCAGTGCCTTGGCGATCTGCACAACCATATGGCCGACGCCACCAGCGCCTCCTTGTACCAGCACTTTCTGGCCTGGCTGGACGTTTGCGCGATCCACCAGCCCTTCCCATGCAGTGAGTGCCACCAGAGGCAGCGCTGCGGCTTCGCGCATCGTCAGGTTTTTTGGCTTCGTTGCCAGCAGCATGGCGTCGACGTTGGCGTACTCGGCCAGCGAGCCTTGCAGCCCTCGCACACCGCCGGTCAAGCCGTAAACCTGATCACCCACGGCGAACCCACTGACATCGGCACCCACACCAACGACCTCACCGGCCATGTCTGTACCCAGCACCGCAGGCAGTGCGGGCATTGCGTAGGGGGCCTGGCCTTTGCGGATCTTGTAATCGATCGGATTGACGCCGCTGGCATGAATCTTCACCTGCACCTGGCCGGGGCCTGGCGAAGCGAGGTCGATGCGGGCGTCACGAAAAGGCGCGCCGTCGTAGTTATCGAGGATGAGCGCACGCATGCTGGTCGAGGTGGTCATGAAATGCTCCGGAAAAATGAAAGAAGGGGGTTGTCAGGGTGTACTCAGAACGCCTGCTCCATCGGGCGCAGTATGCTCAGGGCGTTACTGGCAAAAAATGGAAATATTTAGATTTCAAAATGGATAATATTGGAATAATCGAAATGACCTTGCCGAGATTGCAACCGTGCTTAATCGCCTTGAAATGTTACGTATCTTCGTGGCCGCCGCCGAAGCCAGCAGTTTCAAGGAAGCCGCCCTTCGCCTGGGTATTTCACCGCAGGCGGTGACGCGCGCGGTGCAGGACCTGGAGCGCTTGCAAGGTGAGCTGCTGTTTCATCGCAATACTCGCAACATGCGCATTACCGCCTACGGCGAAGCACTGGCGGGCCAGGCCAGGGACAGTGTCGAGCAGCTCGATGCATTGTTCCGCCGTCAGGATGCGCAAGCGGATCACGCGTTGAGCGGGGTGGTTCGCCTGACGGCTCCGGTCGCGTTGGGGCGTCTGCGTCTGGTTGATGTATTGACCCGTATTGCCGCTGATTACCCGCAGATAAGCTTCGATCTGCACCTGAGTGACCAGCACTCGGACGTGGTGGACGAGAAGATCGACATCGGTGTGCGTTTTGGTTTCATGCGCGACAACCGATACATTGCTCGCCGCGCCACTAGCCAGCGGTTTCACGTAGTAGCGTCCCCCGCATTGCTCGAACGCGTTGGGGTACCGGAGCGCGTGGAGCAGCTCGATGCATTGCCGACTTCGGCATTTCTCGATACCAGCACGGGTCGTCCATGGCCCTGGTTATTTGCGGGCGGCGTGCAATGTACGCCGGCACGACCGCGTTTCATCGTCAACGATAGCGAAGCCGAGTGTCGTGCAGTCCTGGCCGGTCTGACCTTCAGCCAGATGCCATCCTTTCTGGCCGGCCCCTACATTGCTGACGGACGCCTGGTACCCGTATTGGCTGCGCTGGAACCCGAACCTTGGGATCTCTACGTTTACCGCCCACAGCGTGGCCCGGTACCTGCGCGTATTCGTCTCGTCTACGATCACCTCGTTGCAGCGTTGGCGCAGTTATCTACACCGCTTCAGTAAGGTTGGCGTGAGCGGGGCGTCAAGATGGCCAAGGCAACCGCCACGATGAAGAGCGCTGGCACGTCACCTGCCAAGTGCCCCATTTGCCCCGGCTGGGTGACCGCCTGGACGGCCATGATTCCTCCGTGTACGGCGCTGGACCACACGGTGAACCAGATCAGGCTCAGATTGGCTAATGGATCACGTGCGGCCAGGATCAAGAACACGCCAAGTGTGGCGTAGATGCCAACGATCATCATCGGGTAGTCCGAGTGACCGACGTGCCAGGCCCAGCCGGACGGCCAGGACAACATCAGTGGGTAGAGAGCAAGGCACGCGAGGCCAGCCAACACCAGAACGACGCGCAAATACCTGAGGCGATCGACTACGGTCATGGCGGACTCCCTCTTTGGGGCTAACGCTAAATTGACCCCCGGAGTGAGGGCCGCTGCTTGAAAAGATAGCTGGAAGCGCCTTGCTGACCTGGCATTCAACGTTGATAGGGTAAAGCCTGGAAGAACCCTGGACGTAGGAGCGGCCTTGTGCCGCGAAGGGCCGCAAAGCGGCCCCGACGGTATCTACGCTCACGCATGACCCGTGGGGCCGCTGCACGGTCTAGCGCGACACAGGCGACAACGGGTTTACCAGTTGTAGGTAACGGTCCCGTACACCGTACGCTGCTGCCCATACTGGCAACCCACGTTGCTGAAGCACCCGGCCACGTAGTCTTCGTCGAACAGGTTGGTGGCGTTCAGCGAGACCTCCAGCCCATCCAGCGACGTGTCCATCTTGCCCAGGTTGTAGGCCACCAGCGCGTCGACCACGGTGTAGCTGTCGACCTTGAAGCTGTTGGCCGTGTCGCCGTAGGTGCTGCCCACGTAGCGGGCTCCGGCGCCCAGGCGCAGTCCTTCCATCAGGCCGCCCTGCAAGGTGTAGTCACCCCAGATCGAGGCCATGTGCTCGGGGACGCGGAACGGCGTGTTGCCCTTGTTGCCGGCCTCCGACTTGGTTACCTCGACATCGTTCCAGGTGTAACTGCCGATCACATTGAAGCCCTTGGTAATCTCGGTCTTGCCCTCCAACTCCACGCCCTGGGAGCGCACCTCGCCTTCCTGGCGGGAGAAACCACCAATGTTCTCGGTGGCGTTCTGCTTGGTCAGGTCGAATACCGCCACGGTGTACAGGCTGTTGGAACCCGGTGGTTCGTACTTCACACCGACTTCGTACTGCTTGCCGGTCTCGGGGTCGAGCTGTGAGTTGTCAGCCGTGATACCCATGACCGGCAGGAACGACTCGCTGTAGCTGGCGTACGGGGCAATGCCGTTGTCGAACAGATAGACGATGCCGGCGCGCCCGCTGAACTTCTCGTCCTTCTGGGTCTGCGGATCGCGGTCGTCCTTCTGGTTGCTGGCCCAGTCGTAGCGGCCCCCTAGCAGGAACACCCAATTGTCCACCTTCAGCTGATCCTGCAGGTACACGCCGGTCTGCGCCAGCTTCTGCTCGTAGCTGGCGCTGCTGAACGGGGTGAAGCTCAGCGGCTGGCCGTAGACCGGGTTGAACACATCGAAAGTGCCGTTGATCAGGTTCAGCGCCTGGTCCTGGTCGAACTTGCCGTTGTTGTAGTCCACGCCGGTCAGTAGGGTGTGCTCCACGGCGCCGGTGGCGAAGTTGGCCTGCACCTGGTTATCCATGGTGAACAGGCGGCCGTCGCCCTTGCGCTCGTCAGCGTAGCGCATGTAGTCGCTGCCCACCGGCATGAGCAGGGCGATTTCTGCGCTGGACTGGCGGTAGTCGCTGTAGCGCACGTTCTGGCGCAGGGTCCAGACCTCGTCCAAATGGTGTTCGAACACATAGCCCAGCGAGGTCTTCTCGTTGGTCATGTAGTCATAGGCGCTGTCGCCGACGTAGGTGTCACGGTCCAGGCGGCCGCGCGGATCATGGAACACAGTGCCCTGGGCCGGCAGCGGGTTGGCGAAGTTGCCGGTCTGCTTCTGGTATTCGGCCAGCACGGTCAACTCGGTGTCGGCGTTAGGCCGGAAGCTGATAGCCGGCGCCAGGTACTCGCGGCGGTTGGTGATGTGGTCGGCCTGCGCGTCAGCCTCGCGGAACAAGCCGGTCAGACGATAGCTCCACACGCCCTCGTCGTCCAGCGCGTCACCCAGGTCGAAGGCGGCCTGCTGGTAGTCGTGATTGCCAGCCTGCAGTTGCACCTGGCGCAGCGCTTCGGTGGTCGGGCGCTTGCTCACCAGGTTGATCTGGCCACCAGGGTCGGAGGCGCCATACAGCACCGAGCTGGCCCCGCGCAGTACTTCGATGCGCTCCAGGCCGTAGGGTTCGGGGGCGTCCCAACCGAGGAAATCCGGCAGAAAGGTGCGGGTGCCGTCGCGCAGCATACGCCCGGTGCCCTGCTGGAAGCCGCGGATGGTTAGCTGGTCGGTGACGAACTGCGGGCCGGCAAGCTCGGCGTTTATACCTGGGGTGTAGCGCAGCGCCTGGGCCACCGTCTTGGGCTGCTGGGCCTGAATCTGTTCACGGGTCACCACCGACACCGAATAGGGCGTCTCGAGGATCGGCGTGTCGGTCTTGGTGCCGGCCGAGGCGCGCTTGGCCACATAGCCGTCGTCCGGCGTCACCGAACTGTAGGCCTGGCCAAGGACGCTGGTGCTCGGCAGCACCATCGCCGCGTCGTCACGGCTGCCCTGCAAGGTCACGTGGTTGCCTTCGATACGGTAGGCGATCGAGGTGCCCTGCAGCAGCTGGCGCAGGGCTTCCTCCGGTTCCATCTGTCCCGACACGCCGCGGCTGCGCAAGCCCGACACGGTGTCCTGGTTGTAGATGATCTGCAGGTTGGCCTGGTTGCCCAGGTCTGACAGCGCCGAGGCCAGGGGTTTGGCCGGGATGTCGATGCGCACGGGCTCGGCCTGGGCCGGCACTGCGGCGGCGATGGCCAGGCCCAGGGTGGCAGCGGCGATGCAGCGGCGCAGCCGGTCTGCCGGTTGTTTCAACAAAAAGGCGCTCATGATGCTCCTGATGATTATGGTTATGTTGGCATGTTGATTGGGTTCTGGCGCCTGGCCAGCGGGCAGACCACGCAGCGTTGCAGGCGAGACTGCGCAAGCATCCCGCTGACGGTATCGCGCAAATACGCGCGTGTTGGGACGACGAAGCGACTGACCAGAGGGGGCAGCAACTGGGTCAATTCATGCAGGCTGGATGTTCGGGGAGTGCTCATCGTCGCGGGTTCCAGGCGGGGCATGCCTGAATGACGAATGAGGTTTTTTTTTGTTCAGCAAATTATCGGAGCTTGCTGTCAGCGCCTATGACGCCATGCACAGCAGGGGCCTGGAGCCCGGGACGCGCTGCAACCGTGGGGATCAGCGCGACGAAATCATGATCACGCCGTCAGCCCGGCGCAGCTTCACCGGCAGCACCCGTGGCAACGCATTGACCAGCTGGCCAAGGTCGCTGGTGTCGTAGATGCCGCCGAAACGCAGCTCGCCGGCCGCGCTGCTGGTGTCCAGCTGCAGCGGCACATCGAGGTAGCGGTTGATCTGCGGCAGGGCGTCGCGAAGGCTGATGTCGTCAAGTACCAGCTTGCCGTTGCGCCAGGCCTGCGCCCGGGACGGGTCGGTGCGACCCAACTGCAGCATGCGCCCCTGTCGCACCACCGCCTGCATGCCGGCGGTCAGCTCAGCGCCCTGGTTGCTCCCCTCGCCGCCGTCGGTGCGAGACACCAGGACGGTGCCCTCGGTAACGGTGACGGTGGTCTGTGCCTCGGCGGTCCAAACGTTGAAATGAGTGCCAGTGACCCGCACGCGGGCGTTGTCGGTGTTGATCATGAAAGGCTTGGCGAGGTCGCGGCGCACATCAAAGTAGGCCTCTCCATCGTGCAACAGTACCTGACGCTGGTCGCGGTAGCCCAGGTACAACAGGCCGGTGCGGCGGTTCAGCTCCACCTCGCTGTAGTCCGGCAACTGCACCTGGCGCCGGCTTTCCTCGGCCAGGTAGTAACGCACGCTGCCCGGCAGCACACCCCACGACCAGCCTGCGGCCCAGGCGCCTCCCACAGCCAGCAGCAACACTGCGGCCCGCGCCAGCCACGCGGTTGGCCGGCGTCGGCGGGCAGGCAACGCCACCGGCGTGGCGGGACGCGGTGGCAACTGCTCGCTGACCTGCCACACCCGACACATCTTCAGGTACTCCTCGGCGTGCACCGGGTCGGCATCGTACCAGCGCAGGAACTCGCTGCGGTCGGCATCGGTGCACTCATCAAGATGCAAGCGCACGCACCAGTCGGCGGCCATTTCGATGGGGGTCTTCGGGGCTTGGGAAGGGGTTGGCATGTACGGGTGGCGGTGAAGAAATTTCGCCAAGCTTACTCCATGTCACTGCCTTGTGGTGGCCTGCTGCCCCAGTTCTGCGCTTTTTAGAGTCAACCGGGTCATGGATATGTCGCTTCACCTGCCGACTGCAAGATCGGGACCGCGCTGGAAACTGGAGAGTTGTTGCAAACAATTCTTAGTAATACTAGATTCTCCAACCTCGCTACCAGACTTCACGAACGGATCAGGTGCCTCATGCAGAAACACGGTGCAGCCCAAGGTGGGCCCACGTTGCTCGACGTGTTCTTTGAGCAGCGTTCGCGCCTGATCGGGCTTGCCGCGAAGATCATCGGCTGCCGCAGCCACGCCGAGGACATTGTTCACGACGCATTCATGAAAGTGGACGATGCTGCCGAAGCGGAGCAGATCCACTCCCAGGCGTCCTATCTGACGCGGGTGGTGCGCAACCTGTCGATCGACCATTACCGCCGGCGCCAGTTCGAGGAGCGGTTGATGTGCCACGACGCCGACAGCAGCGAGTCGCCGGCCATCTTCGGTGAAACCCCGGAGGCGCTGGTATCGGACCAGCAAGTGCTGGAACGCGTTTCCGGAGCCCTTGCCGATCTGCCCGAGCGCACCCGTAGCGCCTTCGAAATGTGCCGGATCCATGGCATGAAACAACGGGAAATCGCCAAGGTCCTCGGCGTGTCACCCGCGCTGGTGAACGCAATGATTCGCGACGCACTGCAGCATTGTCGGGAGAAGGCGCTGTAATCATCACCCTGGCCAACTGGCCTGCGAGCACGAGGGCCGCTATGAGGACCCTGTCCGGCCGGATGCTACAAGGGGACGCGCTGTGCCTTGGGGGCTTGCTGCCCAAGGCGTTTTTGCCGCCACACCCAGACGCCGCCAACGATCATCAGCGGCCCCCCCAGCGCAAGCCATGACACGATGTCGTACAGCCCATCGCCCAGCAGCGCCGACAACAACCCCAGCGCCACGAGCAGGCCGATCAGCAGCGGCCAGCGAAAGACCATCCATAGCCCGCGCCTCATGCCCTTGCCCCCTGCTTTACCGCCAGTTCCGCCCCCGGCACCAGGCGGCGGCGCCCCCACCACAGGTAAACGCCGCTCCCCAGGACCACGATGGCGATCACATCGAGCACCGCCCATACGATCTTCAAGGGCAAGCGTCCGTAGTCACCGAAATGCAGAGGCTGTGAGATCAATAGCGTACGCACGTACAGCGGCATGTCCCGCATGTCGGTCAGTTGCCCGGTCTGGGCGTCGATCAGCGCTGGCTTGAGCAGCTTCGAGGTCACCGGCGTCTTGCCACGCATGAACACCGCATAGTGGTGCTGGCTGCTGAACAAGGTGCCGGGGAAGGCAACGAACACCGGCTCCAGCTCAGGTGCCGCGGCCCTCGCCGTCTCTAGCGCCGCGTGCAGCGAGCCGAGGGTTTTCAGCGGCGGCGCGCTCTTGTACGGGGCGGTCATCTCGGCCAACTGGCCGTTCTGCCACAGACCGACGATGGGCAGCGCCAGCGTGTTGACCACCCCGGTGACGCCCACCACCATCACCCACACCAGCGTGACCATGCCCAGCACATTGTGCAGGTCAAGCCATTGCAGCCGGCGGCTGTGCCCGGTGCGCACCGTGGCAAACGCCAGCTTGCGCATGAACGGGGTGTATACCACCACGCCCGACACCAGCGAAGCCACCAGCAGCAGCCCCATCGCCCCCAGCAACAAGTAGCCTGGCAGGCCGATGAACAGATCGGTGTGCAGGCGCAGCATCACGTCCATGAAGCCAGTCTCGGGTGGCTCGGGCGCAAACAGCTCGCCGCTGCGCTTGTCGAACAGGTGCACATGACCCTCCAGCGGCGGCGGTACCAGGGTCTTGCCGGTGAACACCGCGCCGTAGGCGTCATCCGGTTCCAGGCCGACGAAGCGCACCACCTCGTCCGGACGCGCAGCGAGTGCCCCGGCGATGACCTTGTCGTAGTCCAAGGCCTGCGCATTGGCAGGCAGCGCCTTGGGCGCCGGGTGCGGATCGAAGATCTCCTCGATTTCCTCGTGGAAGATCAGCGGCAGGCCGGTCAGGCACAACAGCAGCAGGAACACGGTACAGACCAGACTGGTCCACTTGTGCACCAGGTACCAGTACTTGAGGGCTTGGCGGGTCATGCGCAGTGATCCTTCGGCAGTCCGTACGCGTCAACAGAGTGCGCAGGGTACCTGCCCATCCGCACAGGGCGCCAGATGGATCTGGGTGCAAAAAGTGGTCATGGGACGAAAGCTGTCTTCCACCACCGGCAGCTATGGGTCGGCAACAGCCCTTCGCGACCGTCAGGAACCGACCAGAAGCAGCCGGTGGTCGTTGCATGACGTGTGGCGCCGGCCTGTGGCTAAGCTTAATGAACGGGGGCCAATTGCAACCTGGGTGATAGCGGCCTTCAATGGACCTCGATGGGTATCAAGACCGTGCTCCCAAAGGAGACGACCATGTACGCGGTGATAAGAACCTACCTGGGTACTGGCGCAAAGCAGCTGTTCGAGCTTTTGCAGGAACGTAGTAGCGACGTCGAAGCTGCCCTGCGGACAGTGCCTGGCCTGGTCAGCTACACACTGCTCAATACCGGTGATGGTGGTACAGCGGTAACGGTTTGCGAGGACAAGTCCGGTAGCGATGCCAGCTTGAAAGTCGCACGCGAGTGGATTCAGAAAAATGCATCGCATATCCACGCAGAACCGCCAATCGTGACGGAAGGTCCGGTCATTGTGCAGATCAAATAGTGGGCAATAATAAGCTGGTCATACGCAACATGACCCGTCCCGAGCTGGACGAGCTCGTCGACTGGGCTGCCCGTGAGGGATGGAATCCCGGCCTTCACGATGCCGAGCTGTTCTGGGCTATGGACCCTGCCGCCTTCATCGCGGCGTCCCGGGGTGGCGAGTTGATCGGCGGCGGTGCTATCACCTCCTACCATGGCGAATTCGGTTTCATGGGGTTTTTCATCGTCCGGCCTGAGTACCGTGGGCAAGGCCTGGGCAATACCCTCTGGCATGCTCGCCGCGAGCGACTCCTCGCCCGCCTGCGCCCTGGCTCGAGCATCGGCATGGACGGTGTCTTCGCGATGCAGGACTACTATGCCAAGGGTGGCTTCCTCTTCTCCCATCGCAACATGCGTTTTCGTGCCCAGATCACCGAACGCCCAACGCCCCCACAGGTAGACGATCAGGACATCGTCCCGTTGACCAGCTTCCCGTTCGATCAGGTTGTCGAATACGACCGCACCTGCTTTCCCGCCGCGCGCGAAACCTTCCTGAGCGGGTGGATAGCCCAAGCCGACGCACTCGCCGTGGGTTGCCAGCGCCAGAGCAGGCTAAGCGGCTATGGTGTGGTAAGGCGCTGCCGGGAAGGTTACAAGATCGGCCCCTTGTTCGCCGATGACGCCCTGGCAGCCAATGCCCTCTATGCGCGCCTGGCGGCATTTGCACAGGGTGGCCCGCTGTTTCTCGATGCCCCGGAGAATAACCCCGCCGCGATGGCGCTCGTGCGCCAACAGGGCATGATCGAGGTGTTCGGCTGCGCACGTATGTACCTCGGCCCTCCTCCGGCGATCGCGCACGAACGCGTGTTCGGCGTCACGACCTTCGAGCTTGGCTGATGTCCGCTCGCGACCTCATCGGTTATGGCGGCTGCCCGCCCCACCCGCATTGGCCTGGTGAGGCGCGCGTCGCGGTCCAGTTCGTGCTCAACATCGAAGAAGGCGCGGAATCATGCATGCTCAATGGCGATGCCCAGTCGGAGGCCTGGCTTCACGAGCTACCGGGTCGCCCGCCGCGTGTGGGGGAATCGGACTTGAGCGTCGAGGGCATGTACGAGTACGGCTCGCGCGCAGGTGTGTGGCGCATTCTGGAGCTGTTCAGCACCCGAGGCTTGCCGCTGACCGCCTTCGCTGTCGGCCTTGCACTGGAACTCACCCCGGCGATCGGCCATGCGCTCTGCGCTGCCGGACATGAGATTGCCGGGCACGGCTACCGTTGGCTGGATTATCGCGACATGCCTGAAGACCAGGAGCGGCGCCATATCCGCCTCACCCTCGAGATTATCGAGCAGATCTGCGGTAAACGCCCCGTAGGTTGGTACACAGGAAGGGTCAGCCAGAACACCCGCCGTCTATTGCGTGAGGAAGGTGGGTTTCTCTATAGCTCGGACGCCTACAACGATGATCTGCCCTATTGGCTCCCAGGCGCGCCCGCCCACCTGGTGATCCCTTACACACTGGTCAACAACGACGCCCGTTATCTGCTGCCCAATGGTTTCGCCTACGGTGAACACTTCTTCCAGTTGCTCAAGGAGGCGTTCGACCTGCTGTGGCAGGAGGGTGCGCAACACCCGAAGATGATGAGCGTCGGCCTGCATGGGAGGATCAGTGGCCATCCTGGTCGTGCAATGGCGCTGGCGCGCTTTCTCGATTACGTGCAAGGCCACGACGCGGTGTGGATCTGCCGGCGCGAAGACATTGCCAGGCACTGGATAACCCAATTCCCCGCGTGAGCGGCACGTAGTTGGAAACGGCCTGAGTCACGCTGGCGTACCCCATTCGACGTCAGGTTTGCTCAGGCTGTATTGCCCTGTCTTGGCAAGGAACACCAGAACTTCCGCTCCAGGCTTTTTTCGCCACTCCAGATTGGCCAGAAGCGACTTGAATCCGCCGCTGGCGACAGGCAACTCTAGGCCAGGAGCAGGCAGTGGGCGGAACAAGAACGAATGAGTGGCTATGCTTGGTCTACTGCCAGAATTTATCGAACAGCCTGTGCTTTCCTTCCATGCCATGTTCCTCCTTGAATAATGTCGCGCTCACAGTGACTACTTTCATGAAAGAAATAATGAATTACAGAGTGATAACGAAATTTATGCGTTTTTATGTCGTTAGAAAACTTGGCATTGTATGTCGCCTGGCACCTAAATAACAGTTGGGCTTAACTCATAGCAAATACTAGGAGGTGGAGCTATGTCGTCCGATAATCAATACACCGCGCTAGGCCCGGCGATAGTTGGATTTCAGACCAACGCCACAAGAATAGATCGTGGTGCTGACATATCCGGAAACGAGTTCGGGGTTCGGGGAACCAGCTTCAATGGATCGGGAGTCATAGGAGAATCCACCAATCACCCTGGGGTGGAAGGCAGGGGAGAAACCGGGCTCGTGGGACACGGAATCGGAGGACCCGGTGTGGAAGGCATTGGTGGCTTACGTTCGCACATACCCAAGGCGGGCGTAATTGGGCAAGGCGGCAGAATGCCTGATGAAGACAATTCGCAACGCCAGCTGCACGGAACCGGCATTATCGGGATAGGTGGCGGTCGTGCTCGACTGAAGAACCAAGAAGATATTATTGGTAGCGTTGGAGTCTTCGGCCAAGGAGCGGAGGCCGAGATGCGATCTGCGAGAGGAACAGTTCACGGACCTCGTGCGCCAGGGGCCGGTGTCATGGGCCGCGGCGGCGAATCTTTTCCCCTCGACGGACAAGGTGATCGGACGCCTGCTCCCGGCGTCATCGGGTTCGCAGGGGGGACGGATGGATTGTTGCAGATCGCTCCCGGCGGCCGAGGTGATGTCGGCGTGTATGGTGTCGGCGGAACCGGAATCACCGGAGCTGGTACTAAGGGTGCCGGCGTCGAAGGCTTCGGCAGCAGCGGTAGCGGGTTCGGTGGTAGCCGTGGCGTCGTGGGTCCTGGGGTGGTCGGCAGAGGCGGCAGCGGGTTCGATCCGCGTGACTCGCAGAGGTTCGAGTACGGAGCGGGGGTTATTGGGATCGCAAGTGACGCCGCAACTCCGCCCTTCTCCGAGACCGGCGAAACCGGCGTCTATGGGATGGGGAAGCACGGAGTAAAGGGCGTCGGCTCCGAAGGTCGCGGAGGTGTATTCCAGTCCGAACACTCCGCGCAGATACAACTAGTTCCAGCGAAAGGACCTCGAATTGCGGAGCATACTGCGTTTACCCCAACGGTGGTCACCGATCCTGGTCGACTTGGGCCGAACCTGCCGAGGGTAGGACGTGGTGGTGATTTAATGACCATAGCTGATGATCAAGGGCAGTGTACCCTTTGGTTCTGCGTGCAAGATGGAACGGATATTATTGCGGCGCGATGGGCACAAGTGCTGCTCGGTCCGTTGTTTGATGGCAAAGCATGATAGTAGCACAGTCGCCATTGCAATGGCGGAGGATACATTAACAACACCCCCGAAAACTTTATCTTGGCTTTTAGATGTAAATACCTTCTCGGCCTGACTGGGGATAATCAGTGTTGCCTGCGGTATTTTGATGTGGATCTGAGGGTACAGAAAAGCATTGATAATAAAAAGCTAAAAGCCATGAAGGGCGGACACATACAAACATTAATATCTACGCAAAAAAATGCTTGATAGGGCAAATTTGCGTGTTGAAGCATTTCGACGCTTAGACCCTAGAACCTGGCCTAAGTCTTTGACCTCCCATGCTTTGGCTCTGGGTCTTGAGAAAAAACTTGAACATGCTGCCCGCTACACCAAGGTGCCTATGACGCAGCTGGCTGGCTATTACTTGGATCAGGTCTTGTACGACCCTGAAACTGCACTAAATAAATTTTTGCGATATGCTCGCCTGGCTTTTCTAATGGACGAGCACGATATTGATAAATTTTATAAGTTTGTTGAAATTTAAGTAATTCAGGCATTTCTAAGCAAAGAGGGTGAATTAAACACCTCAGGCACCCATGACTATTCAATGATCTCTGATACTGATGTATTTCCGCAGTTTGCAGCTTGATATGTTTCGGGGCTTATCCTAAGCGGAATAAACCATGCTATTGAAAATGATCGAATGTTCGAAATTTTGCCTCGGAGGGCTAGATCCGTGGCACTTCGTCATCTTGAACAGAAGCATGAACCCACCATTATAGCTCGTCAATTATGGGCTGAAGCGATATATGCACCGGGCTTGCACTTAGAAGTGCTCACTGAATTAGAGGATATCCTTCCGGATGTTAAGGATGTTTTTGGTCACAGTAACCAGCGGGTTCTAGATGTTATGGTCGCTATGCATTCGGCCAATCGTGCTTGTTCTCCAGAGGGCCAAGGGTAAGCCCCCACACCCTCCTCATAAAGATGAAGATTAAATATAATTGAAATCAATACTTACTTCGCGCGCATTGATCCTTCGCAAGCGATCTATTTCGGTCGAAAACAGCCAATTCTTACCGACAGCTATTGGCCGATTGTTGCCTGCCGAGAAGGACGACTATTGACGGTGGACTCAACTGACCAATGCACCCGACCGCCTCAATCTTTAAGCAATTTTTTCATCGCCTGGTGTTTTCCAAGTGCGGTGATTTATGCCACGGATAGCCCTTTGCGCTGAGCTTAAAGGCGTAATCGAATAAACGCTTCATGTATTCGCCATCGAATTTCCGATCGTGCGCACAATCAAAGTCTGAGCCAATGTACGCAAGATTGAAATCCGCTCCATCCTGTTGCGCCATGCGGTAGATACGCTCCAGGTCGCTGATTCCCTGAGTCTGAATCAGGGCACTGATGGCTCGACCGCCGATGTTCAATGTTCGGCGCTTGGTCCCGGACCACTGCGGCTCCAGTGTCCCGTTACGAATGACATAAAAACGACGGTCGAGTCGCAAAGGCACTCCGGTGGCTTTGCTCAGCGCCATCACCGTGCTGGGGGGGTAAAGAAACACTTGAGTGATGACGCCCCCGTCCACATGCATTTCCTGAAACTGTTTGCCGTCAACGTCCACATCGATCATGACGGGTGAAACAGCACCTGGAATACTCATTGAAGCGAGCATGATGTTGCGAAAGAGGTCGAGTGCTCCCGGTGCCTGGCTGGAAGCAATCGCGCCCATGTTCCAGGTGACCGGCCGCCCCGAATCAAGGTCAGTTGTGCCGATCAGCAGAATTCGTCCTTTGGCGTACTCCGTCGCGATCGCCGCAAGAATCTGTGCTGTGACGTATTTTGCGATGAGCCGCGACAGTGGTTTGCTGTCCGCTATACCGTCGCTGGCAAGACGGGTTAATACGCTTCGCGAATGAAAAATGTCTTTCGGACCGATTGCGTTGGAGACATACCGAATCACGCCGTCGTACTCGGCCCCCAGATAAGCGAACGGGGCGACCAAGGCACCCGCGCTAATGCCTGTGACGACCTTGAACATGGGACGAGTCTCATGCGTTGTCCATCCAGCAATCAGTCCCGCTGCAAATGCACCCGCATCGCCGCCACCGGAAACCGCAAGCATATTTGCCAGCGGGAGGATATGGTTCGGCTTCCCGGCCTTGGCGAGAACCTCGCTCTCACGTTTGTTGGACTGAACCGCATCCTCAATGAAAGGCGTCAGGTCATGGTCCAGCCTGTAGCGAGCATTGGGAATCCCCGGGATGACAGCTTTTTCCGTCAAGGTTGGCGGAACAGCGTCACGGCGAGGCAGACACGCTTGGAGGAACATGTCCAAAGAGGCGCCAGGTCTGAGCGGGAATGGTTTCAAAACGCCTCTCCAGGCCTTTGCCGTCAACGGCAAGCGCGCTCATCGTCCCCGAGGAAGTCTTTACCCGTGGTGCCCGAAATGACAACACGCTAGCCGCCTGCGGCACGTCATTCGAACGCCAGACTACTCATTCTGCGCTCCTTTATATGATTAAAAAACTCATTGGCCGTACACGCCAGGTTTTATACGAAAACATTGGCGTGATATTCAGGACGGGGCACAGCTCAAAAGACGCGATTGGCCGCCAGCTTTCGTGAGTGGCCGTTTGCGACCCATAGCGGATGGTCACCAAGCGATGCCTTCGGCCAAATGCAGTCATTGGTGGGCGCACAATTACATTTCCGGACGACTCAATGCATATTCGCAGTCCACCTCGAAGAATCCCAGGAGGGCGATACATCCGCTTCCGGGATGATCTGAGTCCCGAGGAATTCAGTTGGACTCACATTCTCGGATCAGTTTCTTGTTGATCTTTCCAACGCTGGTTTTTGGGATATCTGCAACGAATTTGAACTGTCTGGGTATCGCCCATTTGTTGATACGGCCAGACGCTACAAACTGCTGTAAATGGGTTTCGAGCTGCGCTTGATCGAGGTTTTTGCCAGGTACACAAACCACCATAGCCATGGGCCGCTCGCCCCATTGCTCATCGGCGATGCCAACGACAGCAACAGCACTGACCGACGCGTGCTCGCTGATCAGGCTTTCCAGCTCCAGCGAACTGATCCACTCCCCTCCCGTTTTGATTACATCTTTGATTCGATCCTTGATTTCCACCACGCCCCGGGCATCGATCGAGGCCATGTCACCGGTATGCAGCCATCCATTGCGCCACAGCTCTGCACCCATTTCCTGATCCTTGAAATAACCTTGGGTCAACCATGGCGTACGCACCACAATTTCGCCCACCGATTCACCATCATGAGGAACAGTCTTGCCACCCGCATCGATAATTTCCAGATCGACCATCGGTATTGGCGTCCCCGTCTTGATGCGACTGGCAAGCTGGGTTTGCGCCGGCTGCTCTAGATCCTGGGCATGAAGGTAAGTGGTACAGAGTAATGGGCAGGTTTCAGACATCCCATACGCGCTGTGCACGTGGATACCACGGTTGGTCGCCTGCTGCGCGATTCCCATGGTCATGGCGCTTCCACCCAGTAACATTTTCCAGCCAGCGAAGTCGGTCTGGGTAGCCTCTTCGCATCCAAGGATCATTTGCAAAATCGTCGGTACACAGTGAGAAAACGTAACCTTCTCTTCACGGAAGAGTCTTGTCAGGCGATTGGGCTCGTAGCGACCGGGGTAAACCTGCTTGACCCCCATCAAAGTGGCAACATAAGGCACACCCCAGGCATGCACATGGAACATGGGAGTAATGGGCATGTAGACGTCATCGGAACGCAGGAGCGGCTGGCCTTGAAAGGCGCTCAAAGTGCCGACGGCATTCAAGGTATGCAGCACCAATTGACGGTGTGAGAAATACACCCCTTTGGGATTGCCGGTGGTACCTGTCGTGTAAAAAAGCGTCGCCACCGAGTTTTCATCAAAATCAGGGAAGTCGTAGTTCTCATTGGCCGTGACCAGCAAATGCTCATACTCTCCCAATACCGGCAAGTCGGTAGCGGTTGCATCGTCGTCAGTCAGTTGAATGTAACCTTTGACGGTCGATAACCCCCCGTGAATCTGCTCGATCAGCGGCAGGAAGTCGTCATGAACCAGCACCAGGTCGTCTTCGGCGTGGTTCATGGTGTAGCGAACCTGGTCTGCGCAAAGACGGATGTTCACGGTGTGCAAAACCGCGCCAATCATTGGTACAGCAAAAAAACATTCCAGGTAGCGATGGCTGTCCCAATCGAGCAGCGCTACGGTATCACCTGCCTTGACGCCCGCCGCCGTCAAGGCATTGGCCAATCGCTGTATCCGCTCAATAAGCGTCCGATAGCTGTAGCGCAATTTGTCGGCATAGACAATCTCCGCATTTGGCTCGTACCGGGCTCCTGACAGCAGCAAGCGCTTGATCAACAGTGGGTAGGTATAAGCGTCTGGCGCTGGCTTGATTATTTTTGTTGTCAGCATGGTGTTTCTTCTCACTCCTGTCTCTCAGGCATTGGCCCAGCTTCCTCTCGCCGATGAACAGCCAGTACGGAAGCCGCATACACTTCGAACCGTGGTGAGGCACAGTAGGTTTTGCCTGCTCGCTACGCTGTACATTCAGTGTCAGTTGCTACCCTTTTGATGACAGATTTCAATGAATACTCCGCCCTCAGTCGTGACAGGGCAGGTTTGTCAAATCACTTGGGTGGAATTCCGGCCAGATGGTTTTCATTTCCTACCCAACCCTCTATAAAGGGATCAATGTTGAACAGTCGCTTGCCATTTCACGACAACATCTATCGCCCATGCACTGTGCAGTAGAGGCAAGTGAAAATAACAATAATGAGGCAACCTTAATGGCCCTGATGGCTCGTACCGCGGCCCTGACGAACTACCTCGAACTGTGTACGCAACTGGGTGTCAACCCCCAGCCGTTGCTCTCTGAGTTCGCACTGAGCACGCCGATGCTGAAGAGTCCGGAGCTACGTATCCCCATGACAGTAGTGGCCATGCTGCTGGAGGCGACCGCAAAAGCCAGTAGTTGCGAAACCTTCGGCTTGCGCATGGCCGAGACACGACAGCTTTCCAACTTTGGTGCAATCAGCCTGCTGCTTACCCACCAGCCAACCTTGCGGGATGCCTTGAACACCATTGGGCAATATCGACATCTGCTCAATGAGTCACTGGCAATGGACATCACTGAGACGGACAAGATAGTGATCATTCGCGAGGAAATCATAGTCGACCCGTCTACGCCAAAGCGGCAGAGCATCGAGCTAGCTATTGGCGTGCTGCATCGGCTATGTGGCGCACTTCTGGGTAAGAGCTGGCGCCCGTTGAGTGTCAGTTTCACTCACGCCGCACCGAAAGATTTAAATGTTAACCGTCGAGTTTTCGGCTGTAATGTTGAGTTCAACGAACAGTTCAACGGCATTGTCTGTCTTGCATCGGATCTGAATGCCACCAATCCAACCGCAGACCCGGTGATGGCGAGTTATGCAAGGGAATTTCTCGAAGCACATTCTGGCGCAAGCAAAGGTTCGACGCTCAACGAAGTACGTCAGGCAATATACCTTTTGCTACCCATGGACCGCGCCACGATCAGGCAGGTGGCCCAATCCCTCGGAATGAATGTGCGCACCTTGCAACGAAGACTGGAAGAAAGCGGCGCCAGCTTTTCCGAACTGCATGAGCAGGTACGGCAAGACCTATTGCTGCGCTATATGGAAAATCCACGCTACTCTTTGGCCCAGGTCGCAGGGCTGCTGGGCTACTCATCGCCCAGCTCGTTCACCCGCTGGTTTACGGCGCAGTTCGGCATTGCGCCGGCGACTTGGCGACGCCAGCACTTGAATAACGACGAGTTATAGAAGTTGCTGCTGACCCACGGATCAGCAGCTCGGGCTCCAGCCCTCAGACAGCCAGTTCGCGGCGATCCCGGAAGTACTCCAAGGCCTCGGGATTGGCCAGTGCCTCGACGTTCTTCACCGACTCACCATGCACGACGTTACGAACCGCCAGCTCGACAATCTTGCCGCTCTTGGTCCGGGGTATATCCACGACTTGCAGGACCTTCGCAGGAACGTGGCGTGGCGTGGTGTTGTTGCGGACCTGCTGCTTAACCCGCGCCACCAGATCATCGTCCAACTGCAGGCCATCACGCAGCTTCACGAACAGTACAACGCGAGTGTCGCCCGCCCATTCCTGCCCGATCACCAACGATTCGACAATTTCCGGTAATCGTTCAACCTGGCGATAAATCTCCGCAGTGCCGATGCGCACGCCTCCGGGATTCAAGGTGGCGTCGGAGCGTCCAAAGATAGCGAAGCCGCCACGACGATTGATCTCGGCAAAATCGCCATGGCACCAGATGTTCGCAAAGCGGGCGAAATAGGCCGCGTGGTAGCGCGAGCCGTCAGTGTCATTCCAGAAGCCGACAGGCATGCAAGGGAACGGCCGCGTGCACACCAGCTCACCTTTAACTTCGCGGATGGACTCACCCTGCTCATCGAAAACCTCCACTGCCATGCCCAAGCCTGCACGCTGGATTTCACCTCGATACACAGGCTGTATCGGGACGCCGACAACGAAACCCGACAGAATGTCGGTCCCGCCGGCGACCGAGGCCAGGTGTAGGTCGTTCTTGATCTCGCGATAGACGTAATCGAACCCCTCTGGAGCCAGCGGGCTTCCGGTCGACAGAAAAACCCGCAAGGCCGTCAACGAATGGCTGTGGCGTGGCGAAAGCGCCTGTTTGAGCAACGCATCGATAAACTTGGCCGACGTGCCGAAATGAGTCATGCCTTCATCGTCGGCGTAATCGAAAAGAATACTGCCAGGACGTCCGTCACGACCTGCCATAAACGGTGATCCGTCGTAGAGCAGCACGGTTGCCCCTGATGCCAGGGCGGACACCAGCCAGTTCCACATCATCCAGCTGCAAGTGCTGAAGTAGAACAAGCGATCATCGGGATGCACATCGGTGTGTAATTGGTGTTCCTTCAGATGTTGCAGCAAGGACCCACCGTGCCCATGAACGATGCATTTGGGTACGCCGGTCGTTCCTGAGGAAAAAAGGATGAACAGCGGATGATCAAAGGGCACTTGAGTGAAAGCGATTTCGGTGGCCGCGTAAGGCTCGATAAAGTCGGCGAAGTGGACGCCGCCGACAATGTTGGCCACCTCTGGCACATCCTCTACATACGACACGACCACGGTACACAGGAGGTTGGGCAACTGCGCCGCCACCTCAGCGTTTTTCGCCAGGCAATCAACGCGTTTGCCGTTGTACCAATAGCCATCGACACACAGCAGCAACTTGGGCTCGATTTGCCCGAAACGGTCAAGCACCCCCTGCACGCCGAAATCTGGCGAGGCCGAAGACCAGACTGCACCCAGCGAGGTGGTGGCTAACATTGCTATCAGGGTTTCGGGCATGTTCGGCATGACAGCGACAACACGATCGCCCTTGCCAATTCCCAAGGCTTCCAGGCCCTGGCGAAAGCGAGAAACCTGGGCATAGAGCTCACCTCGGGACAGGCGGCGTCGGACTTTGTCCTCGCCCCAGAATACCAATGCATCACCGTCGTCACGACGAGCCAGCAACGACTGCGCGTAGTTCAATTGCGCATTCGGGAACCAATGTGCGCCAGGCATCCGCCCACTGTTTTCCAGCACCACATTCCCCAGTTCACCGACTCCGCCGCAGAACTCCCAAACCAGTGGCCAAAACTGCTCAATCTCAGCGACCGACCAACGCCATAGTGCGTCGTAGTCAGTGAATTCACGCCCGGTACGTGACTGCACAAATTGTATGAAGGCCATCAGTCGCGTGCTGGCGATACGCTCGGCGCTGGGCAGAAAAATGGGTGTGTCGATCATATCAGTCTCTCTCGGTGCAGGCTGGAGGCCGGAACGAAGCGGCCGAAATAAAAGGTGTCAGGTTAAGGCCCAGGTGCAGCAACATTCACGTCGAACCTCATCGCACCGCACCCAGCACCGGGGTGGAGCCGGGAGATCTCAACTTTCCGATATCGCGGTGGTAGTGACGTTTGCCGTACCAAAACACCAAGGCGGATGCGATGGCCATTAGTGGGATGATCTGGAAGGCGTGGTCCAGGTTGACCGCATCGGCCAGCATGCCGGTAACCAGTGGCCCAGGTGCAAGTCCCAAAATATTGTTGGCCAAGGCCAGCACCGCGAACGCCGTGGCGTGCACCGAAGGATGGGTCAGATTAGCCACCATGGCACCGGCCGGTCCGCAGGTGCCACTGGCAACCAGCATCCCCATGCTGATCAAGGTGAGTTGCCCTACACCGGGCGGCGAATGGAAAGCCACTCCCAGTAACAACCCGCTGATCAGGCAATAGGCGATGGCCAGGGCAATTTTACGGTCTGGAGCATTGCGGCACAGGCGATCACTCAACATGCCACACAGAATCATGCCGCCACCGCCAATCAGGACGATCAACGCCGAAAGCATGCCGGCCTTGTCGGTGTTCATGTGGTAGTAACGATTCAAATAGCTCGGAAACCAAGCGAGTACTGAGCCAACGACAAAAAGCTGGAGGCCATTGCCAATGTAAGCACAGATCACCGAGCGACTGGCAAACAGTGTGGCCAGAGGGCGTTTAATGGTCTCAACTGCGGCCTGGCCCTGCGAACTGTCTTGGCGTTGCGCGGCGATGCGCCGCTCACGCACAACAATCAGGTAAATCACCGCCAGGCACATTCCGAACAGTGCCATGCTGGTAAACGCGGCACGCCAACCCAAGTGCGCGGCGATGGCGCCACCCAATGCCATACCCAGCACCGAGCCGAACATACTGCCGGCCATGAAAGCACCCGACAGGGAAGCGCGCATATGTTTGGGGAAGACGGATAACACTACGGCAATACCGACACTGCCATAGGCTGCCTCACCGGCGCCAACCAGAAAGCGCGCGACAAACATCTGATTGAAGTTTTCCGCAATTGCGCACCCCAGTGTTGCCAGGCTCCAGAACATGGCCATCAGTACCAGGCTTTTGACGCGTCCCCAACGGTCTGCAAGTAACGACAATGGAATGGTCAGCACACCGACCATAACCGAGACGATACTGCTGAGCATCCCTAACTGTGCGTCACTCAGAGCCCACTCAGCCTTGAGCAACGGGAAAACCGCGTTAAGCACCTGGCGTGACATGTAATCGGAAATCAGAAGGCCAAAGGTCAATGCGAACACAACCCAGGCAAACGTACGGGGGGCGCTGACAGCGACGTCTGCGCCATCACCGACGGTGGCGTGATGGAAAGCCATGGCAGATCCTTGAGTCGATGCGTCTTGTTGTTATCAGGTTCAGCGGCAGGGAACGTTCAACATCCCCTGCCTTGGCCAGTCTGGCTGACCATCGATAGCACAGGTCTTGGGTGAAGTAGATCCGTTATTGATGCGGCTTGCGATTCGGTGCGAAACCATTCGCGGCCAGCGTTTCGTCCGCGTCCTTGTAGAACCTACCGATCTTGTAGATTTCGCGCGCCTCCTTGCCATTGGCAACCGGTCGTGCGCACTCATTGGCGATGCGCACCAGTTGCTCAATCTGCTCCACGCTGCTCATTTTGCGCGAACGATCAGGTGTCCAGATCGTGTCTTCGATACCACAGCGCACATGCAGCCCCATCGCAATCGCCATCATGTTGAGCGGCAGCACGTTGTTCATCTGGCCCTCGAATGTCAGCACTGCACCGTCCGGCACTGCGCGCATGAAGTTGGTCATGTTGTAGGGCGTCATCGCGTCTGCCCCACCACCAATGGGAATCCAGGTCAGAATCAAAGGCACGTTGCAAACACCACGGCGCATCATGCGTTCGACGGTTTCCAGCGAATTGATGTTGCCCATCTGGAACTGTACCTGAATGCCGTTCGCGCTCAGGCGTTTGACATGTTCTTCGACCCATCCGGGGCCTGCCGGAATGGTCATTTCGCGGTAGGCGATCTGTTTCGCCGGATCGGCGAACGAGGTACCGGCAAGATCGGACTCGAACAGCGCCTCAATGATGTTGAACTGGTTCGAATTGATGGCCAGGGTCACCTGATCCGGCTTCGGTGTCAGCTCGGCCAGCATGTGGCGTGTGTCGTCGGACAGCCATTTGGCGACCTCGCCTTCCGACTCCGGCGCAAATGAAATCGAGCCGCCCACCTGAATAATCATATCCGGTACCGCTTCGCGTACACCGGCGATCAGCTCGTTAAACTTGGACAGACGCTTCGAGCCCTTTCCATCCAATTCGCGCACATGCAGGTGCAGCACAGTGGCACCTGCTTCATAGCAATCGACTGCCTTCTGTACTTGCTCGTCCATGGTGACCGGAATGTCTTCCGGAAAATCACTGACCTCGAACTGAGGACCATAGGGAGCAACAGTGATGACCAGTTTTTCTTGATTTTCGGGGTACAGCGAACCGTCAATGAAATTCATAGGTATCTCCGAGGACGTATTGTTGGCTTAAGCGTTTTTTGTCAGTCGACAGAAAGAAATGTCTATCTAATAGGGCTTATTGCCTATGATTCCGGCGCGATCCATCTTTCGATGGCACGCTGGATAATCCATTACTGCGTAATGCTGCGTTGCACTGTTGTCCCAGATTGCGACACTGTTGGGCTCCCAGCGCCAACGCACCTGATATTCCGGGATGTATGCCTGACTGATCAGATAGCGCAGCAATTCCCCGCCACCGGGGTTCGCGTCCTGCCCATAGCGGACATGTTCGGCAGTGTGAAAATTGGTGAAGTGCGTGGTAAACACATTCACGTACAACACCTTCTCGCCTGTTTCCGGATGCGTTCGTACGACGGGATGCTCTGCGTCCGGATAGTGGGCTTTGAGTGCCAGACGCTTTTCCATCGGCATTGATGCACCAAAGGTGGCCTCGATACTGTGGCGAGCTCTTAAGCTGGCAATCTTTTCCTTTATGTGGGCCGGCAGATTTTCATAAGCCAGCGCCATGTTTGCCCACATCGTATCGCCCCCGATTGGAGGGCATTCAACACACCTCAACACAGCACCGAATGGTGGTGCTTCCCGCCAGGTGGCATCGGAGTGCCATGCATTTTCGTACCGGTCAGGTCGTTGATCCGGCGTTTTGTAAATACGCACTAGACCCGGATACTCCGGATCACTGCCCGCGACCGGGTGATCCTCTAGATCACCGAATCGCCGCGCAAACGCCACGTGTTCTGCGCTGCTGATGTCCTGATTCCTCAGAAACAGGACACGATACTTGAGCATTGCCGCGCGGATCTCGGTGAACAAATCGTCATCGTGAATTGCATCCGCTAGTTTCACGCCCACCAGTTCGGCGCCCAACGCACAGGTTTGTTGTTTTATGTGCATTACGCAAAGTCTCCTCACTCTTCTTTGGAGTTCGGCGCAAATTGCTCAGTCGTACCGCCCGAATACGGAAGTTGCGTCCTTGCGCGGTAACGCAAAAGAAAACCGCTTTCTTATCCATTACGCGGGCATGATCTGAGTACGAGGCTGCATTTCGCGGCCGACTCCCTTACGACATCACGGAACCAGCACTGTCGCTCCGACCGTCTTTCGCGACTCCAGCATGCGATGTGCTTCGGCGGCCTCGGTGAGCGCGAAGATCTGTTTGGGCTCGCTCGAAATCTTCCCGGCAAGTACCAGATCGAACAGTTCCTTGGCCATGGAGAGCATGTGCGAGCGAGGCTTGATGTAATGCACCATCGCCGGACGCGTGAACCATATTGACCCTTTAAGGGCGAGTGTCAGCGCATCGATATTGACGGGACCGGAACTCGTCCCGTTGCTGACGAGGGTGCCGCGCACTTGCAGGCTGTCCAGCGACGCCTGCAATGTATCTTTGCCAACAGAGTCATAGACGACCGGTACACCCTGTCCGTCCGTCAGTTCACGCACACGCTCCGAGATGTTTTCGCGAGAGGTAACGATCGTATGCGTGCAACCGTTAGCCTTGGCTATTTCCGCCTTTTCGTCATTGCTGACAGTGCCGATCATCGTTACCCCAAGCGCCCTCGCCCACTGGCACGCAATCAGGCCTACCCCGCCGGCAGCGGCGTGGTACAGAATCGTCTCGCCACCCTTTAATGGATACACCTGACGGAAAAGGTATTGAGCCGTCATGCCCTTCATGATGAGCGTCGACGCTGTGCGATCCGAGATCCCGTCAGGCAGCGGAATCAGCACCTCGGCGGGAATCACACGCACGTCGGAATAGGCGCCTTGCGGCCCCATCAAATAACCGACCCGATCTCCGACGCTGATATCGGTCACGCCAGGCCCCACCGCCTCCACAACACCGACAGCGTCCGTACCCAGGCCGCCCGGCAGTTGTGCAGGGTAATAGCCAGTGCGGTGGTAGATGTCGATAAAATTGACTGCGATGTAACTATGTCGAACGCGAGCCTGCCCTGGCCCCGGTTCGCCAACCTCGACGTCTTCATAACGAAGCACTTCGGGTCCACCGGTTTCGTAAAAGCGAACAGCTTTGGCCATCTCGTTTCTCCAGTCTGAATTTTCTTGTCAGGCCACGGCCCTTTGGACTGGAATATACAAATGTTCGAACGTGGGTTTTGTACATCTCGCGACGGAGGCTATCCAGTTCATGACAAGCAGTTTCGCTAAACCAAGGAAAATATGGAGTTGCTGAGACTGCTCGGGGCAGCACCGAAGAGGCAGTGGCAGCCGATTGCTGCCTCTCACGTAGGGCTGCCAACGACCCATAGCGCCCCCCGCTTCTGGCAACGCTAATCAGCAACCTGCGCGGAGTGCGTTGGGAGTGGAAATATTGTTGTCTTTGATTCCACGCTCGTGGCTTCTGAACGTATTGTGTTCAGTGCTGATCGCCTTGATCTCATTGCAGGTCTTGAAAAAACAGGCGCTCTGAAAGAAAGGCGATGAACACCCGGGTTCGGGCCGGAACATAATCGCCAGCCGCTCTGAGTGCATAAATGCCAGAGGTGGTCGGACCTGAAAACGCATGCAGCAGCGGTATCAGCCGCCCGGCCTGCACATCCTCATCCACCATGTATTTGGGCAAGCGAGCAATGCCTACACCGGCCAAGCACAACGTGCGAATAGCGTCGAGGCTATTGCAGGTAAAAGCCCCTTCGATGGGAATCGCCTTGCTGCTGGACGTACGAAACTCCCAGTCGTTGAACCGGCTTTCAAAATTGAGTTTCAGGCAGGAATGGTCAGCGAGTTCGCCAGGTTCGGCAGGAACGCCGTATGTTTCAAGGTAGGACGGGGAGGCGCACACAAGACGCTCGTTGGCGCTCAGTCTGTGAGCGACAAGGCTCGGGTCGGATAACACCCCGCTTCTGATCGCCACATCAATGCGCTCATGCCTGATATCGATAATGGCGTCGGTCAGGGTCAAATCGATTTTTATAGCCGGATAAAGCCGCATAAAGTCAATCAGCGCCGGCACCACATGGTACTGGCCGAGGGCATTGGGCGCCGACACTTTCAGCGTCCCCCTCGGCGCCTCGGACTCAAGCACGACGGCGGTTTCCAGCGCCTGAATATCCTCGAGGATCGGTCGAGCCAATTGCACATACCGTTCGCCAGCTTGCGTCAACGAGAGGGTTCGCGTCGTGCGCGACAGCAACTGTATGCCAAGGCGATCCTCCAGTCGCTGAACCCGTTTACTGATGGCCGAGTGGGTCATCTTCAACTTGCGCGCAGCAGGCGAAAAACCGTGGGCATCCACCACGGCGAGCAGGATCGCCATATCGCTGTACCTGTCCATATGTGCCTCTTTTTTGTTCCGTTATGGAACAGGTTCTGGTCAAAAGCAATGAATTCCCTTTTGTTTTTCCATCCCTGAGAATCCTTCCGAAGGGTTAGCCCGCCTCTTTCTCCTTTCTGGTCCAGAAGGGTGCGAACCCGGTGACTCATTCCTTCTGGAGGTCGACGATGAAAGACTCAACCTTATCCATCACAGGTATCAGCGCAGCCGTAGCGGCCTCCCTGGCATGGTCAATGAATTTTCTTGCCCCTCTGGTCATTGGCGAGTATTCGATATTTGACTTGGCCGCCTGCCGATTCATCATCGCCGGGCTGATCGGGACCCTGATCCTGATTGCCAATATCAAAGCCTGGCGTCGCCTGACCCTCAACGATTGGCTGGTGGCCGCCGGGCTTGGATTCATCGGCTACGTGGGCTATTTCATCGCCGTCATCATCGCCTCTACCTACGCCGGCCCTGTCATCGCACCGGCCTTTTTAGGCCTTGTGCCTGTTGTGCTGGCCGTGAGCGCAAATGTTCACGGCGGGATGCCTTGGCGTTTGCTACAAGTGCCCTTTGCACTGGCCGCGGTCGGATTGGTCTTGGTCAACGGCCACAGCATTGCCCGGTTCGATGACCAGTCATTAACCACCCTGGCCCTCGGGGTCGGCGCATCAATCGCGGCAGTGGCCCTATGGGCCTGGTTCGGGCTGGCCAATCAAAAAGCACTGATGAAAAGGCCCGGCATGAATGCCTGGACCTGGACCGCCATGATGATGACCGGTGGCAGCGTGCAAACACTCATGTTCATCCCGGTAGGTGATGCCATGGAGCTATTCCATGCCCCCACGCTCGGTTTCGGACAAGGCGCGATCAGCCACCTCTATTTGCCAGCTTTTGTCTTGGCGGTCGTTGCGTCGATTGGTGGAGCATGGGCCTGGACCCTCGCGTCCCAACGTCTACCCATGGCATTGGCAAGCCAGTTGCTGTCGTTGGAGATGGTCTTCGCTACTTGCTTGGGGCTGCTGTTCTGCTACCGGTGGCCCACGGCGTTTGAAACGATGGGCATCACATTGATTGTCCTGGGGGTTGTTAAAGCGATTGGCGTGTTCCATGGCCGTACCATTAAAACTACCGTGGCTATTTGAGCGTTTGTTGGTGATCGATCATCAATCGCCAGTGTAAGAGTCGCAATGACGACTTTTGGCCGATAGTAGCCCTCCACGAAGGGCCGCTATCGACCCGAAGCGGCCATTCACGATTGGCCGTGAGCTGCAGACCACTGTTCAAACGCTGTCATCATTTTTTGCCGGGTCAGTGAGTCGGCGGGAATCAGGTGCTCGATTCGCAGTGATTCTACGGTGATATCGAGGGGCATTCCGAAAGTGGTGAAGGTGGAGAGGAACCTCAACTCGCCATCCGGGGTATTCACCCGGGTCAGCAGTACAGGCATGGAACCTGGCTCCTGCTGCAGATTGCCCGGGACAGGCAGGTCGCGCAGGCGCATTGCAAGCTCCGGGTTGCTGGCTGCCTCCCTGGAGGCGCGTTGCCAGGCAACGGCGCGAATCTCTTCGGCATTGGCCAGGTGATCGCCCAGGCCGCCCGGACTAAGCAGTGTTTCGAGCAGATTGAGACCCGACGCCGTGTCTACTGCAACGCCCACCATCGCAAACAGCAACCCCGTACTGACATTGGCGGCTGTGACATCCCAGTTGCTGGCGATGACGATTGCAGGAGCCGGGTTGTTCGCCTGCAGGATGTGTTCGATTGCGCCGTGAACCATCTCCAACGAAGGCGCATCGAGCTTTGATGCTGCGTAGCGGGGCGCGTACCCGGCCGCGAGAAATGCTTCGTTGCAGTGCTCCAGCGGTGCACCAAGGGCCGAAAGGAGGGCATGCAGGGTACTGGGACTTGCCTTGGAACGGCCTGTTTCCACACAGCTGAGATGGCGCTGCGAAACCCCGGCCAAGAGCGAAAGATCGAGCTGGCTAAGCCCAGCTTGCTGGCGCAGGTGGCGCACATGATGGCCCGCCGAGATGCCCGGTGCAGGATGCTTACGATGGAACAGGTGATGATTCATGTTTCGACTCTGACCGTCCTTGTACACAGCGTCCATGACCTCTCAGGTCATTGAGCGTGAACAACCCTATCACTACTCTGGCGCAGAACCCTACCAAGGAGAGAACAATGGGTGTGCGTTTCATCTCGCTGGCAGTGCTGGTGCTCTTTTCGCTCTATACCGGCTGGACGATGCTGATCGCAGATCAGTCGCTCGCAGCCTTCGGGCTAGAGCTGATCTCCCGACCTGACACCGCTCAAGTAGTCGTCGACCTTTACCTGATGGCCGGGCTTGCCTGCATCTGGATGGTGAAGGACAACCGCTCCCGTGGAGGCTCCCGCATCGCCGTGGTTCCCTACCTGTTGTTGACGGCCGTGTTCGTTTCGCTGGGCCCGCTGCTGTATCTCGTAGTCAGGGGCTTTGCCGGGGAGCGCCAGGAATGAGCAATGCCTTACCTGTGTACGCGCTCTGCGTGGTCGTCCTGTTCCTCAAGATGTTCGCGCTCTCCTGTTATCAGGGCTACTTCCGCTTGCGCTTCGTGGCCTTTACGAATCAGGAAGATGCCGCTGTTTTCAATCGCCCCGCGCGGGACGCGGAACGGCCGGAAGTCATCCGCGCCTCAAGGGCCTGGGCGAACGATCTGGAAAATATCCCCGTATTCTTCGTCCTCTGCGCACTGGCCATTGCCCTTGAGACACCGGCGACCCTCAGCGCCTGGCTGAGCATCCTGTTCACCCTCGCCAGAGTCCTCCATACGCTGGCCTATCTTGCGGGCGTACAGCCGTGGCGAACGGTGTTCTACGGGATCGGAATACTGTGCCTTCTGGGCTTTTGCGCCATCCTCACATTGAGGGTGGTAACGTCCTGACCCTGCACTGCGAAAGTATGGAAGCCATCGCCTACTTCTGCTGCCTGCTGCCTCTGATGTTGCCGACAACCCCGCCGGCGACGGCACCGACCGCAGCGCCCGTCCATCCACTGCCGCCGGAGATCGCGGCAATGCCGGCGCCAGCCGCAGCACCGATGGCGGCACCGCTCACCGTGCCCTGCTGCTGAGCGGACATGGAGGTGCAGCCGATCACACTCGCCGCCGTGAGGGCTGCGGCAAACAATAGGGACCTGTTCATGTTCACCTCCGCTACTGGTTCTGTTTCAGACCGGGCACGACCATCTCGAACCAGAGGGTCTCGATGACGGGGCGTTGCAATCGGTCGGGATGGGCGGCGTACCATTGGTTGAGCCCTTCACGCACGGTATCGAGCGTTTGCCCCTTCAAGCCCCGGCCGAATCGTGGAATCAGGCTGTGCTCATCGGAAGGCGGCTTGGCCCCATGGTAAGCGGCCTCCACCTCGTAGGCATTGGCGATACCGATGAGATAGACCTTCTTGAGCTGCTCCGACGACTGCATCCATTGCTCGCCGGTGATCAAGGCAACCCTTTCGGCGTGGGCGATACCCGAAGCCGTCACCAGGGACACCCATGCCGCCAGTACCAACGTGCCCAATCGCAATGCGCTCATCGTCTACCCTCCTCGCCAGGTTGAACCTCGACAGGTGCAGCTCGTTTCTGTGCCTCGCGCTTTCACGGTCAGCCGGTAACCCCGGGCCTACCGACAAGTTTAGATTCCGAGTGAACGCTGCGATGTTCAAGGCGCTGAGTGGAACCGTCGCGACGAGGTGCAATGGGCCACTCGCCCATCGAACCAAGGGACTAGAATTCAAGTAATAACCTTGAGATCGGCGTTCTCCTCGACGAATTCGCATCAGGAGATCGGTCATGAAAATGCGAAGCTTCATTACATTCGCAGCGCTGGCGGCGGTCAGTGGCTGTATCGGCAACCCCTTGAACTATCGCGACGAACCACTGGTGGCGAACGTCGAAAAGGGCATGAGCAGGCAGCAGGTCGTTCAGCTCGCGGGAGAGCCTGCCATGACCAGGACGCGCAAGGCCCAGCCAGGCACCTGCTTTGAATATGTACTCACCCACGAAGGCGAGCGTCAGCCGTACATGGTCAGCTTTGATAGCCGTAACATCGTTGACCACAAGGACTTTCGTACCTGCGCCTTTTGGGATGAACAGCAAGAAAATGCCAAGGTGCCGTTCTACATGGACCCTGGTTATGGCGAGTGACCGTGGCACCGAACCCGCTCGCGTCGCCCTTGGTCGACAACGTAACCGACTGGCTGCAGACGGTTGCGGCGGGTGCAATCCCGGCCTATGGTCGAAACGAGGCTTTTCCTGCGACGATCCGCAACGCTTCGCCACAGGTTGCCGTCCATCCAGTGCGAATGTCCGCCGCGAGGTGACGACATGCCGAACGACACCCGCCCCGCCGTACTCGAGCTGATCGGCAATACGCCGCTGGTGCGTGTCAGCCGCTTCGATACCGGTCCGTGCACACTGTTTCTCAAGCTCGAATCGCAAAACCCCGGCGGTTCGATCAAGGACCGCATCGGCCTGGCGATGATCGACACCGCCGAGCGCGACGGCCGCCTGCGACCCGGTGGCACCATCGTCGAAGCCACCGCCGGCAACACCGGCCTGGGCCTGGCCCTGGTCGGCCGTGCCAAGGGCTACCGGGTGGTGCTGGTGGTGCCGGACAAGATGTCCACCGAGAAGGTCCTGCACCTCAAGGCAATGGGCGCCGAGGTGCACATCACCCGCTCCGACGTCGGCAAGGGCCATCCCGACTACTACCAGGATGTGGCAGCACGGCTGGCGCAGGAGATTCCCGACGCCTTCTTCGCCGATCAGTTCAACAACCCGGCCAACCCGCTGGCCCATGAGAGCAGCACCGCGCCGGAGATCTGGGCGCAGACCCAGCATGATGTGGACGCCATCGTCGTCGGCGTCGGCTCGGCCGGCACGCTGACCGGGCTGACCCGCTTCTTTCGCCGCGTGCAACCGGACCTGGGCATGGTCCTGGCTGATCCGGTCGGCTCGGTGGTCGCCGAATACAGCCGCAGCGGTACCCTCGGTACGCCCGGTTCCTGGGCGGTCGAAGGTATCGGCGAAGACTTCATTCCGTCCATTGCCGACCTGTCCAGCGTGCGCCAGGCCTACTCCATCAGCGACGAGGAAAGCTTCGACCATGCCCGCCAACTGCTGCGCGCCGAAGGCATTCTCGGCGGCTCCTCGACCGGCACCTTGCTGGCGGCGGCGCTGCGCTACTGCCGCGAGCAGACCGAGCCCAAACGGGTGGTCAGCTTCGTTTGCGACACCGGCACCCGCTACCTGTCGAAAGTCTACAACGACCAGTGGATGACCGATCAGGGCTTGCTGGCGCGCAAGCGCTACGGCGATCTGCGCGACCTGATCGCGCGGCGCTTCGAGGATGGCCGGGTGATCAGCGTGGGCCCGGACGACACCCTGCTCACCGCCTTCCAGCGCATGCGCCTGGCAGATGTGTCGCAACTGCCGGTGCTGGCGGATGGACAGCGGCTGGTCGGGGTGATCGATGAGTCCGATATCCTGCTGGGCGTGCACCAGGACGCTTCGCACTTTCATATGAGCGTGGCCAGCGTCATGACCGACAAGCTCGAAACCCTGTCGCCCAGCGCCAGCCTGGCTGAACTGCAGGCCGAGCTCGACCGTGGGCTGGTGGCGATCATCGAAGACGCTTCGGGCTTTCACGGCGTGATTACCCGGGTCGACATGCTCAACCACTTACGCAGGTCCCTGCCATGAGCCAGCACGATGAAACCGGCGCGCCGCGCGGCTTCGCCACCCGGGTGATCCATGCCGGACAGTCACCGGACCCCTCCACCGGGGCGCTGATGCCGCCGATCTACGCCAACTCCACCTATGCGCAGCAGAGCCCCGGTGTGCACAAGGGCCTCGACTACGGGCGCTCGCACAATCCCACGCGCTGGGCCCTGGAACGCTGCGTGGCGGACCTTGAGGGCGGTACCCGAGCCTTCGCCTTCGCCTCGGGGCTGGCGGCGATCTCCACCGTCCTCGAACTGCTCGACGCAGGCGCGCACATCGTCTCCGGCAATGACCTGTATGGCGGTACCTTCCGACTGTTCGAACGGGTGCGCCGGCGCAGCGCCGGGCATCGCTTCAGCTTCGTCGACCTGACCGACCTGGCAGCCTTCGAAGCGGCGCTTGAGCCAGACACGCGCATGGTCTGGGTCGAAACGCCGAGCAATCCCTTGCTGCGCCTGACTGACCTGGCCGCCGTGGCGCGCACCTGTCGCGAGCGGGGCATCCTCTGCGTGGCCGACAACACCTTTGCCAGCCCCTGGGTACAACGTCCGTTGGAGCTGGGCTTCGATATCGTGCTGCACTCGACCACCAAATACCTGAACGGCCACTCCGATGTGATCGGCGGCATTGCGGTGGTAGGGCAGGATGCAGAACTGGCCGAGCGCCTGGGCTTTTTGCAGAACGCGGTGGGCGCAATCGCCGGACCGTTCGACGCATTCCTCACCCTGCGCGGGGTGAAGACCCTGGCCCTGCGCATGGAGCGCCACTGCAGCAACGCGCTGGAGCTGGCGCAATGGCTTGCGCATCAGCCGCAGGTGGCGCGCGTCTATTACCCGGGCTTGCCGTCGCACCCGCAGCACGAACTGGCGCAGCGGCAGATGCGCGGATTCGGCGGGATGATTTCCCTGGACCTGAACAGCGACCTGGCCGGCGCCAAACGCTTTCTCGAAGCGGTGCAGATCTTCGCCCTGGCCGAGAGCCTGGGCGGGGTGGAAAGCCTGATCGAACACCCGGCGATCATGACCCACGCCAGCATCCCCGCACCCACCCGGGCGCAGCTGGGGATAGGTGATGCGCTGGTGCGGTTGTCAGTGGGTGTCGAGGATGTCGAAGACCTGCGCGCCGACCTGGGCCAGGCGTTGGCGCGCATTCAAGGCTGACTATCGATGCGCTTTGACCATGCCCTGGTAATACGGCAGCCTGTCGATCCGTGGTTCATAGGCACCCGTGGCGACACTGTGCTGGACGTGCGCGGCAATCTCATCCATCCGGGCAAACCAGACATCACCTTTGGCCATCATGTATTCGATCAACTTCGACACTTCATTCCAGCGTGACAAGCGACCGGAAAGGAATGGATGCCAGACGGGTACGAAGAGTCCGCCATACTCCCAGGCGGCATCGAACTCGGCCCTGAACACCTCGACGGCACGTTGCGGCGACTGGATCGGCATCTGGAAATCAAGATCGATGCTGTGCATGTACTGGGGCCAGTCATCCAGCGCCCAGCTGGAGGGAAGCTCCACCAAGGTTCCGGCCTGCGTGCGCAACAGATAAGGCACATCATCCCCCATCAACGAAGCGTCATAACTGAAGCCGCGCTCGATCAACAAGTCAGCCGAGTGCTCCGACATGTTATACAGCGGCGCGCGCCACCCCCGTGGCGCCTGGCCGGTGAATCGCTTGATGGTGTCGCACCCGCGGTCGAGCCAGTACGCTTCTTCTTCCCGACTCAGCTCGTTTGGATGTTCATGTATGTAGCCGTGATGGGCGATTTCGTGTCCATCTTCGACGATTGCCTCGATGGCCTGCGGGTATTGCTCCATGCACCAGGCCGGAATGAAGAACGTCTGTTTGATATCGAACTGTCGATAGGTTTGCAAAATCCTCGGAATCGCCACTTTCGGCCCGTAGTGCAGCATCGAAATACTTGCAACGCGTGCCGCCGAATCCTTGGGGTGCGCCACATGCAGAATGCTGTCTGCATCCATATCGAAGGTAAAGGCCACGGCGCAGCGCGCGCCGTTTGGCCAGGCAATGGGATTTTCAATCATGCTTGATCACCAGTTGATGTTGTACGTTATCGAACTGCCAACGACTGCGCCCGCGATCAATACTCGTGATCCTTCAGCCAGTCGGAGTAATGGCTGAGGCCTTTTTCCAGCGACCATTGGGCGCGATAGCCCAACTCTCGCTCGGCAGCACTCAGGTCCCATTCCCCATGCCGATCCAGATGCCAGTAGCCATCGCCCACTTCGATACGCGCATCGGGAATGATTTTGCGGATGACGTCGATGGCTTGATGCAGCGTCCATGAGCGGTCACCGGCGATATTGAATACCCCTCCCTTCAGGTCGCGGGTGTCAGCCGCCATCAGGACGGCGCGCACAACATCTTCCACGTGGATGTAGTGGAATCGATGATCGCCGCCAGAAGGCAAGGAGAAGGTTTCACCCCGATGAACTGCTTTCAGGATATCCCGGAGGATTTGCGGCATTTTATTTTCAGGGCCATACACTTCGGCAATCCGTAGCGAGATCACTTCCATGCCATACAGCTCATTGTAAACCCGGCCAAAATGCTCGGTGGCCAGTTTGGTCACGCCATAAGGCGTTGTCGGATAAGGCGGTGTCTGCTCATTGATAACACCCTCGAAATGCCCGTACACCGTTTCGGATGAAAAGTTGACAAATTTCTTGATACCCGCCAGTCGCATTGCCTCAAGCAAATGGATGGTGCCCTCGATGTTAGCGGCCACGGTGGTGATGGGCAGGTCTATGGACAGATCGGGATGTGACATCGCCGCGGTATGAATCACGCGAGTGACGTCATATTTCTTGATGGTTTTGACGATCCTGGGGATATCGTACAGTTCACCCTGTACCGGCGTCATGAACTCGGTCCTGGTTTCCGAGTAGTCACGATTATAACTGATGACATTGACGCCTTGTTCGCTGAGTTTCTTGGTCAGGTACCTGCCAACATAACCTAAACCACCGGTGATCATCACTGCGCTCATGTTGTATCCTTTTTATTAGTAGAATAAGAGCCACTTAATGGACGGCTTGACTCATGGCTGCATGGGATTGAAGTAGCCAGACATCCAGCTAGATCGCCGCCCCGCCATTGGGACTGACCACCTGCCCCACCATGTAATCTCCCGCCGGCCCTGCCAGCGCTTCGACCATGGCTGCAATTTCGTCGGGCTTTCCGAAGCGCTTCAACGGGATAGTCGCGCGCGTCTCGTCGTTGTATTCGATGGTGTCGTTGACCAACATGTCGGTTTCGATCGGCCCCGGTGCCACTGAATTCACCAGTACGCCGCGTGGGGCAACTTCCTTGGCCACCGCTTTGGTCAGCGCGATGACCCCGCCCTTGGAGGCGCAGTACGCGGCATAAGTCGCAAATCCAATGAGTCCCAACTCGGAACTGATGTTGATGATCCGCCCCTGACCACGTGCCAGCATGCCCGGCAAGACCGCCTGCATGCAGGCCCAGGTCCCGCCGAGATTGGTACTGATCATCTGCTCCCACTGCGCCCAGGTGGTTTGCTCGACCGTTGCCGAGACCAGTCTCCCGGCATTGTTGACCAGTACATCGACCCTGCCGTAGCGGCGCTGCGCTTGCTCGATGATGCCGGCCGCGGCTTCGGGTTGACTGACATCGGCTTGAACGGTGATCCCGTCGCCGCCGTTGTCCTGGGCAATGCGTATGACGGCGTCCAGTTGATCCTTGTCGTCGAAGTAGTTGAGGACCAGATGATCGCCACTTGCAGCAAAGCGCTTGGCAATGGCTAGCCCTATGCCCTTTCCTGCGCCGGTGATAACGACAACACGCTTCATAGGTTCTCCCGTTATTGTTGAATGAACGTCGCGCGTGGAAATCAGGATTGTTGAAACTTGGAAAGTACCGGCTTTCTGGAAACACGCGATTGCCATACCAGAATCAGTACACCGGACAGTATCGTGAGCGCGCCAAGGTACCAGGCGGTGTATTGATCTTCTGGCGATACCGGATTGGCACCGGCGGTATAACCGATGTATCCCAGGACAAGCATGGCGAGTGCCGCAGGCAACGACAGTACCAGCGCGATACCCGGACGCTGGCGGCGGAACGTCATGACAATAAAGGCGGCGATAGCGGCCATATAGGACATCACCAGCGTGATGGTCACGACATCGTAGTACCAGGAGATTTTATCCAGCGGTTTCCACCACAGCAGTGCAATGGCAACGGCCGAGACGATCACGCTGGAGAGCCATGGCGACTTTGCCTTGTTAACGACACTGAGGGCTTGCGGCAGGTGCCCTTCCTCACTCATTCGATACAGCGTGCGGGCAGCCGCACTCGAAGAAATCTGCAAGCCGGCGCAGGCCGAAGTAATCACGACGAACAAGGCAATCCAGGCCAGGGCCGGTGGCAAGTAGACGTTCGCCACCGCTGCGATTGGCCCACCGTTGCCGTCCTCGATAATGGCCGCCAGTTTCTCCACCGGCACGGCATACTGCCAGCCGATAGCCGCAAGGGTGTAGATCACGAAGGCGGACGTCAGCACCAGCAACATGGAGCGTTGAATCGTTCGAACGGGGGTCCGCGACTCCTCGATGTAGTTGATCGCAGAGTCGAAGTTGGCCAGCATCCACACGCCGAACAGCACGCCTGGCCCGATGACCGACCAGCCCTCCAGCCCTGATGGCGTATACATGGAGACAAGCGACAGGTCAGGAACCTGAGGGTCGATGATGCCCATCAGCCCGAGCCCGGCGACCACACTGATCTCGAAAATCAGGAAAACACTGGCTATCTTGGCCGTGGCATTGACCCCCTTGCAGGAGATGGCCAGGAACGTCAGCACCATCGCTGTGCCAATCAGTTTGGCGTTGAGCGGACTCGCCAGGGCCGGGAACAACGCCTGAATGTATTCGGTTCCGATAATTGCACACATGGCCATTACTGCCGTGCAGGCAACAGCGTATGCCCAGCCGAGGATGGTCCCGACGCGGGTATGGAGAAAACGCGATGTGAATGTAAAGACCCCACCAGCCGACGGTGCCTGGCGAGTGAGGGAAATCATGCAGAACGCCATGACCAGCATGGGAAAGAAGTAAGCAATCAATATGGCCAGCGGCGCATGGTGGCCCGATATTGAGTAAAGAATCGACATCGAGGAGGCTGCAATCCAGCCGGGGGCATTGAAACCAAGTGCTGAAAACGTCACATCCCTTGTGGTCAGGGTCCCCTTGTTTAGCGCGGTATCAAGCTCACGAACAGTTCCGTCACGGTCATAGCCGATGATTTCGTAGAAGTTCATTTTTCAGGCTCTGATTAATAGCTATAGAAGATGTTGTAGCGCCCACGCATTCGGACTGAATCGAGCGCCGTTCTTATTATTCAACTAAGCAAATTACAGATGCTCAAAACCAGAGCAAGCCATACACCCGTATACTTGTTCCGATTCGACGTGTAGCATTCTAGTTGTTATTGCCCCCTGAGTATTTGAACTTCAGAATGGGGCCAGTATAGAAACAGCAAAAAAAAATCTACCATCCAGAGTTTCCGATACTTGAATCTGAATTGGCGAAGTAAGTGTTGCCCCGGGCAGGACGAGGTGACGAGCAGGCACGACCCGAGTCGGGGCGAGTGGTTGCCCCATTAAGATTTTGATACCGCTATGTCAAAGATGCCCTGCAGCGTGCATCACCCCACTGCACAACGCTGCCTTTTGATCCGGTACATATCGTCATCGGCATGGCTGAGCAGCGTATCGGCGTCCTCCCCGTCCGCGGGATACAGGGCCACGCCGATACTGCAGGACGGCATGTTGATCGCGCCGAACTCGGCGCCCAGGGGTTCGGCCATGGCCGCGAGGATCTGCGCCACCTTCTCGGCCACGGCCTCCTGCGACGGGACATCGGTCAATAGCACCGTGAATTCATCGCCGCCCATCCGCGCCACCGTATCCGTCTCGCGTACGCAGCTTTCCAGCCGTCGGGCAATCGCACAGAGCACCCGATCGCCCGCCGCATGGCCATGGACATCATTGATGCCCTTGAAGTCATTGATATCCAGAAACAGCAGCGCCAGCGTATGGGTGTGCCGGTGCGCCGCTCGCAACGCCGAGCCCAGCCGATCATTGAACAGTAAGCGGTTGGTCAGGCCTGTCAGCGGGTCATGGTGGGCCAGGAAGCGCAACTCCTCCTCGGCCTGCCGCAGGGCCGTCACGTCACGCGCGACACCGATGCGCGCCCCCACCTCTTCGGACCAGAAGGCCGCCCAGAGGATGTAGACGACGCCGCCATCCTTGCGGACATAGCGGTTGCGAAAATCGACGTGGGATTGACCATTCATCACCCGGACGATGGAGGCCCGCGTGACCGCCAGGTCGTCGGGGTGGATGTAGTCGGTGATCGGGGTGCCGGTCAGCTCCTCGGCACGGTAGCCGAGCAGCGCCTCACAGGCATCGCTCACGAACACAATCTGGTTATCCCTGTCGACCACGAACACCGTGTCCAGCATCAGGTGGATCAGTTTGGGGTACAGCGTTTGCAGGTCAACGGGCATAGGCCAGAACGTCCGGTTCTTTTGGCCTGATCATAGCCCGAGCATGGTGGGGGACGGCAAGGGCTCCTGAAGGTCGCCGACGGACGCTTGACATTAAAGTTGACTTTAACCTTAGGGTAGGCCTCGGCAAGCTAAAGATCCCTGACCGCAGCCCACCCTCTGGAGAGCGTACAACGTGAATTTCGCAAGCGCCGCCGTAATGACAGGAATGCTCCTGCCCCCCTTCGCACACGCCGCAGGCATGCCCGGCCCTGCCGACAGCACGCTGATCGACATCGCCGGTCATCAGGTGCCAGTGCTCAAGGGCGGCCTGTACGACCGTTATCGCTCCAACCCACCCCTGTCGGTGATTGCAGCCGAGTCTCCAGGTATTGACCTGAGTTGGTTCGAGGGACTGGAGAAGCACAAGGTCGACATCGGTTTCGAATCGTATTCGCCGAATTTCTACTACAGGAACAGCCGGATAACGGCGGTCTACACCGCGGACCTGGATCGGCTCCGGGCGCTGATCCCTGCCCCGGTGCTGGACAAGGTCCAGCCGCTGCAGGTCTGGCCAGGCCGGGGGCTGGTGGCCTTCACCGCCTACACCTATGACTACTGCGACAATGACAGCTACAACGAAGTGGCCCTGTCGATCGTCACCAACACACCCGGCAACGCCAATCTCGGCCCCGTCTCGCTGATCGGCCAGTCGATGTCGAAGGACTTCTGGGGCTATGTGCTCAAACTGCCGGTCAATACCGAGCTGGCGAGGGTCCGTGGCGTTGTGGGCTACAACCTGCCGAAATGGCTGACGGGTATCAACCGCCGGGAAGCTGAGGGGTCGGTGTCCTATGACATCCTGGACAGCCGGACGGGCAAGGTCGATGTGAGCTTCATGGGGAAGAAACTTACCGACCTTTCCAGTGAAGTCGGCCTGGTGACCAACAGTTTCACCAACCTGGACCACAACGACCGGCTGACCTATGGCTATGCCGTCTCTCGCCAACTCAGCCACACTTCCAGCATGGACGAGGCCTCGGCGACGCTGGTCCTGGGCGACGGCAGCCTGTCGAGCTACATCCGCGCGTTGAAGCTTGGGAAAATGGTGAAATACGAGTACGTGCCTGAGTTCCAGAGTGCGCTCTATGCGCCTAAAACGCTGGTTACCCGGGGCCCGTAGCGGCCGACTTGCCCCGCGATTGAACGTTGCGACGCATCGCGGGGCAAGCCCGCTCCTACAGGCAGTCGATCGCAGCCTCGTACCTCGGCAGCGGCTACACCAATCCCGACAGCGGACCACTGTAGCCGCTGCCGCCAGGCTGCGATCGGGCGCGTAGCGGCCGCAACACCGGCCCCCACGCATCGACCCGATTGCGACTGCTGCGCAACGGAGCGGAATAACTCAAACACTCATCCGGTTAACAGCCGCCTTGAGCAACGGCGCCAGGTGTTCGTCAGTGACCGCTGGAAAGACCTGCACGTTCATCAGATCGCTCCATTCCAGCACCATTTGGAACACCAGGTTCACGTTATCGGCCTCGACCACGCCAAAGCCCTGGCTACTGCCGACGGCATGCCAGCGACCAAGGATCTTCAGACCAGCAGGTGGAGCACCGCCGGTCTGATTGAAGCGGACCATGGCGGCGTTGCGGTTTTCCGTGGCGATGGTCCAGTGAATGATGTACAGCATGGGGCACCTCCCGGTCAGGCTCGGCACCCTTCGCCACGCCCACCTGCAGGGCGCCGAGGCCACAGGCGGGCGGCAGCCATACAGGTGTGTTCATGCCTCGCCAACCACGCCTGACACCAAGGCTTCAACCTATTAGGCATAGCAGAGATTCAGGCGCCAGGGGCAGGTCGAATGCCCGCCCCCTGGGTTACTCGGTCACCGCCGTCATCGCCTCAGGCGCAGGCTGGCTGTTGCCGATCGGTGCCTTGAGCAGCAGGAAGTAGGCCACGGCCGAGCACAGGGCAACAATCGCGCTGATCATGAACGCAGTATTGAACGACCCCGAGTACTGGATGCTGAAGCCGGTGACGATCGGTGCGACGGAACCGGCAATGTAGCCGCCAAAGTTCTGAATCGAGCCGAACGAGGCCACCCGGCGGCTGTCGACGATGGTGTTGACGATCATCCAGGCGGTGGCGCTGGCCATGTTGATGCTGAACAGCGCCAGGCACAGCAGGATGATGCAGCCGGTCAGGCCGGTGACGAACGACAGCGGCAAGGTGAACAGCGCCGCCAGCACCAGGCCGGTGATCACGCTGAACTTGCGGCTGGCCAGGATACTCATGCCCCGGCGCACCAGCAGGTCGCAGAAGCGCCCGGCGACAATGGTGCCCACCGCGCCAAAACCGTAGGCCAGCGATACGACCCAGGCGGTCTTGTACAGGTTCAACCCGTGCTCGCGCTCGAAGTAGCCAGGCAGCCAGGTCAGGTGCAGCCAGAGCATGTAGATCACACCCATGAAGCCCAGTACCGCGCCCCAGGTGCTGCGGTGCTTGAACAGGTCGAGCCAGCCGGCGAAGTACGAGCCCTTCGCTGCCGGCGGGTTGGCCGCCTGCACCTGGGCCTTGTGTTCGCCCGGCAAGGGTTTGCCCTCGGCCGCAAGCTCGGCCAGGTAACGCGCCTTGCTCTTGTAGAACGTCAGCCAGCACAGGGCCAGGACGATGCCGAGCACCCCGGTGATGATGAACATCCCGCGCCAGCCGAAGTTGACCATGAACAAGGTCAGCAAGGGCGGCGCCAGGCATGGGCCCAGGCACGTCGAGGACCAGACGATGCCCGTGGGCGTGCCGCGTTCATTGGCATCGAACCACTCGGACAGGGCCTTGGCCGCCGAGGGGAACATGGGCGCCTCGCCGATCCCCAGCAGCACCCGCAAGCCCATGAAGCCGGCAAAGCTGTTGACCATGCCGAAGGTCGCCTGGGCCACCGACCAGGCCATCAGCGACGCACCCAGGGCGATCTTGCTGCCCAGGCGGTCGATGATCATCCCCATGGGCAACTGGGCGAACGCGTAGGCGATGGAGAACGCCGACAGCAGGATACCCATCTGCGACGGGCTGATCGCCATGTCCTTCTGGATCGAGGTGTTGGCGATCGACAGCGCGCTACGGTCCAGGTAGTTGATGATGCCAATCAACAGCAGGAAGACAACCGTGATGCTTTGATACTTCTTCAGTGTGTTCATCTGATGGCCCTTATTATTATTTTTGCAGCGGTTGCAATGCCCGGGCGATCCTTCACCGGTTACCGGCTCTTCCTTGGGTAATGCAGACAATCAGGGCTGGCGCGCGGTCACGGCGGCGTCGAGCAGGCCACGCCGGCCGAGGCTCTCGATCAGTGCGCGCAGGCCGAAGTCCCACTGCGGCGCCTGGTCGCTGGTCGTGACGCGGTTGCTCAAGGTGCCCAGTTGCGCGTTGCTGATCGCCACCAGGTCGCCCGCTTTGTGAGTGAAGCCACTGCCCGGTTGGTCGCGGTCCTGCTTGGGGGCGAACAGGGTACCGAGAAACAGCACCAGGCCGTCGGGGTACTGATGGTTTTCGTTGAGGGTCTGGCGGACCAGGTCAGCCGGGTCGCGGCTGATCTGGCGCATGGAGCTGCGGCCCTGGAGGATGAAACCGTCCTGCCCTTCGACGCGCAGGTCCACCTCGGCGTTACGCACATCGTCCAGGCTGAAGGTCTCGTCGAACAGGCGCAGCAGCGGCCCGAGCGCGGTCGAGGCGTTGTTGTCCTTGGCCTTGGACAGCAGCAAGGCACTGCGGCCTTCGAAGTCGCGCAGGTTGACGTCGTTACCGAGCATGGCGCCATGGATGGTGCCGTTGCTCGACACCGCCAGCACCACTTCAGGCTCCGGGTTGTTCCAGCTCGACTTGGGGTGAATGCCGATGTCGGCGCCATGACCGACCGCCGACAACGGCTGAGCCTTGGTGAAGACTTCGGCGTCCGGGCCGATGCCCACTTCCAGGTACTGCGACCACAGGCCCTGCTCTATCAGGACCTTGCGCAGGGCTTGGGCCTGGGCCGAACCCGGGACGATCTGCGAGAGGTCGGCGCCGATGCGCTGGGCCAGGGTGTCGCGGATCGCCTCGGCCTTGGCCGGGTCGCCCTTGGCCTGTTCCTCGACCACCCGCTCCAGCAGGCTGGCGGCGAAGGTCACACCCGCCGCCTTGACCGCCTGCAGGTCGATCGGCGCCAGCAGCCAGGGCAAGGATTGATCGCGTCGGTTCGGGTCGCTGTTGTCCAGCAAGGCAGGCAGTTCGATCAGGGCCTCGCCCAGCGGCAGCGAGCGCAGGTACGCCACCGGGTCAGCCACTTCCAGCAGGGCCGAGACAGTCGCCACATGGGCGCTGATATCGTGCACGGCACCGGCCTTGACCAGCACCACTGCCGGCCCCTGCCCTGGCAGCCAGACCCGTCCGACCCAACTGCCGGTGTTGAGCACGGCGGCGTTCTGGTCCAGTTGCAACGGTGCGTTGTTGTTCGAGTGTTTTGTCATGTCTGCACGCCTATGGTAAGGGTCGGTCATTGCGAAAGAGTGGGCTGCTGCAACTGCCCGGCGATCTGGTCCAGTGACTCGACCACGCTATGCGCCAGGCTCACGCCCTCACGCAGGGCTCGCTCGCGCAGCCGCAGGCCGGCCTGGCCGGGCAGGCGCACCGGGCGCTCGGGGTCGAGCGGGCGGCTGGCCAGGATCAGCTGGCCGAGGAAGCTGCTTTCAGCCGTGAAGGCCTCCAGCCCGCCGAAGAAGCGTGGGTCGATGACCACCGTGGTGGCCGAGGCGCCCCACTGGTCTGGGGCATCCTTGCGCCCATGGCCGGCCAGGCCCGAGGTCAGGGCCTCGACCAGGATCGCCAGGGCGAAGCCCTTGTGACCGAAGGCCTGGCCGCCCAGGGGCAGGATGCTGCCCGGCGGGGTGGTGAAGAAGTCACGGGGATCATTGCTCAGCCGCCCGTCGTTGCTCACCAGCACCGGATGCGCCAGGGTGCTGCCGGCATCACGGCACTGGCCGAGCAGGCCCAGGGTGACCGTGGACATGCTCACATCCAGCAGGATCGGCTCGCCGCAGGTCGGAATGCCGGCGGCAATCGGGTTGGGTGTGTAGACCGGGTCGATGCCGCCGTGGGCACACACCAGCCCCACCGACGGGTCGGAGGAATAGACCATGGCCAGCAGGCCACGGTCGGTGAAGGGCTTGAGGTAGGCGGCCAGGCAACCGATATGCGCGGCGCGGCGCACCACGGCGATGCCGATGCCCTGCTCCGTCGCCCCTTTGGCCGCGCAGTCCAGGGCGCGGCTGACGCAATACGGGCCGAGCACGTAGTGGCCGTCGAACAGGGCCGAGATGCCGTTGTTCGAGACCTGTTCGAGCAGCCCGGCGCTGGCCTTGACCTGCCCGGCCAGCATGCCGCCGATGTAGCGGCTGACCAGGTTCAGGCCGTGGGTGCGATGCCCCAGCAGCTCGCCTTCGAGCAGCACCCGGGTCACCACCCGGGCGACCTCGGCATCGGCCCCGGCGGCTTCGAACAACTGCTCGACGTGGGCGGCGAGCCGGAGGGCGTCGTAGCGTTTGACGTCTGTCATGCCAGTGGCTCCGTGATCAGCTCAAGGCCGCGTTGCTGAATGTGCCATCGACCAGGCGTTGGATACCCAGCGGGTTGGCGTTCTGCAGGGCTTCGGGCAGCAAGGCATCAGGCACGTTCTGGTAGCACACCGGGCGCAGGAAGCGGTCGATGGCCAGGGTGCCGACCGAGGTGCCACGAGCATCGGAGGTGGCCGGGTACGGGCCGCCGTGGACCATGGCATCGCACACCTCGACACCGGTCGGGTAGCCGTTGAGCAGCACCCGGCCGACCTTCACTTCCAGCACGCCGAACAGTTGCCCGAATGCCGCCAGGTCCTGCTCGTCGGCCAGCAGCGTGGCGGTGAGCTGGCCGCGCAGGGCCGCAACGGCGCGCAGCAGTTCGGCCTCGTCCTTCACCTGTACCACTACCGTGCACGGGCCGAAGACTTCTTCCTGGAGCAGCTCGTCCTGTTCCAGCAGCAGGCTGACATCGGCTTCGAACAGTTGCGGCTGGGCCTGGTTGCCCTGCTGCGCCAGGCCGCCCAGGTGCTTGATGCGCGGATGCGCCAGCAGCGCCTGTACGCCATGGCTGTAGCTGTTCAAGGTGCCGGCATTGAGCATGGTCTGCGGCGCCTGCTCGGCCATGTAACCGGTCAGGTGTTCGATGAAGGCGCTAAAGGCTGGCGAGCGGATGCCCAGGACCAGGCCGGGATTGGTGCAGAACTGGCCGCAGCCCTGCACCACCGAGGCAGTCAGCTCCCTGGCCATGTGCACACCACGACTGGCCAGGGCCTGGGGCAGCACGATCACCGGGTTGATGCTCGACATCTCGGCGAACACCGGGATCGGTTGCGGCCGGGCCGCAGCCATGTCGCACAGCGCGCGACCGCCCTTGAGCGAACCGGTAAAGCCCACCGCCTGGATGCCCGGGTGCTTGACCAACGCCTCGCCGACGCCGCCACCGAAGATCATGTTGAACACCCCGGCCGGCATACCGGTACGCTCGGCGGCGCGGATCAGCGCCTCGGCCACCCGCTCGGCGGTGGCCATGTGGCCGCTGTGGGCCTTGAACACCACCGGGCAACCGGCGGCCAGGGCGGCGGCGGTATCACCGCCAGCCGTGGAGAACGCCAGGGGGAAGTTGCTGGCGCCGAACACCGCCACCGGGCCGACACCGATGCGGTACTGGCGCAGGTCCGGGCGCGGCAGCGGCGTGCGCGTCGGCAGTGGCCGGTCAATACGTGCCCCGTAGAAGTCACCCCGGCGCAGCACCTGGGCGAACAGGCGCATCTGAGCGCTGGTGCGACCGCGCTCGCCCTGGATACGGGCGCTGGGCAGTGCGGTTTCCTGGCAGGTCAAGGCGATGAAGTCGTCGCCCAAGGCATCAAGCTCGTCGGCGATGGCGTCGAGAAACGCGGCACGGCGTGCCGCTGGCAGGTTGCGATACAGCGCGAATGCGGCGCTGGCAGCGGCCACGGCGTTATCGACCTCGGCCAGGGTGGCCTGGTGGAAGGCGCCGGGCAGGCGCTCGCCGGTGTGGGCGTCAACGCTGTAGACCAGGGTGTCGCCCAGGGCGCTGCGCTGGCCGGCAATGAAGTTGTATCCGCTAGGGTGCATATGCGTTTCGCCTCAAGAAGGTTGCAGGGCTGTCAATCAGGTCACGGCACCGATCTGCCAGGGCACGAACTCGTTCTGCCCATAGCCGTGCTGTTCGCTCTTGCTGCGCTCGCCCGAGGCGATGCGCAGCATTTGTTCGAAGATGTAGGCGCCACGTTCCTCAATGCTGGTGGAGCCGTCGGCGATGCCGCCGCAGTTGACGTCCATGTCCTCTTCCTGGTGCTCGAACACCCGGTTGTTGGTCGCAAGCTTTATCGACGGCGCCGGGGCGCAGCCGTAGGCCGAGCCACGGCCCGTGGTGAAGGCAATCAGGTTGGCGCCGCCTGCGACTTGCCCGGTGGCCGAGACCGGGTCGTAGCCGGGGGTGTCCATGAACACCAGGCCCTGAGCGCGCACGGCTTCGGCGTACTGGTAGACATCCACCAGATTGCTGGAGCCGGCCTTGGCCACCGCGCCCAGGGATTTTTCCAGGATGGTGGTCAGGCCACCGGCCTTGTTGCCGGCCGAGGGGTTGTTGTTCAGTTCGGCGTTCATGCGCTGGCAGTAGTCTTCCCACCAGTGGATTCGGGCGATGAGTTTCTCGCCCACCTCGCGGCTGACGGCGCGACGGGTCAGCAAGTGCTCGGCGCCATAGATCTCCGGGGTTTCCGAGAGGATCGCGGTGCCACCGGCCGCCACCAGGCGGTCGACGGCATTGCCCAGTGCCGGGTTGGCGGTAATGCCCGAGTAGCCATCGGAGCCGCCGCATTGCAGGCCGACCACCAGGTGGCGGGCACTGACCGGCTCGCGCTTGACCTGGTTGGCCCCGGGCAGCAGCGCCTTGACCTGTTCGATGCCGCTGGCGATGGTCCTGGAGGTACCGCCCACGCCCTGGATGGTGAAGGCGCGCAGTTGATCCCCCGCCTGAAGACCCTGGCTGTGCAGCAGGCTTTCGATCTGGTTGGTTTCGCAGCCAAGGCCGATGATCAACACGGCGGCGAAGTTGGGGTGCACGGCATAGCCGGCCAGGGTGCGGCGCAACAGGCCCAGGGCTTCGCCACTGGGGTCGACGGCGCAACCGGCACCGTGGGTCAGCGCCACCACGCCGTCGATGTTCGGGTAGGCGGCCAGTGCCTCGGGGTGGATGTCCCGGCGAAAGTGGTCGGCCACGGCCCGGGCCACGGTCGCCGAGCAGTTCACCGAGGTGAGGATGCCGACATAGTTGCGGGTGGCGACCCGGCCATCGGCGCGCACGATGCCCTGGAACAGCGCTTCGCTGGCCTGCCCCGACGCAGACCCGGTAGGAGCGGGCTTGCCCCGCGAGGGTGATATGACCGACACCCCGCCATCGCGGGGCAAGCCCGCTCCTACAGCATCGACGCCAAAGGCATAGTCACGGGCAAAGTCGCCCATCTGTACGTTGTGCACATGCACGTGCTCGCCCGCTTCGATGGCCTGGGAGGCGAAGCCGATGATCTGCCCGTAGCGGCGTAGCGGCTGGCCCTGCTCGACGCGCTGGGTGGCGACCTTGTGCCCCGAGGGAACCGGCTGGCGAACGGTGACGGCTTCGACTTCCAGGTGCAGGCCTTCGGGCAGCGCCTGCCGTGCGATCACGACGTTGTCCAGGGGGTTGAGGCGGATCACGGCAGGGTCGCAGGTAAGGGTGCTGGCAATCAGTTGCATGGGACCTCTCAGGGCGGTGCGGCTGACGTCTTGTTATGGCCACGCCCGTGCTTGCCGGGCGAATCTGCGATAACTCTAAGGAGCCAGGCGCAACATTCCCAATGAGATGATCCGATCACGCGATAACCTGAAGTTATCGCTACCGCTTAACAACCCGCGTTTATCAATCGCTTGCCCCGCCCTCCCCGGCACGGCGCTGGCGGGCGAAATCGAGCAGGATCTCCACGAAATCCCGGGCAGAACCGGTGGGCGGCTCGTCCTTGCGGGTGATGATGCCGTACTCCAGTGGCGCCAGGTGCAAGGGGGTCTGCAGCTCCCTGAACTGGCCGCTGGCGAGCTGGGCGGCGACCATCGAGCGCGGCAACATGGCGATCATCGGCCCCGACTGCAGCAGTTGCAGGAACATCGGCATGGAGATGGTATCGATGCTGTCGGCGGGCGTGGCGATGCCGGCGACCCGGAAGGCCTGCTCCAGGCGCTCGCGAATCGGCGTGCCCAGCGGGTACAGCACCCACGGCCAGTCGCCCAGGGCCTCAAGCGGCGTGCACTCGAGCTGGTTCAACGGATGCTCGCGGTTGACCACCAGGCTGAAGGGTTCAGGCTCCAGCGCCTGGAAGTCGAACTGCTGGCTGAAGCGTTCCTCGGTAAAGCGGCCGATCATCAGGTCGAGCTTGTTCTGCTCCATCATCGCCAGCAGGTGGTCGCTGGAGTGTTCCACTACTTCGATCGACAGCAACGGGCTGCGCGCCTTGATCGCAGCGATGGCCTGGGGCAGCACCACGGCGGTGGCGGCGAAGATCCCGCCGACGCGGATGGAACCATGGCCGCCCTTGCGCAGCCGGTTGACCTGGTCGACGAACTGCTGCGAATCGGCCAGCGCCCCCTGGGCGTAGCGCACCACGTACTCACCCAGCTCGGTGGGCGGCATGCTGCGTGGCAGTCGCTCGAACAGGGCGAAGCCGAACTGCTCCTCCAGGTCACGCAGCATCTTGCTCAGGGCCGGTTGGCTGAGGTTCATCCGCGTGGCGGTGGCGTGCATGTTGCGGGTGCGCGCCAGGGTGTCGATCAGCACCAGGTGCTTGAAGCGGATCCAGTTGCAGAAACTGGAATGGGTAATGTCCGACGGCATCAGCAGGCGGCCTCTTGAAGATGAAAGTCCATGGCTATTGCGCCCGCAGGTAATCAAGCAAGGTGTCCAGGGCCACCGAGCGGGGCCGCGAACGCAAGGTCAGCAGGCCCAGGTTGACCATCGAGATCGGCAGCTCCACCGGCAGGATGGCAACCATGGCGTAGCGCGCATAATGCTCGGCCACATCGTTGGGTACCACCGCAATCATGTCCGAGGCTTCGAGCATGGCCGTGGTGGCAAGGATCGAGGCGGTCTCGACGATGTCCAGCGACTGCACCATGCCGCCTGCCTGAAGGGCGCTCTCGACCCGGCGGCGCATGGGGCTGCCGATGGGGTGCAAGATCCAGGTCAGCTCGACCAGGTCGGCCAGCGCCAGCGCCGGGGCTGCCGCCAGCGGGTGATCGGCACGGGCCACCACGCGCATCGGCTCGTTGCTGTCGAGCAGTTCGATGTTCAGGTCCTGGCTGTCACCCTGGTCCGGCAGGCGCCCCACCACCACGTCGAAATCCCCGCGCAGCAGCGAAGGCAGCAAGGTGTCGCTGGTGCCGACCTCCAGGGAGATGCGCACCTTGGGATGGTCGCGCTTGTAGGCCAGCACGGCGCGGGTCAGCAGGCCCGGCACCGGCCCCATGACGCTGCCGACCCGCACCAGCCCCGAGGCACCCCGGGCAAGTTCGGCGATCTGCGCCTGGGCGTGCTCGAACTCGTGCAGCGCGCCCTGGGCGTAGCGGATCATCACCTCGCCATAGAGCGTCGGTTGCATGCCCCGGGGCAAGCGCTCGAACAGGCGCACACCGAGACGGTCCTCCAGTTGCTGCAGCAACAGGCTCGCCGCCGGCTGCGTGGTGTGCATGGCCGCTGCGGCGCGGCGCAGGTTGCCGAACTCGCCCAGGGCATTGAGCAGGGTGATCTGGCGGCTGGAGATCTTCAGCGCGCCCAAATTGCGGGGCACCTGCGGCGGATCGTGCGGACTCAACGACATATCAATTCCGATATACCTGCTTAGGATTTGGCGATTATGCCTGTATCGCTCGACAACCTACAGTCAGGGCTCCCAGAGGTCACCCCAACAAGAGCCCGCCATGAGCATACGCATTACCCACCTGAGTGTTCGCGACATCCGCTTCCCCACTTCGCTGTCGCTGGACGGCTCCGACGCCATGAACAGCGCCCCGGACTATTCGGCCTCCTACGTGGTGCTGCACACCGATGCTGCCGGCCTGGAAGGCCATGGCCTGACCTTCACCATCGGCCGCGGCAACGAGATCTGCGTGGCCGCGGTGCAATCGCTGGCGCCGATGATCGTCGGCCTGACCCTGGAAGAGATCGTCGCCGACATGGGCGCCTTCTGGCACACCTTCACCGTCGGTGACAGCCAGCTGCGCTGGCTCGGCCCGGAAAAAGGCGTGATCCACCTGGCCACCGCCGCCATCGTCAATGCCGTGTGGGACCTATGGGCCAAGCACGAAGGCAAGCCGGTGTGGAAACTGCTGGCCGACATGACGCCCGAGCAACTGGTGCGCTGCCTGGACTTCAGCTACATCACCGACGTGCTCACCCCCGAAGAAGCCATCGCCCTGCTGCGCCGCCAGGCCCCGGGCAAGGCCCAGCGCGAGGCGCAGATGCTGCGCGAAGGCTACCCTGGCTACACCACCGCACCCGGCTGGCTGGGCTACAGCGAAGAGAAAATGCGCCAGTTGGCCCGTGAAGCGATCGCCGACGGCTGGACCCACATCAAGCAGAAGATCGGCGCCAACCTGGAAGACGACATTCGCCGCGCGCGCATCCTGCGCGAGGAAATGGGCTGGGAACACACCCTGATGATGGACGCCAACCAGGTCTGGAGCGTCGATCAAGCGGTAGAAAACATGCGCCGCCTGGCCGCCTTCGAGCCGCTGTGGATCGAAGAGCCGACCAGTCCCGACGACATCCTCGGCCACGCCGCCATCCGCCAGCGCATCGCGCCGATCGGCGTGGCCACCGGCGAGCACTGCCACAACCGGGTGATGTTCAAGCAGATGTTCCAGGCCGGCGCCCTGGATTTCTGCCAGCTTGACGCCGCCCGCCTGGGCGGGCTGAACGAGGTGCTGATCGTGCTGCTGATGGCCGCCAAGTACGACGTGCCGGTCTGCCCCCATGGCGGCGGCGTGGGCCTGTGCGAGTATGTGCAGAACATCGCCCTGTTCGACTACATCGCCGTCTCGGCGTCGCTGCACAACCGCGTGCTGGAGTACGTCGACCACCTGCATGAACACTTCCTCGACCCGGTGGTGATCCGTCGCGGTCGCTACATGCCGCCACAGCGCCCGGGCTACAGCATCGAAATGCGCGCCGATACCCTGGAGCGCTACCAGTACCCCGACGGCGCGGTGTGGCTGGATATCCGCCGCGGCTGACGACCTGCCCGTGGGTGCCGCCCTGTGCGCGGCACCTGCCAGAACCATTGAACGGGGAAACAACAATGACAATCCTCAACACCGCGACAGCGGCTGCCGCGCCTGCCGTCGCCAGCGAACAACGCCTCAACGGCCTGCTGCTGCGCAAGCTGATGCCGTTGCTCATCGTGGTCTATGTGATGAGCTTCCTGGACCGCACCAACATCGCCCTGGCCAAGGCCAGCATGGGCATCGACCTGGGCCTGTCGGCGGCCGCCTACGGCCTGGGCGCAGGGCTGTTCTTCCTCACCTACGCGCTGGCCGAAGTGCCGAGCAACCTGATCATGCACCGGGTCGGCGCGCGCTTCTGGATCACCCGCATCATGATCACCTGGGGTCTACTCTCGGCGGGCATGGCCTTCGTCCAGGGCGAGACCTCGTTCTACATCATGCGCCTGCTGCTCGGGGTGGCCGAGGCCGGCCTGTTCCCTGGCGTGATGCTCTACCTGACCTACTGGTTCGACCGCGAACAGCGTGCCCGCGCCACCGGCTACTTCCTGCTCGGCGTGTGCCTGGCCAACATCCTCAGCGGCCCGCTGGGCGGGGCCCTGCTGGAAATGGATGGCGTACTGGGCTGGCATGGCTGGCAGTGGCTGTTCGTCATCGAAGGCCTGCCGGCCGTGGCCCTGGCCTACGTGGTGTGGAAAAAGCTGCCGGACGGACCCGCCTCTGCGCCCTGGCTGTCGCCTGCCCAGGTCCAGGACATCGAGCGTCGCCTGAACGTCGAACGCGCTGCCGCGCCGCAGCAAAGCCGTCTGGGGCAGATGTTCCGCGACCGGCAGATCTGGCTGGCGATCGCGGTGTACTTCGTCCATCAGATCACCATCTACACCGTGATCTTCTTCCTGCCCGGCATCATCGGCACCTATGGCGCGTTGTCGCCTTTGCAGATCGGCCTGCTGACCTCGGTGCCGTGGATCGCCGCGGCACTCGGCGCCGCGACCCTGCCGCGCCTGGCCACCACGCCGGGCCGGTGCCGCACCCTGCTGTTCTTCGGCCTGCTGACCATGGCCGCCGGGCTGCTGGTGGCTTCGATGTCCAACTCGTTCGTCGGCCTGATCGGTTTCTCGATGACCGCGTTGATGCTGTTCGTGGTGCAGTCGGTCATCTTCGTCTTCCCCTCCAGCCGCCTGAGCGGCAACGCCCTGGCGGCGGGACTGGCCTTCGTCACCACCTGCGGCCTGCTCGGCGGCTTCGTCGGGCCGTCGGTGATGGGCCTGATCGAGCAGACCACCGGCAGCACCCGCAACGGCCTGTGGGTGATTGCCTCGCTGCTTGTGCTGGCGGCACTGATCAGTACCCGCTTGCGCCAGGGCCAGGAGTGACCGCAGGCGCCTGAGGGACTCGGAAAAACACGCCGCGAACGCTTACAATCGAGTCCCTTTTCCACAAAACAGACTGGCCATGGCGCTCGACCCTCCTACGATGCTGACCCTCTCGATCGCCCTGGCAGCCGCCGCCGGGCTGTACCTGGCGATCGAGTGGCGCAGCATCCGTGAATCTTCACTGCTGTACTGGAGCGCAGGCTTTGCCACCATCAGCGTCGGCTCGACACTCGCCCTGCTGCGCATGAGCGGCCTGCTGCTGATCGGCATCTGGTTCGCCAACGGCCTGCTGGTGCTGGCCCACTGGCTGTTCCTGATGGGCGTTGCGCGCTTCACCCAGACGCGACTGTCCCGCGCCTGGTACCTGGTGTTCGCCAGCTGGTTCGCCCTGCTGCTGTTGCCCGACGGCCAATGGTGGTCCAAGGTCATGCTGCTGGCCAACTCGCTGCTGGTCGCTGTGCTCACCCTCAGGGCCAGCCTGCTGCTGCGTCCCCATGGCAAGTCGCTGAGCATCGGCGCGGTGCAACTGCGCTATGTACTGCTGGCCCACGGGCTGTTCTACCTGGCCAAGTCGTTGGTGGCCGTGGTGCCGGGCACGCTGATTGACCTGGCGGCCTTCCAGGGCCAGATCATCCAGATTTCCCTGGTCGAGGGCACCATGGCGATCATGCTGATCGCCCTGTCGATGACCGGCTCCGAGCGTCACCGCCGCGAGGAACGCATCGCCCGCCTGGCCGCCCGCGACCCGCTGACGGCCCTGTACAACCGCCGCGCCCTGGAAGTGCGCGCACCGCGCTTGCTGGAAGACGTCTCCCCTACCCGGCCCGGCGCCCTGCTGTTGATCGATATCGACAGGTTCAAGGGCGTCAACGACCTGCATGGCCACCTGGCCGGCGACCGATTGCTGATTACCCTGAGCGAAATGATCCGCTCGCACCTGCCCGAAGGCGCGCTGGCAGCACGACTGGGGGGTGACGAGTTTGTCATCCTCCTGAGCAATACCTCCAGCGCGTGCATCACCGCACTGGGCGGCACCCTGCGCGAGCAGTTCCAGCAGGCGGCCGCGCAAGCCTTCACCACGCCTGAAGCAGTGACCCTGAGCATCGGCGCCACCCTGTTCGACCAGCCGCCAGCGAGCCTGGCGGCCCTGATCGAGCAAGGCGATGCAGCGCTCTACGATTCCAAGCGCGGCGGACGCGACAGCATTCGCCTGGTCGACCGCACCCTGGCCAGTGACGAGCCGCTGCGTAGCGCGTGAGTGCCCGGGTCAGCCTGCGCTGATCTTGCCGCAGAACAGCGGACGGCTACCGTCGGCCGGGCTGGTGCTGACGAGCAAGGCATAGTCACCCTTGCTCAGTTCGCCCAACGTCACCGGCGCCTGGGCCCAGAGCCGGGTGCGCGGGGCCATCGAGGGGTAATCGACACTATTGGCCTGGTGGGCCTGGTAGGCCGGTTGGGCGCTCATGTGCTCGCAGGAACCTGAGTAGATGGTAGTGACCAGCCGGCTGGGGACGGCCAGGTCGTGCGGGACGCCACCGACGGTGAGCAGGATGCCGGTCTGGTTGCCTGCCGGGCTGAGGGTGGCCCGGGCGATGTGCTCTGCGTTCTGCTGGGTAGCCTTGAGGGGGACATCGACAATCTCGCCTGTGCTTGCGCAACCGGAAATTGTCCCAACCGCCACTACCAACGCCAGCCAAGGTGTTCTGTTCATCACAGATCTCCTGAGTTGAGGTGCGTTGATTTCGTCCCCCCCATGAAGTCTAGTGGCCAGCTCCGGGTGCGGGATCTGGCCGATGAATGGCTGCCCCACGCCGTCTTCGATGAACTCGCCGATTCCGCCGCCCTGCCATACTGTTGGGCATGACCCATGCCACTTTCCGCTTCTACGAGGAGCTCAACGATTTCCTGCCGGCCGAACGGCGGCGCCAGTCCTTTACCTGCGAGTGCGCGCAGGGGGCGACGGTCAAGCACATGATCGAGGCCCTCGGGATACCGCACACCGAGGTCGAGCTGGTGCTGCTCAACGACGAGTCGGTGGGCTTCGAGCAGTTGATCTTCGACGGCGATCGCCTGGCGGTGTACCCCAAGTTCGAGGCGCTGGACATCAGCCCGCTGCTGAAGGTGCGCTTGCGACCTTTACGGGTGCTGCGCTTCATCGCCGACGCGCACCTCGGCGGGCTGGCCAGCCTGCTGCGCATGAGTGGCTTCGACACGCTCTACGACAATGGCTTCGAGGATGGCGAGATCGCCGGGATCGCAGCGCGCGATGGACGCATCGTACTGACCCGCGACCGCGAACTGCTCAAGCGCCGGATCATCAGCCACGGCTGTTACGTGCATGCCCTCAAACCCTCACTGCAGCTACGCGAAGTGTTCGAGCGCCTCGACCTTGCGCGTAGCGTGCGGCCCTTCAGCCTGTGCCTTCATTGCAACCTGGCGCTGCACGAAATCAGCCCGGAACTGGCCCGCCCGCAAGTACCGCCACGGGTGGGCGCGCTCTATTCGCGCTTCCTGCGCTGCGACGGCTGCAAACGGATCTACTGGGAAGGTTCGCACTGGCGCGGCATGTGTGCCCTGTTGGCACCGCTGCTGGAGCGATAGCCGGGGCAACCGGTACCTTTCGTCCTGTGACTGCGGTCGCATAAAGTTGAAATGCCCGGCAATGCCCGACAGAATCGCGCCCCGATCCGGCCACAGGTGCCGGACCTTGGTGGTGAAAAGGGGTTGCCGTTGAACGAACAGACATTGTCCATGCGCCTGGAGCGCGTGGCGGCGCATGTCCCGGCCGGTGCGCGCCTGGCCGATATCGGCTCGGATCACGGCTACCTGCCGGTGGCGCTGATGCGCCGTGGCGCGATCAGCGCGGCGGTGGCTGGCGAGGTGGCCCTGACGCCGTTTCGCTCGGCCGAACGTACCGTGCGCGAGCTGGGCCTGGAGGGGCAGATCACCGTGCGCCTGGCCAATGGCCTGGCGGCGATCGAGCCGGGCGACGGGATTAGCGCGATCAGCCTGTGCGGCATGGGCGGCGAGACGATCCGCGACATCCTCGACAGCGGCAAGGCGCACTTGAGCGGCCAGGAGCGCCTGATCCTGCAACCCAATGGCGGCGAGCAGCCCTTGCGCCAATGGCTGATGGACAACGGTTACCGCATCCTCTGCGAAGAAGTGCTGCGGGAAAACCGCTTCGACTACGAAATCATCGTCGCCGAGCGCAGCGGGCCGGTGCCGTACAGCGACAAGGAGCTGTACTTCGGCCCGCTGCTGATACAGGCACGCAGCCCAGCCTTCCTGGTCAAATGGCAACGCAGGCTGCGCCTGAAACAGCGGACCCAGACCCACTTCACCCGGGCACGGCAGGCGGTGCCCGAAGAGAAAGTGCAGGATCTGGCCCGGCAGGTACGATGGATCACCGAGTTACTGGCGGCCCCGTAGCCGCTGCCCAAGCCATCGCCGGCGCTGCCGGCTCCCACAAGGAGGCTCGGCATGTCACGGTCGTTGTGGGAGCTACTGTCTTGATTGCCCGATGGTGTAGCCGCTGCCGCCAGGCTGCGATCGGTCGCGAAGCGACCGTAAAACCTGGCGATTTCAGTCTGTCAGTTACAACGAGGTGACCGGGTTGCGACTGCTGCGCAGTCGATCGCAGCCTCGTTCCTCGGCAGCGGCTACACAGAATGACGGCGACCATCGCCGGCTCTTGTGGGCGCTGGCGAAGCTTGCGATCGACCGCAAAGCGGTCGTAAAACTGGCCCGGCAGCTAATCACCGAGTTACTGGCCCGATGGTGTAGCCGCTGCCGCCAGGCTGCGATCGGTCGCGAAGCGACCGTAAGACCTGGCGATTTCAGTCTGTCAGTTACAACGAGGTGACCGGGTTGCGACTGCTGCGCAGTCGATCGCAGCCTCGTGCCTCGGCAGCGGCTACACAGAATGACGGCGATCATCGTCGGCTCTTGTGGGCGCTGGCGAAGCCTGCGATCGACCGCAAAGCGGTCGTAAAACTGGCCCGGCAGCTACGGTGGATCACCGAGTTACTGGCCCGATGGTGTAGCCGCTG